>JAJYFE010000138.1 GCA_021785435.1 Planctomycetota bacterium
GGTACGGGACATTGGATTTCGCGCAGCGCCGGTTGACTTATTGTTCGGCCGGGCATGAACCGGCCCTGTTGGTGCGCCGGGGCCAAATTCGGGAATTGCCCGGAGAAGGGCTGGTGCTGGGGGTGGACCCCACGGCCGTGTATCGCAAGGAGGTGCTGCAGCTGGAGCCGGACGATCTGGTATTCATTTACACGGACGGACTGACGGACGGCAGGAATTTCAACGGCGAAATGTTCGGCAAGGCCCGTATGCGCCAGGCACTCCTGGCCCACGCCGGAGGACCGGCGGAGCAAGTGTGTCGGCAAATGATCTGGGAAACGCGGCGTTTCGCCGGTCTGAATCGGCGCGTCGATGATGTAACCATGGTGGTGCTAAAGGCGGCGTCCGCCGCGGGTGCGCCACGGTAGCGGCGTTTCCGGTGAGCTGGGTTTCGCATGGCGGATAAAGAACCCCGATGAAGAACCACGGATTACCGTCAAGGATTGAAAAAATCGGGAGCGGGCGGTACATTGGGGGAAAGGATAAGGTTTGCCATTGACAGGCGGCTCCTTGGAAACGCCGTCGGGTCCGGTGGGAGGAAAGCGATGGCCACCATTCGCGACATCGCCGCCGAAGCACGTCTTTCCATTGGCACCGTCTCCAAGATATTAAACGGGAAGAGAAAAGGCAGTCGGTCCGATGTTATTCGTAATGCCCAACGGGTGTATGCTATTGCCCAGCGGCTGAATTTTCGTCCCAACGCGGCGGCCCGCGCGCTGGTCCGCAGGCGCAGCTCCATGGTGGGCATTCTCCTTCGCAACACGCAAGCCCACCGGTTCCATTTTCTGGCGGCCTTCGAGTTGATTCTGGGGATGAATGAGAGGTTGCAATCCGCCGGATATTTGACAACCTTGCTCCGCGTGGGAGACATCGCGGGGAAGGATCGCGAAGTGCCGCGGATTTTTCAGGAAAAGCTCATCGACGGGCTGATTATCATTTCGGGAATGCCGCCGGATATTGTGGCCAAGATCGAAACTTTTTTCGAGCAGGCGATATGGGTGGAAAGCAGCGTATGGCATCCGAATAATTGTATTCGCCGGGACGAAGTAGCCACTGGCGAATTGGTGGCGCAGGCGTTGCTGGATGCTGGCTGCCGTCATCTGCTCTGGGTCGGCCCCCCTCCTGTTGCAAGCAGTCATTTCAGTGTGGCGCAGAGGTTAGAGGGGGCGCGACGCACCGCCCATGTCGCACAGGTCCCCATGGAAATCCATGAACCGGAAGACCCTTACATCATTTCGGAAGAGTTGGTCCGCGGTTTGACTCCCCGGACCGGCGTGATCGCCTACAACTCGTTGATCGCCCAGGCGCTGGCCAACCAGGCGGGCCGGTTCGGCAAGAACGCAGGGCGGGATTTCGGACTGGTCAGTTGCGATAGCGAGGCGGATGGAGCGGTAACGTTTCCCCAACTGAGTCGCGCCGAGTTTGATCGCTTTGGCATGGGTGTTGCTGCGGCGGAGATGTTCCTCCGGATGCAGTCCGGACTGATCAAAAAGCGCGCGTCGCAACTGGTTTCCAGTCAATGGATTGCGGGAACGACTCTTGGTCTATACTGATTGGACCACTTGCGGACGGCAACAGGGCGTGACAATTTTTCCGAGAAGGAATCGGTGTCTCCGGGCGCCCCTTACGCCGGGCAGCGCAGACTTTCCAGTCCGCCGAACGACGGTGCAGGTCTTCGGAGGCGAGTCGCCTATGGCGACCTGGAAAGACCTCCAGGGGCGGCTTTCCGACCTGCGCTACGACTCTTCCGGAAAAAATGTCACACGCCGGCAACCGATCGGACGTCGATGGGCTTGACCGCCCCGCGCGCGGCGTGTAAAATAAATAAAGGAAAACGGTTTACGTAAAAGTGCCGTGATCGGCGGAGGCGGAGGACCGGGCAAGCGATTACGGGATGGGTCGCAAGGGGTTGAGATGCCCGCTTGCAAAGATGGCGGGGGGTTGCTACACTTAACTATGGAAACGCTTTTCCATTATAGTCTTCGGCTTGGACGTGTAGGCTGTGGAAGCCGAAAGCTTTTCCAGAAGAAGTTGGAAAACCGGGGTGGGGATGTGGCGGCGAAGTCAATGAGCTCCGCGGGGATTTTAAGGGAACATTAAGAGGATGTTTTCGCGGGCGGCGCGGCTTCGCGTGAGACAACGATATTCGTTTCGCCCCAACGGATGCGGGTTTACACCGGGTCGTGCGATCCGGGGCCGGCTTTTGCGGGGCGAAGGATAAGGAGGTGCCTTATGGTACGGCAGGATTTAGTTCCGGATGACGGCGTTTCCGTGGTGCACTCGCACGACTTCCGACGCTTGGGCGGCGGCCGGAGGTCCGTAGTCGTCCATACGTACAAGGAGTTGGTCAAGTTTGAAACTGGAAACCGCTGGCAGCGTCCCGCCAGCGGTCAGGACGCACGGGAAACCGGCTTTACCCTGATCGAGCTGCTGGTGGTGATCTCGATCATCGCGATACTTGTTTCTATCCTGCTGCCGGCACTGGCGAAAGCTCGGGAACTGGCCAATCGCGCCGTGTGCATGGCCAACGTGCGCGGGATCATTCAGGCCATGGTGGTGTACGCGCAAAGCAACAACGGCGTGTTCCCGGCTATGGCCAGCAACTGGGCGGGCTCCCCAATATACGCCAGAAACCACCCGGAGAACCCGAACAACAGTCAGTACCCGGCGTACGAGCCGACCGCCGACGCCGCCGTGGCCCAGTGGTACATGACCAAGGGGGGCACTTGGTGGTCGCCTGAGCCGGCAACCGAAGGGTGGATACTGGTCCTGCAGGGCTATACCACGCCCGCCAGTTTCATCTGCCCGTCCGATCCGATAGCCAAGGGTCCATCCGTGGAAACGGTTCTCACGACGGCCTTCGCGGGGCAGACGAACGGCTATTACACGTCTTTCGGGTGGATGTCGCAAAAAGACCTGGGTAAGACCGCGAATAACCCTTCCAGCGGTTACGGTGAGGGTTTAAGTTATTCCATCGCCTTTCCCTGGCCCTACGAAAATGCGGATTTTGGTCAACAGCCGGGCCAGTGGTGGACCACCACCGGCGCCAATACCCAGGTACCGTTGGTCAGTGACATGGCGCCGGTTCCCTACGACGGGTGGTGGGGTCCGTCGTTCGCGGACGGCCCAAGCGATGGCGTGTACTACCGCGACACGAAGGTTTTACCAACGGCCAATACCTACGGGCCGTACATCTACAATTCCGGCAACCATGCCGGCGACGGCCAGAACGTGGGTTTTGGCGACGACCACGTCACCTGGGAAATTTCGCCGTATGTGGGCCAGAATGGTGACAACATTTTCACCTACACCGCCGCCACGGGCGTGGTGAACGGGACCACGGATACCAACCAGCAGATTTGGAACCCGGGTACTCCCTACATCCATACGCTGGCCCCTCCATTCGACACCTGCATGATGCCCGTGCGGGCGGTGAATCCTGCTGGGGCGGCCAAGGGCAGTGCGTGGTGATACTCGGCGGTCCAGGCTTGCGGAGGACATTTTCTCCCGCCGGGGAGCGGCCCGCGTTCTTAGGAGTCGACAGTTGAAGAAAATGCACGTGGGCGTGGTCGGTTGCGGCTTCACAGGCCAGCAGCATCTGAAAGCCGCCGCCCGGTTGGACTGTGTCGATGTTGTCGCCATCGCGGATATCGATCGGGAAAAAGCAGGGGACGCGGCCGAACAATTTAAGGTTCACAAAGTTTGCCCCAACGCGGATGTTCTCCTGCGCGACCCGAAGGTCGAAGCCGTTGTGTTGGCGGTTCCCACAGCCGGGCGCTCGCAACTTGCGATTGACGCCCTGAATGCCGGCAAGCATGTGTTGCTCGAGAAACCAGCCGCGATGAATGCCGGCGAAATCAGGGCGATGATGGCGGTCAGGGGCGAGTTGGTATGCGCCTGTTGCTCGGCGCGCTACCGTTTGACGGAGGTGGCGCGCGTGGCGACGGAGTTTGTGGCCGGTGGCGCGTTGGGAAAGCTTCGCTTGCTGCGTTGTCGGGCCGCCCACGGAGTAGGCGGCCCACCGAAGGGTCCGCCGCCACGTTGGCGGGTTAGCCGCGCCATCAACGGAGGAGGCATTCTCGTCAATTGGGGGACATACGACCTCGATTTTCTGCTCGGCGTGACCGGGTGGTCATTCGCGGCAAAGGAAGTCCTGGCCCGGATTTGGAGGATTGCGCCGCATCTTTCCTCGCACGTGGCCCCGGATTCGGACGCCGAGAGCCATTTCGCGGCGTTGATCCAGTGCGAAGGGGGCCGGGCCATCACGCTGGAACGCGGGGAGTTCCTGGCGGCGGCGAACGAAGACGCATGGGAAATAATCGGCTCGCACGGCTCGCTGCGAATCGACATGACGCGCGTGGATGGGAAATGGTCCGTCACCCACCATTGGGCGGCGCCTGAAAAAGGATTGGTTTCCAGAGTCCTGTGGGCCGCCACGGAAACCGAGGCCACGCGGGACGAGGAGTCCCTGGCGAACGGTCCCCTGGAGGATTTCATTGCGTCCATTCAGGAGCGTCACCCGCCGCGCACGGGGCTGGAGCAGGCGCTGATCATCACGCAAATTACGGATGCGATCTACGCCTCGGCGCGATGCGGCCGGGCGGCGCCAGTCCGGGCGCCACTTGGGGAGCCGGCCACGGTTCCAACCGCGGGGGCCGGACGTGGGCCGGAGCTGACATGCGACTTGGTGTCTTCACGGCCATGATGGTGGAGGGCCGGGTGTTTGACGACAGCGGTCGCAAATTGCCCCCCGACGAGTACCTTCAGAAGATCGCGAAAACCGGCTACCAAGGGGTTGCATGGGGTGTCGGTGGGGGCTACGCATTGACTCCGGACCTGGCTGAACGGGGGGCTGACGAACTGGGCCGGCAGAGCCGGGAATTGGGGCTTACGACCGTCAGTGTCGCTTCGGATGCGCGCGCTCACGACAGGGAAGCGGTTCGCCGCATGCTCGAAATTTCCGCGCGGCTCAAAGCGCCCAGCCTGCGGGTGGGCCTGCGCAGCTACGACCCGGGGGTTCCTTATCGCGAGCAGGTTCAACGGAGCGCCGATGATTTCGCCATGGCGCTCAACCTCGCCGGCCCCTACAAAATAAGACTTCTCTTGGAAATACATTTCGGTTTTCTACTGCCGAGCGCAAGTCTGGCGGAGCGCTTTCTGGCGCGGTTTGACAGTGCCGCGGCGGGTGTGATACTCGACCCCGCCAATATGGTCGTGGAAGGCTATGAACCGTGGGAAATCGTCGTGGAGACGCTGAGCGGTTATCTGGACCACGTGCATGTGAAAAACATTCAGTGGGCCTGGACCAAACTGGATTGGATGGAACACCCCACGAGGCGCGCGCACTGGCAGTGGCAATTTGCGGCGCTGGAACGCGGCTTGGTGGATTGGAGCAGGGTGATTCGCGCCCTGCTTGCCGCCGGCTACGACGGGTGGCTTTTGTTGGAGGATTTCTCGACGCGTCCCCTCCAAGAGAAGCTTCGCCAGGGCGGGCGAACTCTTTCCCGCATTCTGGGTGGGAGCGCCGCGGGGACTGAACCCGCAAAAAAATCGCCCGCATCCATGCGAAAAGGGCGAATAGGGCGGGATAAGTTATAACCCGGCGTTCTTTTCCGAGGCAAATTTGGTGTTGGCCCGGTCCAAATTGACCTCGCCCACCGCCTCACCAAGCCGCACCCGGAAGGTATGCCCGTTGGTCACCGTGATGTCCACTTGGGCGTGCGCATCCCACGTCAGGGCGTATGCCGCATGAAACTCCGCGGCTACACGCCGAAAACGCAGGCCAAACACATTGGGGCCTCCGGCCGGAAAAGAATGCGTCGCCCAGGCTAAGGTGGGCGATTGGCCAAAACTCCATGCCAAGAGCCGGAAGGGCGGTTCTCCATCAAAGGCGAGGATGGCGGAATCCCCTGGCGGCAAGGCCAGCGGGTGCATCCGCAGCGCGACTGCCCTGGCCGGTTCACCACGTACAAATGGGCGCCAGTGGTAGGTTTCCTCCGCACCGCCATCGTCGGGCGGAATATTCAAGGCCGGGGTGAGGGTGTGGAACATCGTGTCAAACACGTGGCCATATCCGTTGTCGGCCCGGACCAGGTCGAGGACGATCAAGGCGCGGTCGTGGAAATGAAGCACAGCCCGCCGATGCCAAAAGCCGGGGGATGGACAAGGATCGACATCAAAGTAGTACCTGGATTCGGCACGGGGATCGCTCATAAACGCGCGGCGGGGTGGTTGGCCGCCGGCGTTCTGCATGATCCAGGCGTCGGCGTGGCCACCTGACACATGCTCAAGCAATTGTCCAATTGTCGTGGGTGGATCACTGCGGTCCATGATGACGGTATTGTGCATGAGAGAGGAAATATGCCCCGCGGGGCCGTTGCGGGGAAAAGGATCCGCCAGAATTTCCCGCTCTCCCACGGCCAGCCCGACGTGAAGCGTATCCCGGTGCCCTTTCCCCGTCCCCAGGAAGCCGTAATGCGCCCAGGTCGTCGAACGATCGTCCCGCTGGCAATCGCCGCGTGAGATCACGCCGCCAAAATCGGGCCAAATCGACAAACCACGTGGCAAGGGGGCTGCGTTGGTGACGGGCAGGTCCAGCCAAAAATTCAGCAGCGGTATGAAGCTGCCCAGCCCCAAGATGGCCGTCGGAGTCACCGGCAGTGGCGTCGGACGGGAAGCGGGGCGTAGCTCGCCGGCCGCACTGCGGACCGCGGCATGGTGGCTCGGGTGATACGCGCGGGTGGATGGCCTTAAGCGTTCAATCAGCCATCCGATCTGAGCATCCCGGCCACGAGCGTACGCGTATAAGAGGCTGGGCCGCAACCACACCGGCTGGTGGCTGTAGTGGCAGCCGTGGCCGCGGGGATTCTCACGTGGCAAAGGTCCCGGAATAACGGAGCTCACATATGTCCTGACCAAGGTCTCGAGCGCTGGATAGCCGGCGTAGACGTCGTCCGGCGCGGCACTGGTGCCGGCCGCGAGCGACTGTCCGAACGCCCCCTCGGCGATAAGGGCGTAGCAGATCAGACCATCCATGGCCATGGCGTGGTAGGCCCACGCCCCTTCCGCATAGCCGCCGTCATCAAAAAAGGTCGACCGAAGCTGATGGTTGCGACCGCGGGCCTGTTGCAACAACAAAGCCGCCGCCACCGGATCCTGCTGGCACAGGGCGGAGATAAGCACGCCCGCGTTAGCCCAGATGCCGCGATTGGAATACTTCAAAGCCTCTTCGTGAAAGGCATAGCGATCGGCAAAGTGCGCCAGCGCCGCGAGCGTCTGTCGTTTTTCAACCGATGAAAGCAGGCCCGGCGCGTAAGCCTCAACCATATCCAGCAGGTGAATGGCGCAGGCCATCAGACCGGCTTCCGTAAAGTAGTAGGATCCCGAGAAACCCTCGAAAAACTGCCGCGGATTTTCGGTAAAGAACGGCTGGTCCGCGATGGGGCGCTGGCCGCGGACGATACGCCGCAGGTTATCCTCCCATTTCTCCCGCACCGCGGTGAACAAGGCGGTCATCCCGCGCAGCCAGACCGCCAGGTGGTCGAAATAAATCCGCTCGCGGGTCACATAGGCAAGCACGGACGCCGCCATGATTTCATCCAACCCGCCGTCGTCACAAAACGCGGGAAAAGTGGGGGGCGCGGGGTCACGATGCCGAAAATACCCGGCGGCCTCCTCAAGAAACCTGCGCCACTCCGGACGTTCGGCATTACGCAGAATCTCGGCACGGCTTGGCGCGGAGCTGAAAACAAAAGGATGCCGTAACGTTTCGAAGATCGCCATCAGTTACTCTCCAGCTTGGTTGTATTTCCATGGTGCGGCCCTGGACTCTACCTGCTTCGGCCCGCTTTATACCGACAGTCGGAATGGCGCCGTCACGATCGTCCAGCTCCAACGAGGATCATGGTGGGATAGAGCTTGGGATGCATGTAGGGTTCGGTTCCCGCGGGCGTAAGCGTCAGTCCCCGGTCGCGGTACGTGCCGTTATTGTGGTTGACCAGCAAGGCGAAACGGAAGCGGCTGTCTGGCTTGAGTGTGAGGGGCGCCAGCTGGCCCGCGGGAATCGCCAATTCGTAAATGTAACCGTCGGCGATCCGACGAAAAGCACACCGCATTTGCGGAACCGGCCCGGTGTTCCTTTGGTCCGCCGCCGCGTCGCGCCAAACCACAGCGCCTTTCCGCGCGGGCCACAGTTCGTAGGATTGGTAGCCGCCGTTCAAGCGGGCGCCGGGACGCTGGCCCGTGGTAATCGGACGGTCAAAGTACAGTTGGAGACTGGTGCCCGTCCACGCCGCGTTTGGTTTAGCCGCCGGATGGAACGTATCGTCACACACTTTGACCGCGAGGTATAGGAACCGCTTGTTCCAGGCCGTGTACAGTATGGCCGGTCCTTTCCATGTCGCTTGGCGAAAGAGTGATGATTCCGCGGCCCCATTGACCGGAGGAAAATTCACAAACCGCTCTGGCAAGGGGATGGCGGAGCGCGCCGGCCAATTCGAAAGGCGGCCATTGGTCGGGATCGGATGCGGCGTCCATGGGCACACCAATACTTCCAGCTCCCGGTCAAGGATGATGGGATGTTTTTCTCCGCCGGGTTGAAAGGCAATCCTGAATGCGAAATTCCGCAGACCGTCCGTCTGCCGTCCTGGCAGCCGGATCGACAACGCCAGGGTTCGCTTCGGGGCCATGGCCACCGGCTTATCGAAAAGCGTCCGGTTTCCCTCTGGGGATATTTTCAACGTACCCTTGAGGCCACGTGACACCATGTTTCGCAGCAACAATTGCGCACGGCCGGGCGCAACCACCCGCAGCGTCGCCCCAATGGGGCTGGCGCCGTGAAGCACCGCCTGCCGCAGGGCCTGCGTGAAAGCCGCGTAGGAGCCTGGCCGGCCACGGAGGAAAACCGGATACGAGGTAAGCCGCAAACGCCCGTTGGATGGACGGTTCAACCGGTTGCCCATGAGACTGTGGAAGTCCACGCCGTGGGGAATTCCCCGGATATCCATTACCGGGCCGGACGTGATTCCCTTGTCCACCGCCAGGGAGTACGACCATAGCACCGCCACCGGTCGCTTCCGCGAATCTTCAAAGACATAGCAACGCACGTCTTGGCCAAGGTCTACGTCGCAACGGAACCGGGCATTCCCCAGTAATCGCTCCAGCGTATTGGGCACAAAAGCGGGAGCGGCGGGGGTCATGTCCACATCCAGTTGCGCGTTTTGGAAAAATATCCAGTCCACCTGCATCCCCACCCGGCGGCTGTACTTGAAACCCACCAGCCAGCAGCGCGCCGCATAGGCCGCGTTCATCCCCTCGCCATATCCCAGATCGTAGGACAGCGTTCCGCAGCGGTATTTATCCGAGGAAACTTCCCTGAGCACGGTCATGCCGTCGTAAACCGGCAATTGGTAGATCGGCAAATCCATTCCTTCGTCAAACCAGACCGGGCCGGTGAAACGTCGTCGATCCAGCATGTGCAGCAACGTCGCCGTATCGGCGTCCATATCCGGTGTCTCCGGTCGGATGCGATACGGATGAACGCCGATGATATTACAGACCGAAGCTCCCCCCGCTTTCAGGAAAGTGTCGAGATAGCGGATGCCGCCTGTCGGAGCCATGTTATACGGATCCGGTGAAACAATCACCGCCCTGGGATTCGCCCGCAAAATTCCACGCCGGGCGGCGGCCAGGATCTGGATAAACCTTTTCATCACAGCTAAATTATTGTCGTAGGCGAGGCTTGGTTCGTTGACCAGTTTCCAGTAGTGGATCTCCGGGTATCGGCGGGCCTTTTGGAAAGCTCTCTGTTCGACGATCCGCAGATCCACACGATCAAGATGAAACACTTTCGATTGCAAATTCCACTTACCTGACCACGCGCCAGACCGGAAGATCGAGGTAAGATCAAGCACCCGATTCTTCGCCATCAATCGCAGAAACGGATGGGGCGGCGGATCGAAGATCACCGCCGCACCGATGCCGACATGTTTCCAGAAAGCGATCATCCGGGCCCAGTGGTCAAACCGCGCGTCAATACCGCCAAGGGCGCATAGATTCTTCAAAGGTTGCCGGTTATCGAGAAAGTGCATCACTCCCAAGCGGTCGAACTGCCGCCGGGCGAAGCCGCTGTCCAGCTTCAGGTCCATCCGGAACACGTAAAGCCCCGATCCCAGACGCTGCGCCCACGGCAACGGCAAAGCGGTCGTGCCATCGGCGCCGATGGTGAATCCGAGATTCTCCCGCCGGGAAAAACTTCCCAGGAACTGCGTCATGTTCAAATGGATCCATCCTTTCGCCCCGGGAGGCCCGTGAACCACGAGGCGTGCGTCGGTCGCGATCCCCGCGGGCATCAGATTCCCGCGCCGTGCCGTTGCCAGCCGGACTCCGGCGGGATTTCGCACGAACGCGGTTAGCGGTCCCCGCTCCAACTGCACGTCGGCGAGCCAGACGTCGCGGTCGGTGCCGGGAGACTCGACACCAAAATCCAGATCAATCAGACCATTGGGGGCTTTGAACCCGAAGGAATAACGCTTCCATTGCTTGGTCGCGAGCCAGAATCCATGATAGATAAACGTGGGCCAAACCGCGGTTGTGCATCGCATGGTCAATTCGGTGCCGATGTTCGCCCGCGCGTAAAAGCTGATGGTATACAGAGTCCCCGCATGGACCGGAATCGCGAAGGTGTCGAGGTGCGCCGGCCACTGGTGACTTTCGCCCAGAATTTCCAGGCAACCGCCGCCGTGCGGCCCACCGCGCGGCAGCACCCGATAATGTTGCGGTATCCGGTTAGCGGTACGCGTGCCGATGCTTGCATACTGCCAGTACTTGAAGCCCTCTTCGAAACTGGGGTTCTGCACCAGGTTATGACAAAGGTGGTACTGGGGCATTTCCAAGCGGTCCGCCGCCCCAAAGTTGACCCCGCCATAGATCTGCGGGGCGGGCGAACCGTTGGCGCCGCTGGCGCCGTGAGGCCGCATGGCGGCGGAGGGATTAGGATCGACTATTTGGGGTTCGAGCGAAAGACACGCCGCGCGCAGTGGGACCGCGAACGCCGCGCATGCCACCAACAGAAAGCCGAACCTTAGTCCAGCGCGTACTCGAATTTCCATTGACAATTCCCCCTGCCTATGCCGGCGTGTCCATCCACACGTTGATTGCCAAGCCGGCGCTAAAAAGACGCATGGATATCGGCCGCGGATATTTCAACGCCTTCCGGTCCGCAGCCCAACATTATAAGAGAAAGGCTTTTCCTTTACAAGTGAGACAGTTATTGGCATGGCTTGGCCCAACCGCGGGGCAGACCTGCCAGTCTCGATCGCGGCCAGAATCTGCGACCAGCCTACCGAAAGAAAAGCATCCCGAGAATCATCGTCTTTTTGTATGGCAACACCGGGCACGGGTGGTCGTGTCATTTCTGGTAAATCAACAGCAGCAGCGCCGCGAGGAGCGCCACCAGCGCCATCACGAAGGCGCTGTTGAGCATCCAGGTGTTGCGGTTG
>JAJYFE010000139.1 GCA_021785435.1 Planctomycetota bacterium
TGTTGATCGCCGAAGTCCAAGCGTGTGCTGGTGCCCCGCCGGAAACCCGCGATCAGCCATGGGTTGAAGCGGTACTGTCTCGCGCTGGCACCGGCATTCCGTGGCGGGACTGGCCGGTCGGCTTCGGCGCTGGGGACGCGGTATACCAAACGATTTCGACGCTGGCCAAAGGGTGGGGGCTGGCAAGCACGGTTCAAACGTTTACCGGATAACCTCCTGGATACGGCCAAGGTTTTATTGCTCGACAGCACGGTGACCCGTGCCCACCCGCATGCGGCCGGTGCTGCCCGAAAAAAAGGGATAAGAAGCCTAAGGGTTGGGCCGCAGCCGCGGCGGCTGGGCGCGAAGCCGCACTTGGCAGCGGCGGACACGAATAGACCGGCCTGGCCGGATTTCTTGACGCCGGGGCAACCACACGATGCTACGGTAAGTAGGCATGATCCTACATGCCGTCGGGCCTACGGACGGTTTGGGCCGGCGAGAAGGCGAGACTTACGGCACATCGGAGTGCGTCCACCGGGGCGGATCTTCGACCTGCCAAAATGCCGTACCTTCCCGCACACCCGAGCCGGCGGTATATAAATAACAGAAGGAGCGATATGGATTTTCAATTTCCAATTCGCGATTTTCGATTGACCTCACGGTCGCGGTGGCGACTAAGCTGCGACGCGAAGCCGCAAGGGGTTTTTAACCGCGGAGGACGCCGGTCCTGGCGGGTAAAATCCGGGTCGCAGGGGGCTACGGTGGCGTCCGTTCTTACTGAAAACCAAACAACGAGGATCCGCCCCGGTGGGCTGAAAACGGAAAACCCGCGGCATCGCCGCGCCGGCGTGGTGCTGATCATGGTCGCCGCGATCCTGGCCTTGCTGGCCCTGCTGGGGACCATTTACATCATCATGGCCAGTGCGGACCGCCAGGGCGTCTACGCCAGCGACAAGGCCATGAACATGAACTTCGCCCAGCAGAGCGTGCTGAATATTCTGCGCGGCCAGATGCTGCGGCAAACGCTGGATCAGAACGGCAACGTGCTGGCCATAGACCCGACTTCGTCCACCACGCCTATCGCCCGCTTCTGGGATTACCCGGAAATGGGCGATCTCGTCGCCACCACGCCGACCAACACCGGGCCGTTTTACCAAGTGGATGTGACGCAGACCACATCCCAAATCGCGCCGAGTCAGCCGTGGCTGGTCAACGATTTGCCATGGGAGCCGTATACCAACTACGCGGCGGGCGATGAAGTGGTCTACCCCAAGGCCGCGATCCCGCCAGATATGTACACCCTGGTATGCCAAAAAACGCACACCTCCGGTGGGCCAGGTTCCGATCCTACCGCTACCGGAAACTGGCAAACCGTCTCCCCCATCCCCGCCAGCGAGCCGCTGCTGAGCTTCGTCACGCCGTATCTCTATGATCCCTCCACCGGCCAATATGACATCAATCTGGCGTGGAATTTTAATGGCAGCCCCAGCGGCAGCACCGGCGGCACTGGCGGCACGGTCGATGCCCCCAACGCCTCCGTGGTCTGGCCGCGTTGGAACTGGACTTACTCGGCCTCTCCGCCCCCTCCGGCGGCGCCGGGAACCCCCGACGCCGTCTGGAATCTCCTGCCTTACAGCGGCCCCGATGGCACGCGCTACCGCTTCGCCGTGCGAGTTGTTGATCTGTCCGGCCGGCTGAATCTTAACAGCGGTTACCCCGGCAACTCCACCACCCCGGATCCGAGCGCCCCAGCCGACGCTTACGGTGAATATTTATCGTCAGCACCGATCTGGCTGCAAAACGTGAGCAGCCCTGATCCGGCCGCCACCTTCCAGAATCTGCAAACCTCCACCGCGCCCTATGGCCGCGAAGGCACGTATGGGACGTACAATCTGGCGGATTGGCAAACCCAGCTTTTCCACTATGAACTGCCGATAGATCCCACCCAATTTTTCGGCTTCGCCAGCGAAATGGAATTGCTCACCTACGGCTCCTATGGCAGCGCTTTCGATGGGGCGGCGCCGTTCTATTGCCGCCCGGCACAAATTTTGCCGAACACGCTGGGTTTCCACTCCGGCTACCGCGATTTCTTCACCGCGTATTCGTGGGACCGGAACTATTTGCCGCAGCCAACCGCTCAGCTTCCAACACCGCCGTTCACATTCAATGGAAACCCTGTGTGGAATTATCCGGATCTGGTGGAGCTGAATGCTGCTCCTGGCTCGGCGCCGCCGCAGACCGTCGGCGAGGTGGCCACCAACGTGGCCACGGCAGCGGTGGAATGCGGGCTTAGCCCGGCACCGCTGTCTCTAGGCGCGGTCACGATCCCCAAGTGGGCACACGCTTTCGCCTTGGCGGTTAACTACGCGACGTACCGTTTCGACCAAGGTGCCGCCGCCGGAACTCCGAGCCTTTACTCGCTGCCTTACGGACCGTCCTACCTGGATCCCAGCGGCACATTGCACATCCGCAGCGGCACCCCCGCGAATAACGCCTCCTACCCGACGACGATGGGTGACAGCACCGACTACTACGTTGGCCTGGCCGCGCAGCCATTTATCAACGAGATGGAGGTTGAGATAACGCGCGGCGGCCCGCCCGGTCCCCCCGGCCCCCGCGCGGTGTCGCATTGGGCAATCGAGTTGATGAACCCGTTCCCGAGCACCACTGCGCTTAGCTTGGCAGGCTGGAAGCTCCTGGTGTTCGATAACCCGGCTGGCACCGGCAGCCCTGCGATTACCGTTGACTTGGGGGCGGCGGCTCCGAATGGTTTTCCCAGCGGGATCGCCCCCTACACTGTCGCGGGAAACACGCAGTGCTTCGATGTGGTTTTCTCGGACGCCGGGGCGCGGGCCTGGCTCGTTCCTGGAAGCAGCGCCCAGACCGCCGCCTACGCGGGCGGCGGCACCTTCCCGCTGGTGGGCGCCGTTGAGATCACACGGCCCCTTTATAACCGGTCCGGCGGCCTCGCAGGCGAAGCCGTGGTGGACGCGATGCCTTTCGACTTCTCCGCTCTACATCCGGCCCCGGGCCAGCACCTTTTTGGCGATATCCAGCGTGACAACCTCAACCAGCCCGAATGGGGCTGCGATTCCGCGGCGGCCGACCCACCCGGCGGAACCGTGACCGCGGGCAGCCCTACGCAGGACGGCACGTTAGGCGGCTTCAACGGTGCCGCGGTTGTCGGCGCGCCCGGCGTGCCGCTCTACGACCGCTTCGCGGATGGCTACAGCCCCCTGTTCGGGACCGGGACCACTGCGGCGATTGATAGCAACCTTGACCTGGTAAATTGGGATGATCTCAACAGCGTTGCCCGGCTGTGCAACATAGAAACGTCTATTACCACAGGCTCGCCGAGGAGCCTCGCGACGCTGTCCTATCAAATCGCCAATCCCGCCACCACGAACCCGAGCGGCTATTACTATGTTACGGCTCAGGCCGCCGGCCAACCCACGTTTACAAACGAGCCATACCAGGCCGATGCTTATTTCGATTTCGCCTATGATCCGCGGGCGGCGTTTACCTGCGTGAACACCACCACCGGCGCGGTGCAGCCGTCGTTTTTATCCATGGTTTCGCTGAATGACCGGGCAACGGTAAACCCGGGCGGTTTGCCCAATCCGATCGACGCCGTGCGCATTCCGGGCAAGATTAACATCAATACGGCCAATGCCAATGTTTTGTTGACGGCGTTTTCCAACGTGCCGTACTACTCTTATTATGGCTCAACCTTCGGCGCCAACCAACAGGCGCAGCAGCAACAGATGGCGGCGGATGTCATTGCATTTCGCAACCGGGACGCAGCCGCCGGTACGGTCTACGTACCCACCGGTTCGGGGACCGCCGCGCCTGTGGCAACGCCCGCGTATCCGAGGACGGGCGGGCCCCCCGCCTACCCCGGCTACGGCTTCCGTTCCCTGGGCGATATGCTGGTGGCGCTGATTCCAAACCTGGAAAGCAGTGGCAATACGGTCACCACGCTCCAGCAACGCGACGCCGCCTGGGCCGATGTGGCCAATTTCTTAACCGTCCGCAGCGATACGTTCGCGGTTTACGGCCTGGTCCAGGCGCTCAAGCTCAACGGCGGCTACACTGGCGCGTACAGTCCCACCGATTGGTACAACGCCAACCAAGGCAAGGCGATTGGCGCCGGCCCGACGGAATACACCATTTCCACCGATCCCAACAACGCCAACGCCGAATTTATTCTGGAAGGCCAGAAGCGCTTCATCGCCATCATCGACCGTTCGCTGTCGAATCCCGCGAATCCCAGCGTCTCCGGCGCTCCGGTTCCGCAACCGCAAATCGTTGCGGTAAAAGATTTACCGCAATAGTAGGCACACTCCGATGTGCGGTAACGTCAAGCACGCGCCGCCGGCCGAAACGGGCTTAACGCCCGACGGCATGTAGGATCATGCCTGCTGCAATGGCCGCCAGGCAGTACCGGCGGTTTGATTGCGCCGGCTGGCAAGGGGTAGTATGAAGTTCGTAATAAGGCGGGATGTGTAACTACGGGGCTGGATTATGCCAACAGTCCGCCGCCCATGGTGGGGTGGAAATAATTCGCCGGGGAGACCTATGCCGGGGCTAACGCTCCGCCGAACCTCGGAATCCTTGCGACGAAAGAAATCCTGGCGTCGCGCGAAGATTTTGACGGATTGTGGCACGGAGAAATAAAGAGATCCAAAATATTCCGCTACAAACACGCGGTCAAACTTAGGGAATCCATAAAGTCTCCCGCGGCCGTGTAACGGGCGTAGCCACGACGGCCGCGGGATTGCGATCCACGCGGCTGTCATATATGTTCCTCCGTGTCACAATCTGCGTGTTTCTTCGCGCGGCGCGAAGATTGTGGCGCGCGGCAAGTCCCCGGTTTCCGGCGGAGAATCCACCCTCGGCAAGGTCTCCCAAGGCGACCCGCGCTGGGGTGCAAAGTCCAGCCTAACCTGCGCCGCGTTTACGCAGCGCATCGATGATTTGCTGATGCACCCGTTCGGGGTGGCTGATCCAGTGCCACACGCTTTCCGGCCGCGCTTCTCCATCGGTAGCGAAGCTGATCGTTCCCACTCCAAGGCATTTTTGGACCACCGGGCGCTCCAGCCGGGCCGCGCTGATTTTACTTAGGCTGGCCTGAAAAATTTCGGGATGGCGGGCGCCCTTGATGGTGACCACGCGGCAATTCGTCAGCAAATAAAGATGGCTGATCCAATCCATCACCGCGTACATCAAACGCAACCCCACCAGCAACGCCGCGATATATGGAAACGTGCTTTCGCGCGGAAAATAGGTCCGCGGGCCGATGCGGCTGGCCAGCATGGCCAGCAAAATCACCAGGGCGCAGAAGCGGACGCTGCTGGCGGCGATATACCACAGGGAAGGCCGCAGCAACAGAATAATCGTTTCATTGCCATGCAGCAGGGTTTCCGGTTGCAACTTCGCGGCGAGGGTTTCCCCGCGCAAAGCCCCACCCGTCACCGGCCCGAGGTGGCGCGGGGCAGCCCCGCCGCATAAGCGGTGGCCCCGGTGCGCCGCCGGTCCGGATGGGGAAAAAGAATTTGCCCATGGCGGCAACATCCATACATTTTAGCATGCCTTGGCCCTGAATCATCGCCCGTGGCTGGCTGCAGCACCGCTGTCCCGCCTGCCCATCTTCGAATCCCCGGTGAGCCAGACGCCCGCGCCCCTTTGCGCCCACCGCCGTTCGGCGTACAATCGCCGCATCAGGATTTCTGAAAGCAGGTGTGGCATGTGGAAAACGACGGGGCACGGGCCAACTGCCGGCGTAGCGCTGCTGGCGGCGCTGTTCATGCTGGGGGGCTGCCACAGCAGTCCCTCCAACTCCGCCCCCGGCCCGGCGGCACTGGAACGTGCCGCGGTGCGGGGCCAGGTCTCGGCCGGGCAATGGAGCAAGTTCAGGCAGGCGGCCCGCGCCGGGAACATCACCGCCATGGTGAATCTGGCGTGGCTGTATCAAAACAGCCCGCCGCCGCAGCGGAATTATGCCTTGGCGCTGGTCTGGTACCGCCGGGCAGCGCACCGTGGCAATGTCACCGCGATGACGGATCTCGGATATATGTACGAGCACGACCAAACCACTCCGGCCGGATTGATTGATCTCGGCCCGGATTACGAGCGAGCGCTGCACTGGTATCGCCGGGCCGCCGCCCACGGAGATAGCGCCGCCATGAATGCCCTGGGTTTTTTATACATGCGCGGGGACGGGGTGGTTCAAGATGATGCGCAGGCCATGCGCTGGTACCGCCGGGCCGCGGCGGCGGGCAATGCGGTGGCCATGAACAATATCGGCACACTTTATGCCCAGGGGCGATCCGTGCCGCCCAGCGCGGTGAAGGCGTTCGCGTGGTATCACCGCTCCGCGGTCCGGGGCGACAGCCTGGCAATGCTTAATATTGGCAGCGCCTATCTGTCCGCCGCCGGCGGCGCGGCCTCCGGCGTACCCATTCATGGCCGTGCCGCAGATCTGGCGCGGGCGGCGCACTGGTTCCGGCGTGCTGCCGCGGCGGGAAACGCCCGGGCGATGGACGATCTGGGCTATTTATATCAGCACGGCCAGGGTGTCCGGAAAGATGTAGCGCGGGCGGCGCGCTGGTACCGGCGGGCCGCGACGCGGGGGGATGATCATGCCATGGATGCGCTGGGCTATCTAGCCATGGAAGGACTGGGGGTCAAGCGGAATTACGCCCAGGCGCTGACCTGGTACCGCCGGGCCGCCGCTGCGGGCAATAGCAAGGCGATGCTCAATATCGCGTATATGTACGTGCATGGCTTAGGCGTGTCCCAGGATAACGCCACGGCCCTGCGCTGGTATCGCCGGGCCGCCGCCGCGGGGAATGTTGGCGCGGCCCGTGCCTTGCAGCGGTTGAACCAGCCTTGACTGCGATTGGACGGATTCTGCTGCCGCGCCGGCGGATTTTGGCCCGGGTGCGCCGCCTGGCCGCGGAAATCGCCGCGGCCCATGGCCAACGGGAACTGGTTGTGGTTCCTGTGCTGACCGGGGCCTTTATGTTTCTGGCCGACCTGGTGCGTTGCTGGCCGCGGAAATTGCGGGTGGATGTCGTGGTGGTGACGAGCTACGCCGGACGGATGACGGGGCGGCGGCCGCGGGTGCTGCTGCCCAACGCGCTGTCCGTCGCGGGGCGACAGGTGTTGATTATCGATGATATTCTGCAAAGTGGGCGAAGCCTTGCCGCGGTCCAGCGCCTTTTGCGGCGGCGCGGGGCCGCTTCGGTGCGCACCTGCGTGCTGCTGCGCAAGGCGGCTGCCCGTCGCGCCGGCCTGGCCGCCGATTTTATCGGCTTCGATATTCCCGATGCGTTTGTCGTCGGCTACGGCATGGACTACCGGCACTACTACCGCAACCTTCCCGATATTGCCGTCTTGAACCGCTCCGCCTGAAATCCGCGGCCCCGCCTGCCCACTGGTCGCCGAAGAGGGCGACTCGACAAAGTCCTGCTCGCCCGCGGCGACGCGAGCGGGGCGAGCTGAAGCCACGGTGCTTACCATCCTGCTCCGCGCCCCCTAACCCCTAAAACCTGGAACCGAACGTGCTATACTATTTCCCCACATGCCATCATTACTCAACAATTTCCTGGATCGCCTGACCAGTCACGCCTGGCCGGTGGTGATGTTGGAGCTTCTGCTGATCGGGGCGGTGGTCTACGCCGTGCTGGAATTTCTGCGCGGTACGCGCGGGGCGCGGCTGATGAAAGGGACAGCGCTGTTTTTGATCATCGCGTATGCGGTGGTGGTGCTGGGTGGGAAAGCTTTGCCACGGCTGGATTTTCTGCTCAGCCGCCTGTTGCTGTTCGCCAGTTTCGCCGTCGTGGTGGTGTTTCAACCGGAGTTGCGGCGGGCCTTAACCCGGCTCGGTGAAGCCCGGCTGTTTCACCTGGGCCGGTTCACCTCGCACCGGCTGATCGACGGCCTGTGTCAGAGTGCCGATTATTGTTCGCGCCACCGCATTGGCGCGCTGATCGCGGTGGAGCGCGAGGTGGGCCTGGGCGGTCTGGCCGAGCACGGCGTCGTGATTAACGCCGAGGTCAGTGCGGAACTGCTCAATACCATTTTCTGGCCGGGCTCGATGCTCCATGACATGGGGGTGGTGATCCGCGAGGGGCGAATCGCCGCGGCGGGCGTGCAATTTCCGCTGGCGGAAGGACCGGAGAGCAGCGGTGAACTGGGCGCGCGACATCGCGCCGCCCTGGGCCTCTCGCAGGAGACCGATGCCCTGGTTATTATCGTCAGTGAGGAGACGGGTGCGATCAGTGTCGCGGAACGCGGGCGCTTGCTTCGAAATCTGTCCCTGGACCGGCTGGTGGTCTTGTTGGACGCGGCGCTGCGCCGGCCGGAAATAGTATCCCGGCATCGCCGCGACGCCTAAGCCGTTTTAGGGGCTAGAGGTCCGGTTTTCGTTTCAGGCTCCAGCCCCCGGGGCGCAAGCCTGGGGCGAGCCGCTCGGTGGCCCCGCGGCGCTCCTCCGCGCCGCCGAAGATGGAACGCTGGCTGCTGAAAGCTGAAAGCTAAATTATGACCCGCAGCCTCCGCGAATTTCTCGATCGCCTCAAGGTGGTGCCGCTGACCATTGTGCTGACCGTTCTGCTGTGGCTCTACGCCGACGCCAATTTGACCTCCACCGTCGGCGACTTGCCGGTGCATATCACCGTGGTGGCCGCGGCCGGCGCCCACCGCACCCTGCAGGTGCTTAAGCCCGCCCAGGGCGATTTCCAGATCACCATCCAGGGATCGCGGCGCCGGGTGGATCAGGTGCGTCGCCTCTGCACCGGGCAGGCGCCGATGACCCGGCAGGACCTCGCCAACCTGGTCTACGTGGTGCATCATCCCGGCCGCCTGCGCCTCGGAGCGCCCAACTCTCTGGACGCGAAACTGGTATTGAACTCGCTGGCGTTCTTTCGCCGGCGCCACGTGGCGGTCAGTGCGGTAAGGCCGGCGCGAATCCAACTGCGGGTGGATGAAACCGTCACGGTGTCCCGGCCGATTCTCTTCCGCGCCCTGCGCCACGTGCCGGTGAAAATTTCTCCGCCCACGGCCACGGTGTCTTTGCCGCGCAGCCTGCTGACGCGCGTCGGCGGCGCGGCCGAGCTGCGGGTGATCGCCAAACCGTTACAGGATGTCGGTGCTCTGCGGCCCAACACGCCGCAAACGATCTCGGCCCGGTTGGTGGCTATCTATCCGGGACCGGTGAATGCCGCGGTGACCGTCGCTCCGGCCACCGCCGCGGTGACCCTCACAGTGCCGCCGCAGCCGCGGCGCAGGTTGTTCATCGGCATTGTGCCGGTGTGGGCCGGAGGTCCGCCGTGGCTGCTGGATCGCTATCGCGTGCAAGTGCGGCCCAACACGCTGCGGATTACCGTGACGGGGCCGCGCGACGTATTGCGCGTTCTGCGGCGGGCGCTGATCCGGGGCGATGTCGCGCCGCTGCGCCAGCGCGTGGTGGCGATTCTGCCGATCAATCCCGCCTGGATTCCCACTGCCGGATGGGTTACCCATCGCATTCATTATGAATTGCCACGCGGCGTACGGCTGCTGCAGGGGCCGGATCAGGTGCAGTGCCGCGTGCGCTGGCTGGCCCCCGCCCATCCCGCTGCAACCCCGCCGCGGCTGCCCGCTACCGGCGCCAGACCGAAGCACTGAAAATTGATCTCCAACCCTGGAACCTAACCGATGACCGACACTTTATTTGACCCACCGCGAGCCGCGCCCACCGAACCCAGCGAAAGCATTTACACCGTCAGCCAGATTAATCATCTGATCCAGCAGGCCTTAACCGCGCAATTGTCGCCCATGCTGCTGGTGGAAGGGGAAATCTCGAATTTCAGGGTATATCAAAAAGGCCACGCCTTTTTTACGCTTAAGGATTCCGCCGCCGAGCTGCCCTGCGTGTTGTGGCGCGACGCGCTGCAGCAGTTGGGCTTTACTCCACAGGACGGCCTGGCGGTTCTGGCCCAGGGCGCGGTGCGGCTGTATGAACCGCAGGGCAAAGTCCAGTTGTACGTGAGTCGGCTGGCGCCGCGGGGCGCGGGGGCGCTGGAACTGGCCTTCCGCCAACTCTGCGCGAAGCTGCGGGCGGAGGGTCTTTTTGAAGCCGCCCGCAAGCGCGCCCTGCCCCGTGTACCGCGCCGCGTGGCCATCATCACCAGTCCCACCGGCGACGTGTTGCACGACGTATTGACCACCGCCTGGCGCCGTTTTCCCGGCCTGCAGGTGCTGCTGTTTCCCGTCGCGGTGCAAGGCGCCGCGGCCGCGGGCGAGATAGCCGCCGCCATCGGCTTGCTCAACCGCCAGGCGGCGGCCATCGGCGGGGTGGATTTGATTCTGTTGGTGCGCGGCGGCGGTTCGCTGGAAGACCTGTGGGCGTTCAACGAGGAAATCGTCGCCCGCGCTCTTGCCGCCAGCCACATCCCGATCGCCACCGGCATCGGTCACGAACCGGACACCACCATCGCCGACCTGGTGGCCGATTTGCGCGGCCCCACACCCACCGGCGTGGCGGAATTGACCATCCCCGATGCCGCTGCATTGGGGGCCTACCTGGATGGACAGCGCGAACGGCTTAACCAGCACCTGGCCCGGCGGATTCAAGAGGCCGTTGCCGTTTGCAGCGCCGGCGGCGGACGATTGACCGATGCCATGCAGCGGATGCTCTGGGTTACTACCCGCCGCGTCCAGGCCTGGGCCAGCCAGGTCCAGGCCATCGAACCGCGCCACGCCGTGGCGCAGGGATGGCGGCGGCTGGAAGATGCCCAGCGCCGGCTGGGCGAAAGCCCCGCCCGGCGCCTCAAGGACGCATGGACACGGCTCCACGCGGCCGTTGGCGCCTTGCAGGCCGTCTCTCCACGGCTGAAACTGGTCGAAACGGCGGCGCGATTCAAAGGTCTCGAGGCGGTGCTGCGATCCGCCGCCCCGGCGCAGTGGCGCCAGGCCCGATTGCGTCTGGCCGCCCTGCAGGAACAACTTCAGCTCGCCAGCCCTCGCGGCGTGCTGGAACGGGGTTTTTCCATTACCATGGATGATCAGGGCCGCATCGTCCGCCGGGTTGCCGACGCCGCGCCCGGCCGCCGGCTCACGACGCGCGTCGTCGATGGCGTTTTCCGCAGCGTGGTGGAGCCATAGGCAAAACATTTCATCTGTACGCGAACCCAATGCCCGGTAGGTCCGATAGTCATCGGGATCTCGCCCGCCGCTGCGATTCACACGCCGCCCCGGAGGAGTATTCAACCGCGGATAAGCCAGGGCGCCCCGCGGGCCGCAGCCAAAGCAATCCACAGCTTACGCGGATTCGCGCGGATGTTCCGGACGGGCCGAACCGTGGAACCGGCGGAAAAAATGGGGGGGAGGGCGAAAATCGATCGGCCAGTCTGAACCGTAGTTCCCCCCATGGAAAATGAAAGACCTCTGTATTGACAGGGGTTTTCTTCATCTTTGGCGGTCACCGTACTGGGTACAGCCCCAGGAGCTCCAAGGCCCGCTGCTGGAGCGGCGAGGCCTCG
>JAJYFE010000140.1 GCA_021785435.1 Planctomycetota bacterium
GCGACGGCCAATATGCTCGCCAAAATGGCGCATGGCATCGCCGACGATCTGGTCAGCGCTCTGCTGGTGGCCGCGCCGCCAGGCGTTATCGTGGCAGCGCCCGCCATGAATGAGGGGATGTGGAATAACCCGGCGACCCAGGAGAATGTCCTGGCTCTTAAGCAACGGGGGGTGGAGATGATCGGGCCAGAGAGCGGCTGGCAAGCTTGCCGCACGGTAGGCCTCGGCCGCATGAGCGAACCGGAAGTTATTCTCCAGGTGCTCCTGCGCCGCCTGAATGCGACCTCCCCGGCCTGAAACGTGAAGGCTGGACTCAGCGACAATTGGAGCCTTTTCAGAGAAAGGGGCAAAACCCCCGATAAACTGCTCCATCTTGTTACTTTTTCCTCGCATCGCGCTCCTTGCTGTCCAATGGGGTCCGGCTCTATCTTTTGGCAAAGGGGATTCTGGTTCTCCTGGCGAGACACCAATACCGGCAACAGCGTGGCCGGATGAGGCGTTGCCGCGGAGATCCCCCCGGTCCACGATCCGCCGAAGGTCGCCGTGGGCAACTAAACTATTCCGCCTCCGTGCGGACCGGCGGCTATAGGGGGCAGGGTATGCCAAAATTCATGGCCACACCCGTCCAATGTAGTGAAAGGTTCGGGTTAGGAACTGGAGTTTGGATATGTCTTCCGCCCCCGCCGTGCCAGAATATAAAGTCCTGATTGGCATGGAAGTCCACGTGCAATTGGCGACACGGTCGAAAATGTTCTCCGGGGCCGCGAACGGTTTTGGCGCTGCGCCGAACCACCAGGTGGACCCGGTGGTACTGGGGCTGCCCGGCGTGCTGCCGGTGATCAACCGACAAGCGGTGGAAATGGCAATTCAGGTGGGGCTGGCCCTCCACTGCCGCATCGCCGCGGAAACCAAATGGGATCGTAAGAGCTATTATTACCCCGATCTGCCGAAAAATTACCAGATCAGCCAATACGAGCAACCGCTTTGTGGCGCCGGAGAACTCGAACTGCCGCTGCCCAATGGCCAGACCAAGCTGGTGCGTGTCCGGCGGGCGCACCTGGAGGAAGACGCCGGCAAACTGTTGCACCAGGGCGCGAGCGGCGTTTCCCGCGTGGATCTCAACCGCGCCGGAACCCCCCTGCTGGAAATCGTTACGGAGCCGGACCTGGCTTCGGCTACCGAAGCCCGGCTGTTTGGCGAAGAACTGCGGCGCATCTGCCGCTATCTGGGAATTTCCCCGGGAATCATGCAGCAAGGGCACATGCGCTTTGAGCCGAACATCAATCTGCACATCCTCCACCAGGGGCGCGTGGTGAAGACACCGATCACGGAGATTAAGAACCTCAACAGTTTTCGGGCCCTCGAACGGGCCTGTGATTATGAAGTCCAGCGACAACTGGCCGCATGGCGAGCGGCGCCCGAGACGCCGCCGGATTCTGGAAAATCCACACGCGGCTGGGATGATGATCGCGGCGTTACCGTGTTGCAGCGCGAAAAAGAAGAAGCGCACGATTACCGCTATTTTCCCGACCCCGATCTGGTGCCCTTGCGAGTGGCGCCGGCGTGGGTGGAGCGCCTGCGCGGTCAACTGGTGGAGCTGCCAATTTCCCGACGCCGGCGCTATGAGCGGGAACTGGGGCTTTCGGCCAAGGAAGCCTTTGCCCTGACGGAAGAACGAGCGGTGGCGGATCTCTTCGAGGCGGCGCAGGCCGGAGCGCCGGCCAGGCGTTTGGCCAATCTGCTGCTGGGACCCGCGGCGAAATTGGCGAACGAACGCGCCACCGCCGAGGGTCACCCGGTTCAGATCAATGACTTGCCGATCACCGCGGGCCAATACGCCGCCGTGGCGCAACTGGCCGAAACCGGCCGGATCAGTGCGACCGCGGCGGCGAGCCTCGTGGAATTTTTGGCCGCGCATCCCGGAGCTGATCCGGCCGCGGCTGCAGCCGCTCAAGGCCTGCTGCAGGTGAGCGACTCCGCCACCACCGAGGCCTGGGTGCGCCAAGCCCTTTCGGCCAATCCCCGCGCTGTGGCGGATTACAAAAATAATCCGAAGAAGAAAGCGGCGGCGCTCGGTTTTCTGCGCGGCGCTGTGATGAAGACCAGCCAGGGGAAGGCAAATCCTCAATTGGTCAGTGCAATGCTGCAGACCCACCTCGACGATCCTGCCGCGTCAGGGACCGATAAGCTATAGGCTTGACACTTCCACGCCGTCGCTGCCGTTATTATGACGCCGCGTCGGGATCAGCCTCCTGCGCCTCGTCAGAAACCAGAATTCCCAGAAATATCAGGATTATTTCCCTACTGCTCCATCACCGCTTAACTTTCGGGTACCCCGTCCGCCGCCATTCACCGGCCTAAAGGCGGGTGCTTCGGTTTCCGTGGCGCGTCCGGGGCTCTTTCGCCAACCAGAAATTTATCGATTGACAAAGCCGCAGGTAATTGGTCGTTGCCCTGCCGCGCTATGGCCGGGACGGTGAAATACTGGGATTAGCCTCCGCATCGCTTCGACATGCCTTGAGATTCAAAGCGCCTTGCCTTATAGTGCCCGCTTTGGCGGTTGGGGAGCGTCGGTCCCCCAGCCGGTTCGCCAGGCCCGTAGGCCCGCCATCCCGGCTGACAAAAAGCCATGCAACGGAGCGTTACGCATGTCACTGGATAGAAGTTTAAAGGGTAGAAGCACACTGGAACGTCATCGCAACGTTCTCAAACGTGCCGAACGCATCGCCAGCCTGGAAGACGCTGAAAAGTGGAGCGAAGAAAAAAATTCCGTTTTTGGGTTGCTGAAGGTGGCCCATCGCAAGATAGCAACGGCCAAGAAGGCGGCCAAGGCGCCGGCCGCGGAGGCGGGCGTAACGGTTACGCCAGCGGCTGGTGCGGCGCCAGGGGCCGCATCAGCGGCGCCGGCGGCGGGGGCTAAGGGTGCCGCCGCGCCATCCAAAGCGGCGCCCCCGGTGGCGGGCAAAGCGGCGGCCACCGGAAAGCCAGCCGCACCGGCCGCCAAGGCGAAGAAATAATCCGCTCTCACCAACCCCTGTTTTCATCGTCTGTAGGTGGCGCCATGAAAACCTCGCCCCCCTACCTTCGTCCGCGCCTAGATTTCGCACGCCCACGCGTTTGGCTGCTGGCCGTAGGATGTCTGCTGTTGGGTTTCTGGCTAGGCCGCTTGCCGGAGCACCCGACGGGAACGTCGCTCCAAGCCAACAGCACTTTACAGGTATATTTTTCACCGGATGGCGGCGCGACCCACGCGTTGGTTCATCTGATTCAACAGGCCCGGCGGCAGGTCCAGGTGCAGGCCTATAGCTTCACCAGTCGGCCGCTATTGAACGCTCTCATTGCCGCGCACGACCGGGGTGTGAACGTACGGATAATCCTTGACCGCTCGCACGTGGAGAAACGCAACTACCGCACAGGCCACTATACCCCGAAGATCAGCGCGGCCTTGGCGGCCTTTTACAGCGCCGGGGTCCCGGTCTGGATCGACGACCATTATCTGATCGCCCACAACAAGGTGATGCTGATAGATGGCCGCATTATCGTCACCGGCAGCTTTAACTTCAGTTACGCCGCCGCTCATTTCAACGCAGAAAACATGCTTGTGCTCCGCAACGTACCGGCGCTGTTTGCGCGCTATGAGCACAATTTTCAGTATCACCTGCGCCACAGTCCGGCTTATCGTCCGGGGCTGGTTTTGACCGGCCAGTTTCACTGGCCCCGGTGGCACTAAGGGACGGTTACCACCTCTTGATGCGACGGAACCAGAAAAAAGGCACAAGAACTTTAGCCTGATAGCAGGGCTTTGTCACCACTTATTAGCATTCGGGTATTCCGATCGCCGCCGTTCACTGGGTCGCCGCGGGCGACTCGCTACGGCGGCCTGAAGGCCGGTGCTTCGGGTTCGGTGGCAGGTCTAGGGATCTTTCGCCCACCGGAAATTTAGCGCTTGACAAAGCAATAGTAATATCAGGCGGGCGCGGGCGGACCAGTCGGCGCAGCTGCCGCATTGAGCGAATTTTCATCTCCGCGCGTTGCAAGCCGCCGGTGACACCCTCGGAGCGTCCGTCCCGTGGGATGGGTCCGACTTGGCTAACCGGTGTGGTCGTGGCCCTGCTTTCTCGACTACCTGAGGGCCTATGCTCCAATTGCCGCCGCGCAATCAGCAGATGATGGTAGTGCTGGGCGAAGCGATGCGCTTCATCGCGCACCGCCTGCAGCAGCTTTAAGGCGGCACTGGTCCGCGGCAATTTAAACGGCAGCGGTCGGGAGGCCAGGAAGATTTCTTCCTGGCGTTTGGCCAGGCTGATCACCAGCGGCGGTCGCACCGGCATTGGCGAAAAAGCTTCCAGCGCCGCCCGCAGCTGACCACGTCCGCCGTCAATCAGGATCAAATCGGGATAAAGGCTCTGACCCGCCGCGGCTTCCCGATACCGCCGCGCGATGACTTCCTGGATGCAGCGATAATCATCGATGCCGCTGACGCCGCGAATACGAAACCGCCGGTACCCGTTTTTGAACGGCCGCCCATCAATAAAGCATACCAGCGCCCCAACGGTGGCCTCCCCCTGAAAATGGGCAATATCAATCGCTTCGATGCAGCGCACCGGCTCATCAAGCCCCAGGATCTCCTGCAACTGCTTTAAGCCCGCCTGATGATCCCGGAAGAAGATTTCCGGCTGCCACGCCTGCCGCGGGCGGCCGCGCAAAGACAGCGCCTGCAACGCCCGGATCTGGTCGCGCCGCACCGCCGCCTGCTCGAAATCCTGCGCCGCCGACGCCGCCTCCATCTGAGCCGTCATCTGCCGCAGCGCCCGGCCCTGGCGGTTGTCCAGAAAGTTTTTGAACTGTTCCAGGTCCTGCCGATACGCTTCCCGGCTGATTTTATCCGCGCACGGGGCGCTGCATTGCTGGATCGCGTACAGCAAACAAGGACGAAAGAAGCGGTTCTTCGGCTCATCCGCCCGAATGTCCAGATGGCAGGTGCGGAATTTAAAAGCCCGCTGCAAATAGAGCAGCGCTTCGCGCAAGGCATGTACGCTGGTAAACGGGCCGTACAATTTTGTCCCGGTACTCCGCGGTGTGCGGGTAAGGTAAACGCCGGGGAAGTCCTCGCGGGTGGTAATCTCCAAATACGGATAGCTTTTCCCATCGGTCAGCAGCGCATTGAACCGCGGCTTAAGGTCTTTGATGAGGCGGTTTTCCATCAGCAGCGCTTCGACTTCGGAATCCGTTTCCAAGGTGTCGAAATCGCACACGTAATCAAGCAACCGCCGCTTTTTTCCACCGAGGTCAACGGATGGTACGAAATACCCCCCCACCCGTTGATGCAGATCGCGGGATTTGCCCACATAAAGCACTACGCCACGACGGTCCTTGAGCAGGTACACGCCCGGAGCTGCGGGTAAGGCCCGGGCTTTTTCATGTAGTCGCGCCAGGCGCTGGGCCTGGGGTTCTTCCGGCAGGAGGGGCGGCGTTTCGCTACCCGGAATTTCGGGCAATTCCGTCTGCAGGGGCGCCGGCGAATCGGAAGTTTTCTCCATCTTGGTATTATATAATGACGCCCAGGGGAGCCGGATATGCCGTTGGATTCACCACGCCCTTCGCCGCCGGTTGATACCGTGGTCTACCAAGGCGAGCGTATTGATCTGCTGCTGCGCCGCGTCCCAACCGCCTCCGGCCGGGAAATCACGCGGGAGGTCGTGCGCCACCCCGGCGCGGTGATCGTGCTGCCGGTCTTACGGGATGGGCGGATCGTGATGATCCGCAATCTTCGCCATACGGTGGGCGAAGAACTTTGGGAGCTGCCGGCGGGAACTCTGGAACCACCCGAGGATCCCGCCGTGCGCGCCCGCTGCGAATTAGAAGAGGAAACCGGCTACCGCGCCGCGCAGATTATTCCCTTTGGCTGGTTTTACACCTCGCCGGGAATTTTGACGGAAAAGATGTACGGCTTCATCGCGGCGGGCCTGGAACCTGGCCCCCAAGCCCTGGAGGAAAACGAAACGATTACCGTGACCGCGCTAAGTCCCCGACAAGCGCGGGAAATGATTCTGGACAACCGCATTGTGGACGCTAAAACCATTGCGGTATTGCTAAAATATATGGCGGGTTCGACTGGCCTGGTGTGATGATGAGTTGGCGCGATCGTGATTATAGCCGCGGCAACACCTCCATGGGTTCCTTTCCGGACAGCCCGTGGGCTCTGCTGAACTGGTCGTTGCCGGTGGGACGGATTTTCGGGGTGCGGCTGCGGCTGCATTTCTGGCTGCTGCTCTGGTTTGTCTTGGATCTGCTATTCGCGGTGCGCTCGGGGCTATGGCTGGACGCCGGCTGGATGATCGTGGCCAGCTTGGCCGCCTTATTGCTCCACGAATGGGGGCACCATGTCGCGGCGCAACTGGTCGGCGGACGGCACGATGATTTTCTTCTGTGGCCGTTCGGGAATATGATTCCACCCACCCATCCACCGGAGCCTTGGCCCACTTTCATCGCCCAAGTCGGCGGCATGGCCGCCAACCTCGCCGCCGCGGCGCCGGCCCTGCTGTGGCTCTATTGGCAATGGCGGGTTCTGCCGCTGCTATTGTTCAATCCTCTGCTGGCGCTGTCGGCGACGGTCTCTCCGCCCGCCGGTCTGGGCATGGTGGAAAATCTAATCTACTGGTTTTACTGGGCCAATCTGACGCTTTTCCTGGTCAACTTGCTGCCCTACTACTGGTTTGACGGCGCGTACCTGCTGCAGGCGCTGCTCTGGCCCGGCTTTGGCGCTTATCGCGCCATCGACATCACTTGCATCGTGGGTATGGTGCTGGCGGTGCCCGGCGCCTTACTGGACCTGTACGCGGGCCAACTGCTGATGCTGCTCATGTGGGTGCTGCTTTTTTACAGCTCTTTCCAACGGCGACGGCAACTGCAGGCCCAAGGGCCAGAGGTGTTAGAGCAGTTTTTATCCATTGATACCTCTTTACGTGATCTACCCATATCCAAGCGCCGCAAACTAGCCCGGCGGCGCCTGCGCTGGACCAGCCGCCACGAACGACGAGAACGCAAAGATCAGCAACGTCTCGACCAGATTCTCGCTAAGGTCCACGAGCAGGGCCTACACCGCCTTTCCTGGCGCGAAAAACGCTTCTTACGCCGCGCCACCGCCCGCCAGCGCGAACGCGACCTGGTTGCCCGGCGCTAAGGCGTTTCGCGCCGGTGGGGCAGGTCACCGGAACAGCCGCCGGTCGCAGCCCGGAGTCCCGGCCTACCCAGTACAGGACGGGGTGCTGCGGCAGTCCCTGGATCCCCTGGCTGCAAGGTACTGGCCCGTGGTGGCCTCCGGGCTATGAAAACCAGCTGGGGCTCGCCCGCATCGGAGCAAAACTCTTTCGCTGTAAACGATGCCGGTGTGCGTTTACTTTCGGAAAAAAGTTTTTTGCCGCGCTACGACTTTACTTAAGCGATTGTGTACATACAGCGCTTCGAGAATGAATTCCCCCGCACTGACCACGGCCGCCGGATCGTCCGCGGACAACCCCAGCTTTGCCGCGAGTTTACCCGCTGCGGCTGGGAGTCCTTTCAGGTGTTGATAATTCGCCGCCAGGGTGGGCGTGGGCACGTCATCACCGACCTGCAACGTCAGCCCGCCCTGGAACTGCTGGATGATTTCCTCATACGTATCCACCTGGGCGTACCGGCCGAACACCAGTTTGACCGCCTCGCCCAGCAGTGCGACAATCAGCTTGTCCTCCGCGGCTTCCCCCTCGGCCAGCATCAGTTCGATTTTACCCCGACAGCCAGCCGGCAGGAAGGCTAGATCGTCCATCCGCGCCACCACCGGATTTTCCCCATGCACGATGCCCCGGCGTTCCGCGCTGCTGACCAGATTTTCCACGTTGGCCAACGAGCACCGCACGCTCACGCCGCTGGCTGGATTGACATGCGGACTGGCCCGCGCAAGGCGCACGAATTCCTCCACAATTTCGTGCAAGAATTTCGGGACCTGCACCTGTACTTCGCCGTCACGTTGTAACCAGGCGTTCTGTCGGGTAATCTCCATCGCTTCTTCCAGCGTGCGGGGATAATGCGTGCGGATCACGCTGCCGATCCGGTCTTTCAATGGAGTGACAATGCGGCCACGGTTGGTGTAATCCTCGGGATTGGCCGAAAATACCAGGCACAAATCCAGGTCCAGACGGACGGGATAGCCGCGTATCTGCACGTCGCGCTCTTCGAGAACATTAAACAGCCCCACCTGAATTTTGGGGGCCAAATCGGGCAGTTCATTGATGGCGAAGATGCCGCGATTGGTGCGCGGAATCAGGCCGAAATGCATCGTGGATTCATCGGATAGATAGCGCCCCTGCGCATGCCGCACCAGATCGATTTCCCCGATCAAGTCGGCGATGGTCACATCGGGCGTGGCCAGCTTTTCATGATACCGTTGGCTCCGGTGCAGCCATTCGACCACGGCATCGTCGCCTTGCTCCGCGATAATGCGCTTTCCCGCCGGCAGACGGGGCGCCAGCGGGTCATCGGGAATTTCACAGGCCCCCAGGACCGGCGTCCATTCATCCAGCAGTTGCGGCAGCAGGCGCAGAATCCGCGTCTTAGCCTGGCCGCGCAGCCCCAGAAAAAGCATATCATGCCGGCTGAGCAGCGCGTGCACCAATTCCGGCAGAACCGTGTTTTGATAACCGATGAGCTCGGGAAACACCCGCTCGCCGCCGCGCAGACGGGCGATCATATTGCCGCGCAGTTCATCCTTGACGGACCGCGGCCGATAGCCGCTCTGGCGTAGCTGACCCACCGTACGTGGGGAAGGAGCTGTAGGCATAAAACTTTCCAACACACTTTACGGGCATAGCAGTTGTCGAATCGTAGCGCGGCGCCGGCGGCGAATCAACATCCAATAACCGCTGGCCATGGAGCCGGCTGCGGCGCGGGCGGCATGAAGGCCGCCGCTAAGGCGGCGGGTTGCAGTTTTCCCGGTGGACTTGCGGTCCTGCAGCCCGAACCAGAATGGTAGACAGACGGGGCGGATCGGTCATGGCTTGGCTGCCGACGCCCTTGCAATCACTTCGATGTTCGCAGAATTGAACATGCCTTGCGACGTTATCGGGGCCTTGTTGGCCCTGCTGCCGAGGGCGGGCCAGAAATAGAATTTTGCGTATTTGACGTATCCCATCCACGCCGGCCTCGGGTTGTCCGGGTTCTCGCCGCTCTGGTCGGTATTGCCTGCGATGATGGAGTTGAGTGTCTTGAAGCCGCCGGTGTAATGCACCTGCTGGGAGTGACCGGCAAGGCGGGGATGGTCGCCGGGCAGGGCAGGACTGACTGGCGCTACCATAATGGGGTGGACGACCGGAGGGGGGCCTGTCATTGGGACATAATCTTTGCCTGGCGTTGGCACGATAATGGGGTGGACGACCGGAGGGGGGCCTGTCATTGGGACATAATCTTTGCCTGGCGTTGGCACGAATATGTTAGTATGGGGAATCATCTGGTCGGACTGGTTAATAAGGTCAAATTGGTAGAGCGTGCCAGGCCCTATCGGATTTAGAATTAACGGCATCAGTGCCTTCTGCTGGAGTAGTTGGGCGGTAAGGTCGGGCACCAAGCGTCTGACTAGCCTGTAGTCCCTATCGAACTCGGCCTTTGAGTTTACAAGCGCCGCGTATGGGCCAAAGATGTAATAACCAGGGTTCTGGAAATCGAAGGGGTTTGTTGTTGATGGACGGACATTCGGGGGCCGCCATGGGAGGTTATTCAGCCTTATGGGAATGAACTGCACGCCATTGATATACCTGACTGCCTTGCATGGTAGCTCGCTGGGCAGTTTCGGCATCTTCTCGCCGAATATGGGCGCACCGTTCACAGCGGCGAACGCTATGTTGAGCTCCTGAGGGCTCCTGAGTTTGTGGTAGGTCTCCATGTTGTTGATCACATAGTGGCCCTCCCCCTGCCACAAGCGCGAAAGTCTTATGCGCTTCTTTGCCGCTTCGGGAATCGGGTAAGGAGGAATCTGGTAAGGAAATTCCTTGCTTCCATCGGCCGTCGGCGACGCGTTTCCCCACACCTTTATGAATGGCACACCGTGGAACAGGTAGCAGAGGTGATCTGCCACATCGACCCGAGTAAATGTAGCGCCAATCTTCGGCAGGCGGGAGTTGTAAAGAGCCTCCATGTCCTTGCGCAGTTCCTCTATGCCGACCATGTGGGTGGTCTCCAGGCCGGCCATTTTCCATGCCCCATTGTTGTTGATGCAGACCTGGAAGTCAAAGTAGCTCTTCTTCTTGTATAAATCGCCAAAATCGTTCAGTAGGCCATTGAGATACATTGTTTGAAGGGGGTTTTCGCGCGGGTTTTCCGGTCTCCCCGTGTTCAGATTGTAGCCAGAGGCCATCGGGGCGGGCACCCAATACGGATTTGCCTTTGAACCGTCGTGCTTGGTCGGCACGTAATGCATCGGGCAAAACTCACGACCCCTTATGGTCACCTCGTCATTCCCGATCCATTTAACCTGTTGGATGTTTACTGTGGGGGGGGCCATCCGCTCGGAGTAGGCCGGTTGCGCCACAGCCATAGCTCCGGCCATTGCACCTGCTGCGCATAGCCCGCGCGGCAACGGCCCAAAGACGCCGCTGTGCTCTCTTTTAGTGGAGTTTTGCGTTTTAGCGATAGTTTCGTCCATCGAATCGATCATTATATGACGTTTTTTAGTATAAGTCAATGCTGAATGCATACGGCATCTGACGAAGTGACGTACTTTCTTGTGTCGATGGCCGTCTGCTGGGTGCTGCGCCAGTGATAAAATTACGATTGCGAGCTATCGTGCAGATGTATTCACAGTAAGATTCAGCGGCCCGGAATAGCCGGCAGGGGGCAGCCGTATCGTTACGTTAAATGTGGTGAACTCTGCGTTGCCCCTGAAGGTGGTGTACTCGCTGACATTGCCGTACCCGTACTGGTCGTTGGAGCCGTAGCAGTGATCGTAACCGCTGGGGCTCCAATACGATGGCAGGGTTTTTGAGGTGAGCGTGGTGCCCACGGGGAAATATCCGTACCCCACCGAATAGTAGGCGTACTCCCGGGTTCCGTCGCCGATGGTCATCGATATAGTTGGCGATGCTAGGTATTTATTTGTTGCTGCTTGCCGTCTCTCCCCCTCTTGCAATCACCTTGGTGTTCGCGGAATTGAACATGCCTTGTGACGTTATCGGGGCCTTGTTGTAAGGTGCTCCCCATTGTCAAGGCGCACCAAGGGCGAATTTAAGGTACATCCTCAGCCGAGGGCGGCGGCGGGCCGGGGCCTTGGGGGGAAGAGGCCCCGGCCCGCCGCCGAGCGCGTTTCGC
>JAJYFE010000012.1 GCA_021785435.1 Planctomycetota bacterium
CCGGGAACCGATGGCAGCGTCCTGACCGGGGTCAGGATGCGCGGGAAACCGGCTTTACCCTGATCGAGCTGCTGGTGGTGATCTCGATCATCGCGATTCTTGTTTCAATCCTGCTGCCTGCGCTGGCCAAAGCCCGGGAACTGGCCAACCGGGCCGTCTGCATGGCCAACGTGCGCGGGATCATCCAGTCGATGCTGACGTATGCTCAAAGCAGTGACGAAACGTTCCCGACGGTCAGCTCCCAGGCGGGGATAACGCAGTTTGCCGAGGCCGACAACATCTTGCGGCCGAGAAACTCGACCGGCAGCAGCCAATTCGACGAATACGTACCCCCCAGCGCCCAGGCGGCGGTGCAGGTGTGGTATGAGAATTCGTACTGGGGCAAGCCGGCGCCGGCCGTCAGCATGTGGCTTCTGGTTCTGCAGGGCTACAGCACTCCGGCAAGTTTTGTGTGCCCATCTGATGACATCGTCCAGGGACCGTCGCCGGAATATTACAACAACGGGAGCCAGTCCTACTATTTCATAAGCTTTACCGACCCCACCCAGCTACCCAACCTACGCTACGCCACCGACGGCTACGGTCTAAGCTATTCCGTCGCTTTCCCGTGGCCGTGGCTGGACGGTTCGCTTGGCGCCAGCCCCGGCCAGTGGTGGACCACCACCGGCGCCAATACCGAAGTCCCTCTGGTCAGCGACATGGCGCCACTTGATGATTCCACCAGCACGTACGCAGCGGGTGTCTTTGAGCGCATCACCACCACATTGCCCACAGCCAATACTTACGGCCCCTACATCTACAATTCCGGCAACCACGCCGGCGACGGCCAGAACGTGGGGTTCGGCGACGGGCACGTGACGTGGGAAATTTCTCCTTACATGGGCCAAAACGGTGACAATATTTTCACGTGGCATAACGGGCTAGGGGTGGTCAACGGAACCACGGACACCAACCAGGTGGGTATGACCAACGCTGCGGCTTCGCCCGGCCCATCGCCGCCCGGTGCGGCCACCTACAGCATGAACGCCCCGGAACTGCAAACCTTGGCCGCTCCTTTTGATACCTGCATGACACCCGTGCGTACCGTGAACGCCAATATCACCCAGCAGGGTTACAGCGCGGACGTGTGGTGAAGCCCGGGGAGAAGGTGACATTCGCTTTCCTGGTGTTGGGGAAGGTGACTCCGGAAAGGCGATTGCCGTCGAGCGCGCCGTGCCTGGCGCGGAGGCAAGTATGAAGGCCACCTCTGCCTCCGCCGAGCGGAAGCCCGGTGCTTTGGCTGTGGCCTTCGGGGCCGGATGTGGTTGATCGAAAAACGGAAATCAAGAATCGAAGATCTGAGCTCCCGCGCTCATGCTCGGGGTGATGAAATAAAGGTGCTCGTGTGAGGAGGCTGGCGATGGCTGAACGTGGAATGCGGCGTCGGACGTTTTTGAAGGCTTCGGTTTTGGCCGGTGGCGCGACGTTGGGCCGGGGCGCCGTGCGGCTGGCCCGTGCCGCCGCGTTGCGGCGGCTTTCGATTCTGTTCTGCTCGCCGCAGGGCTTGGGTGCGGGCTGGATTGACTTGGAGTATTTGCAGGAATTGCACGCCCACGGCTTCGAGGTGGATTACACCAACCAGCTCGGCGAGGTCACCTGGCCGCGGATCCGGCAATACAACGTGCTGGTGTTATACATAACGCCGGACAGTTATGCGGTCACGTTGGAAAACCAACCGTCATCCCCGGTGCGCGTGCGAAACTTTGTCCAGCTGATCGACCGCTATGTGGCGGCCGGCGGCGGGGTGTTCCTGATGCCGATGGAACAGAACATGGTTCGGCAAAAGCTGGCGGGCTTAACTGGTCCGTGGGGTGCCCGGCTGCCGCTGGAAACCATTGTGGAAACCGATCCGACCAAGCAAGGTTATCTACTCCACGCCCCGAATGTGCCGCTGGCCTACACGGATCTGATCCCGCACTCCCCGGTGAGCGAAGGCATCCAGGGCATTTGGTATCCGACGTCCCCGCACTATTACGCCGCGGATACGGGGCCGATCGTGGTGGATGGCAACTGGCAGGTGGTTGTAAGGGCGTCGGCAACGGCGCACTCGCAGCCGGAAGATTTAAAGAAGCTCAGCCAATATGAATTGCCGCCGCATGCGTTTGCGCGGCCGGCGCCCGTGTCATCGCCAGCGTGGTTGGCGATACGCCCATATCAGGCGGGGCGGATCGCGTTGGTGAATCAATGGCCGCAGTATTCGGTCGGCTCGGGGGTGAAATGGATATTTGATCGGCAGGTGCTCACGCGGGGCTTTGGCAGCAAGCCGAGCGATTTTGGGCGGCTGCTGGAGAATATCTGGCGGTGGCTGGCGGAACCCTCGCTGAAACATAAGTCGGTAGGCGGCTATGTGACCAGCCGCGAAACACTGGTGGCGCCCAATCTACTGCCGGCGGCCCGTAGGCCATACGAATATGGCCAAGCGTACTGGCAAGCCAAGCTGGCGCAGTGGCATCAACCGCCGCGTTTTGCGCCGGTCTTTCGCGGCCTCATCGGCGCGAAAACCGCCTACAGTTCCGGTTCTGGAACGGTGGCGCAATATGCGCAGGCGGCGAAAAAGGCGGATTTACAATTCATCGTGTTCCTGGAGGATTTCGACCAACTCACACGCGAAAAGTGGGCCCGGCTCAAAGCGGACTGCCAACGACTCTCCGACGATGGCCTTACCCTGCTGCCCGGTTACACCATCGACGCCAATACCGGCGACCATATGTTTTTCTTTGGACCTGTGGCCGAGGGCAACGATCCCTGGCCGCCGGCACAAGTACTTACCGGGCCGAATAAAACGCTGCTGGACTTACAGCCGCGGAATAAAGATGGCAAGTTCACCGGCTACAACGGGCCGTCGTTCGACTGGATGCTCTACTCATGGGACGAGGTTAAAGGCAACCACGGTTACTATCATTTCTCCGGCCATCCCCAGCTGATGCGCATCTCGGATTTGCGGGTCTATGCGATGGCGGCGATCCGCTATTACCGGGACGGCCGTCTGGTGGAGGATAATACGGCGGATTATCTGACCTGCGCCGGATGCACCATTCCCCCGGCGCCGGTTTCCTTCAACGAGGTCCGTTCGCCGGCGGAACTGGCACGGGAGGTGGAACGTGGGCACGCCCTGACCTACGTCCAGGCGCCGTGGTATGTGCCCAAACCCTCGGTTCGCAAAATTTTTTACTATGGTCTCTGGTGGGCCGATCAGTACACCTCCTACAATACGTTTCCCTCGGACGGCCCGATCATTCACGCCTGGCCGGAAACATACCGCGTCTGGACGCTGGGAGCGGAGGAATTCGTCACCCGGCCGAACATAATGGTGTCACGCCTGGAAGTAAGCGCTGCGGCGGGACTGAAAGAAATTGCCCTTTATAACGGCCCGGAATTATTCCGCCGCTTTCTACCGAATGGCGCGAAAACCTTCAGCCAAACCCTGCTCTTGAACGCCAGCAACCAGCGCGACTTGGTGCTGATCGCCACGGATGGAAAAGGCGGCCAAGCCATCAGCTTCGCGCGTCGCTGTTGGAAGGACGGTACGCTGGCGCCGACATTTTGCTCCGATCACGTCAATTCTTACAGCGAATACATTGTGTTTGCCCACGGGCCGAATCCCATGGTGGTCACCCGGGCGGAGCCGTTGCCACAGGACATTGCGGGAGTTACCTGGGATGGCGGCCCGCCGCCGTCGATCCCGCTGGTGGCCTTCGGCGAGAGTCGGCCGACGCTGGTGACGGACCAGGGCCAGGAAGTGGGCAGCCGGTTCGAGAACACGCCGCTGCTGGATTATGCCGATGAAGGGTCGGCGGGGTTGGCTTCGCGGCAGGATCGGGTATTTGCCGACAGCGTGCTGCAGGTGCTGAATCCCTGGAACACTTTTGGCCCGTTGGCGGGGCCGGGGAAGTTGATGGAGTTTACCCTGCAGTATTGGGAATGCCTGCCGCCGACAGTGGGCGTCCCTCAGACCGGTTGGGCGGCGCCGGGGGTGCGCGAAGGGATCAACGCCTGCCTGTTCCGTTCGGAGGTTCGCTTCAAGCCGGACTGTACGGTCCAGCAATTGACGCTGCTGCAAAATGATTATTGGCTTCCCCCGGGGGTCAAGCCGGTGCGGTTGCTGCTGGGGAAAGCCCCGGATGTGGTGCGGCAGGAGGTGCATTATTTTCAGGGCGCGCAGAGTCCGAGCGGCTTGTTCCACCTGGCGCCGGGCGACTGGTTCGCCTTGTACAGTCCCCAGACAGCCTGCAGCCATATCTTCGTGGTCCGGCAGCAGCCGATTCAACTGCGGGCGGAGTATCCCCTGATAACCATCGCGGCCGATATGGCTGGTAAGCGGGTCCAGGCCGGCGAGCGTTATAGCTTTGAGTTATTCTCGCTGGGGGTGCCGGTGAATATCGGATTGAAAAACCAGACGGATGTCACGCGGCTGCTGGGTTATCTGCACCAGCCGGAGGGGATGAAAGTGGTGCGTGGCCAGCGGGTGGCTTCACCGGGCTTTATCGAATGCGCCGCGGCGAATGGGGCGGTGGAAGCTCTGGTCCCCAAGCCCTCCTGGAAAACCAACCTGACGCTGCCGCTGCGGGTTAGAGGCTTGAATCGCCGGTGGAGCGCCGGATTGTTCCAGAAGAGTGGTTACGTGTTGGGCCATTACGGCACGGGCGAGAACCGCTACCGCACGCTGGGCGTGGATCAACTGGGCTACGCCTACGTGCCGATGTACGTGGATCGGGCTGAGGTCACGCACATGGTGGCGGGTCATCCGGTTATCGCCGACGCGGCGGGTAAAGATTTGTTCATTGGGGTGATGCACCTGCGGGACAAGCCAGCCCAGTGGTGTGTTTCGGTGAATAATCCGACGGACCAGCCGATCACCAGCCTGCTGCATCAAGCCATGGATCTGCCGGGATTTATTTTCCCGGACACAAAAATCACCCTGCAGCCGGGTGAATATCGGGTGGTGGGATAATAGCTTGGCGTTTTGAAATTCGGAGCCCGGAGCGTCAGCGACAGCCCAGGCGTTGAGTGTCACGCCGCCAACCTGCACGGACAGGTGGGGCGAGGCGATGTACGGAATATTTTCATGCCAAAATTTATCCGCCGCGGTCAAAAGAAGGTTCGCGAAGAATTCGTGGAGGCCCATTGCCAACGGCTGCATCAATGGTATGACGCCCAGGGCGGGTTCGTTTATCCCGGCCAGCAACCCGATACCCGTGAGCGGCTCTGGGCCTGTACCAGCCTGCTGCAACAAGCCAGGCCGCGCGACCGGCAGTTGGCTGAAGCGATCATCCGTGCCACGCCGATCGACGACAATGGCTTTGAGCCTGTCGCCGCCATCGATCTGCTGATGGCGTATCCCGATCGCCTTTCCCCTGCGGTGCGCGATCATCTGCGCGCTATGTGCCGCAGCCATCTGGCCAGCGCGCTGGAACATCGTTTCGCCGCCGGCGGCAACCACAATTTCAGTTGCATGTATTCTTATTTTCTCGCCTGCGCGGGCCAGGCGCTCGATCGCTACCAGTTCGAGGTCGAACATCACCTGATTCCGGAAGTTTATAGCGCCGAACGTCTGCGGCAGATCGGTTTTAACGCCATGCTGCTGGTGGACAGCTACGCCCAACGCGACGCGGTCTTTTCCGAATGGAACTCTCCGACGTATTCGGCGGTTTCACTGATGGCGCTGGCCAAAACCGTGCGGGACAGCCGCGATCCGAGAATTCGCCGTTTCGCCCTGGAAGCGCAGTTGAAGCTCTGGCGGGAGTTGTTGACGCTGTATCATCCGCGGCTGAATGCGCCCTGTGGTCCGTATAGTCGGGCCTATCGGGTCGATATCCTTGGTCAGGTGTCGCTGCTGCGCGCCCTGTTTTGCTATGTGGGCGTGTCACGGGATCGTTCGATTGTGGAGCTGCTCGATGAAAGTCAACCGGGCGTCCACTTCCACCATGGCCGCAACCTGCCTTTCAACTGGGCCAACATCGCCTGGCTGCTTGGTTGCGATTATCACCTGCCGGCGGACGCTTGGACAGAGTTGCGTCGGCGTCAATTCCCCAAGCGTTTTGCCGCACCCATCGCCTGGGATTGCTTCGGCGCCGTTGATGCCGAAAAGAAACGCTATCTTTCCGTGCAGGGCCAGGCGTTTGCGGCTGGTGCCGGCCAAGTGGTGCAGGTGCAGCATTCGCGCTGGGCTTTGGGCTATCGGACGGCTTCGACATACAGCCACTCCTTTCCCATCCATCTGCATTACGCCATCGCCGCACGACCCGGCCCAATGGCCACCGTGCGCCATGTCACCCTGGGCGTCGGCTTATTGGCTCAGCCCGAGGAATGGGCGCCCGGCGGCCAGGCCGGCCCGGTGGAGGCGGATAATTTCAACCATGGTTTCAGGTTGGCCGTCCAAGAAAACGCCGGCGGCGTGGGATTCAGCGGTGGAGCCATGAACAATCTCGCCGCTTTACCGACGGAAGAAGTTTCCTTTAATTGTTTTATCCCGCTGCATTTTGCCGCGGTTGACCAGGCCACGCTCAACGGCCAAGTGTGGCAGGATGGTCAACGCGTCGAACTGAAGGCTAAGCAGATTGGATGCCGTATTCTCGATCACGGCTGCGAATATGAAATTATCTATCAGTTTGATTCGAAGGTTCCGGTGGTATTGAAGCGCTGGGCGAATTTCCTGCGGTTGGCGGCGTTTTTCCATCGGGGTGAAGCACGGGTGTTTTCGCCGCGGCAACTCGCCACCTTCCGGGTCCGTGGTCGCCTGCGCCTGCTGCGGATGCCTAAGTGAACGCTGAAAGGAAGGGTTTGGAAAGGAAACCGAACATGCCCGATAACCTCCTTCCACGTCTGATAACCGTAGGCGGCGATTCACGCGTCCTCGCCGGTGACGCGGAGCTGATGCGGATCACGGTGGGTGATCTGTACATGGGCGGCACGACCATTATCGGTCGTATCCGTTTCCGCCCCGGCGGGCCGTTGCGCATTGCCAATCTGGTAAACTGCTGGCGGTCTTTCGTGCCTAAACGGCATCCTGAAGCGGCCCGCGTTCGCGCCGAACCAACGGAACAGGGACTGCGAATCCATGTCGAACCCGACACGCGGGGCGGAGTCGCCGACGTGGAAAACTATTTTGACTTCCTCCCCGATCCACAAGCCGGAGGCTGGATGATTGAGCACCGTTGCCGGATTATATTGCGGCGGCGTGTGGATTTAAGGCAGTTGGGCGTGCTAGCCTTCGCCGATGAAAGGGGACATGACGCTTTCTGGTGGGAAATCGACGATCCGAATTTTGACGGTAACTATGGCCCGTCCGTGCCGATGCAGAACGACTGGCTGGGTGTGTACGAACCGAACTGTGGTCCAGACACTTTCCGCAAGCATTGGCGACGCCAGGTGGAAACTTTCCTATTCAGCGAACCCGGCGGACGGGTGCGGACCATCCGTTTGCATCGGGGCATGTTGTTTTGTCTGTCCCGCCATAACCAGCGGGCACTGCCGCTGGGCGCCTGGGCCGGCGTGCGGCATCGCGATGGCGCCGGCACGCTGGTTGAATTCAGCGACGGGCGGCCGACCTTCGGCCACCTTTGCGAATGGGGCTTCGATACGCATTTCTGGCGGCGGATCGAGGCGCGGCCTGGGCAGCCGATCCTACCCCAGGGACACCAGCTGCAAATGACCTATCGCCTGCGTGAGCTGCCCTGTGAGGCGATGGACAAACGGTTGCGTTGCGCTCGGCCCATCGAACCGACCGACAGGGAATGGCTCGGCGTTGCCAATGTGCCAATTTACGAAGAACCGGTGAATCATTTTGCTACGTCCTGGCGGGACGAAAAGGCCGGCGATGCCTGGCCCTGGATTCCCGGGGCTGGCGCTACCTGGGACCGGAAAGTCGGCCGGCGGCGCCCCGGCTCGCTGCGCTTGGAAACTCCGCGCGAGGCGCTCCCCACGACGGCCTCCTGGGAATCCATCCGTGTCGGTGCAAGCAACTTTATGAATCCGCTGGTCCCCGGGGCCAGGTATCGCTTGACGGGTTTCGTGCGGGTGGAGCCGGGAGACGGCCCAGGGTTACCGACGCCTTCGTTGTCGATCCGGTTCCATAAGTACGCCGGACCGGGGACGTTTGCCCCGGAGATTACACCCTGCGAGGTGGTCACGAGCCAGGGCCATGCCCCCGTGAAATCGCGCCAATGGAGCCTGGTGGAAGTACTTAGCCCGCCGGTGAACGGCCATGTCATGGGGGCGACCCTGGCCTGTCACCTGCACGGTCGTGGAGTGGCATGGTTTGACGAAATTGCGTTTGAAAAATTGGATTAACGGCAGGAAGGCGGCGGCCAATGTGGGTTGACCAGGGGCTCAATGATCGCTGGGTCCGCCCGCAACCCATCAAGAAAGCCGGACCAGGGCGGTTCACCATCACGCTGTGCGAACCGCTGGGCAGACATTGGCCCAGGGAAATCGTTGCGTATCCTTGGCGGCGCTCGATGGAACCGCGGCGCGTGTCCCACCAGGGGCGCGATGTCCCGTTCCAAAGAATAGGTGCCGTTCTATCTATTCTGGTGGAAGATCTCGCTCCCGGCGAACAGCGCGTCTATGAACTGGACGGTCGCGGAGGCGCCCGAGCCGCCGCGGGCGGTGACCATGGCATTCGCCTGATCCGTAGCGGCGCCCGCATGGTTTTTACAAACGGCGTGATCGCCCTGGCGCTTCCCGCGTCACAGAGGTTCACGCGGAGCACTCAGGCGGTAATCCCCGGCCCCCTCCTGGCCATCCGCCGCGGCGAAGGCCCATGGCTGGGCGGTGGGCGGTTGGCCTTCCGTTTTGCCGTCAGGTCCGTGCATACCCGTCGCACTGAGCGAGGCCCGCTCTGGAGTACGGCCGAGGTCGTGTACACGTTCGAAGGCGGGTACACCTATCGCGTTTGCTTCCTGCTGCGCCCCAACGACGCGGCCTGTGAAGTCCGGGAAACCAGCACGCTGCCAGTGCGGCTTTGGCCTGCTCCGCGGCCCTACCGCGAGATCGGCAGCCTGGGGAAGTCGTTTTGGCGCCAGTCGCGCGAGGCTATCGCCAAACCGTGTCTAAGACCCAGTCCGACGAGTTATTTTATTTTTGACCTGCGCGGTGGCTGGTCCGCCGACCGCATGGTGACCCATTCGACCGGAGCGTGGGAAATCATGGATCTGCCGCTGGGGGCGGAGTCGCTAAGGACCTACACGGCGATGCGGCCGGCGCTGCCGTTTATCGATGGCGGCTGGATGGGCGTCTATGATTCCCGCTGCCCGGATCTGCTGGGCGTAGCTTCCCTGGACCTGGCGCACTGGCGGGTATCGGATGACATGGTTCATCCGGCCCATCGCACCCCCGGAGCAAACATTGAAGTGCTGTTGGTTGACTCGAAGGCCGGCGGCAGCCAGCTCCGCTTTCCGATTGAGAACATGAGCCGTCGCTGGTTGCTGACCCTCGTGCCGCGGCCGGCCCGCCGGGCCGGCCAAAACCGCGTACCGGTGGGTCGGCCGGTGCGTTTGGAGCCGGACCCGGCTCATCCGCTGTGGGCCTTGCGAACGCAGCGCGGTGATTTGCGGCTCGACAAGGTCAAGGACTGGATCACCACCTGGCTTGACGCCGGAGCGGCCCACCCCCGCGTGTTGTGTCGCCAGTCCGATTTCTCCGAGTTGCGGCAAAAGCTCAAGTCGATTCCGGAATTGCGCCGGAATCACGCGCGGTACCGGCGCTGGCGGGCGGCGGATCGCTATATCGCCACCGGTGAAAGAAGCGGCTTAGCCGCGGTGGAGGCGGCGACGCACGCTCGCGAACGGCTCGAGCAGATCCTGGCCAGTGGCTACACCGGGCCGAATTATTGCCACATTTTCGCACGGCCTTTACGCCGCTATGTCCTGGCCTGCGACATCTTGTGGGATTGCTTTACGCCACGGGAAAAACAGGAAGCGCGGCGGGTCTGCGCCCTGGCCGCGTATATTCTCACCGACGGCGACTGGTGGGGCTACGCGTGGCGCCCCGGCGAAACGACCTATCTGCCAAATTTCAACAGCGACGTATTCACTTGCGCTGGTCTGCTGGGTCTGTTCCTGGCAAATCATCCGTGCGCGGGCGAATTCGTGAAATTCTGTACCCGGCGGTTGGAGCTTGAGCTGAAGCACCATCTGCGTGCCGACGGCGGCGGCGAGGAAAATCTGGGCGCTTACTATTTTTCCACCTGGACGCAACTTTATCTGCCCATCTTCTGGGCGCTGCGCCACACCGGTGTGAAAGATTACGCGAAACACCCGTGCGTGCGCGCCGGCGCCCAATTCATGCTGAAGGTGCTTGGTCCGCCGGACCGGCGTGACCACGGAGGGAGGATGATTCCGCCGATTGGCCATCATCCCCACGTCCGTAAGGCGTTTCCCGTCCTGGACCAACTGGCTTCGTTTCTTAAGCGGTCCGATCCGGCGCTGGCGGGGAATCTGAAATGGGCCTGGCGGGCCTGCGGTTCGCCGGTGGGCAACCTGCACGACCATTTCGGTCCGCGCGCGAATCCGCTCACGCGACACTATATTTTCCATGACCAAACCCTTATACCGCGGGAACCCAAGCTTGGCAGCTGCGAATTGCCCAACGTCGGCGCGGTGCTGCGCAGCCATGATGGCAGCGGCCGGGGCAGCTATGTCCTGCTCAAGGCGGGCCGGGTGCACTCCCATCACGACGCGGATGAAGGCTCGTTTCATTATTTTGGCCGCGGCGTACCGCTGGCCCTGGATGGCCTGCCGATTCAGAATGGCGCCGGCGCCGCGGAGCACAACGCTGTGACGTTTTCCAAACCCGGTCAACCCAGCGGGCTGGTGGAATGCTTTAAAACCACGGCGGTGGCCGACTACGTCCGGGCGCGGATGGCGCCGCGGGCGTTCTGCTGTGACAGCATGTATGTCGATGGCGCCCATCGCAGTGGCTGGCAGCGCGAACTGCTGTTGGTGAAAGCCGAACGGGCGGGCGGCGTGGAATACCTGGTGGTCAAGGACACGGTCACAGGTTCGGAGGCGTGCCAGTGGAACCTGGATGTGCTGTCGCGCCGGCCGATCCGGCAAAGCGGCGGGGGAATCTGGTTTCCCGGTCACAAGGAACTGGGGATGGGGCTGGAGGTACGGTTCGTCGAACCGAATCAGCCGGCGATTCGGTTGCAGCGCGGCGTCGTGAATCCGGCAATGCTCGACGCGCGACGGCGCCGTCGGCTTTCCGAAAACCACCTCCACTGGTCGATCACCGAGCACTGGTTGATGCATGTCCCCGCCGGGCCGGGGGCTACTTTTGTCGCCGTTTTGTTTCCACGCCGAGCACACGAACCGCCGCCGCGGATCGAATACCTTCCGCGTGAGGAGAGCCTCGCCATCGAACACCCCGAAGGCCGGGATCTGATCTTTCTGCGACCGAATGAGAGGGTCGGGGCCAACTTGGATGGCGTCATCTTCCGCGGCCGCGCCGGAATAAGCCGTACTCGCAATGGCCGTACGATCGTGCAACCGCTGGATGCTGCGAAAATGGCGCGGCAAGGACGCAGCGCGGTTCCCGTGCGGCTGGGCTGAGGTAAAGCCTGGGGTTGTCGGGATGTTTTCAGGATCAGGCTATCAGGAAGGAGCCGCCATGAAGAGAAGCTATTGGGAAAAGGACCGCCGGTCAAATCGCGCCGGTCGGCCCGTCTACCGGGTGGAATTCACCCCCGCCGGGAGGGACAGACCGGACCCGTCGGTGCTGAGCGTTGTTGAAAATGATCGCCCGGGAGGAACTCCCCGTATGACCTTCCGTTCCCCGCGAGGCAGGTGCCTTTTATCAACCCTCGGGGCCGCCCTGACGGTGCTTTGCCTGTTGGCCATGCCTGCCGGGGCCGCCGGCTTGTTGCCCCGGTCCGCCCTGCAGCTAAGGGGTTCGCGCATCCTGGTCTGCGACTTGGGGTACCCGGACCTGCTACACCTGCCCGCTGTCGTGCGGTTGGAAAAGGCGGGGGCGCAGGTGCGCCAGGGGAATCTGGACAACCTCTCATGGAATGTCGCACGGCAATATCGTGTGATCATCGCCATCGTGGAACAGCGTTATCCACCGCAACCACACGCGGCGGCGGTGAAAACGCTCGTACGCTTCGTCCAAGCCGGCGGCGGTCTGATGTACTTTAACTTTATCAATGGCGTCAGCCAGGCGGGTATGCTTCACGACATGGCGCAAGTGCGCGATCTTAACCAGGTGCACTGGAGCGAGGTATCCAGTTTTCTCAAGCCCTTCGGCGCGGCGATTCCGTGGCAAACCGTGCTGGATCCCGCCCACCAATTTACCAATCCCACCGGCTTTGATCTGCCTTACGCCTATACCGACCGGATTACCCCTGGTAGTCCCCTTACCGCTGGCGTGAAAGGCCTCTGGTACAACGCGCAACGGCGGGCCCTGCTCTGTACAGAACCGCTGCTCATCTCGAAACAATGGACGATATTAGCCAGCGCGATGCCGCAGGCGCGCGCGCTCTGGCTGGGCGGATCGCGCCCCGGGCGGGCCAGCAGCCTGGCCAAGAAAGGCGGCCTGTTGCCCATCGTCGCGGCGCGGAAATTCGGGGCTGGCCGCATCGTCTTATTCGGTCTGACGCCCATGGAGGTCTTTTATGGGCAGGGGCTGGCGTCGTATGGCGACATCGCGTGGTCGCGGGGCAATGGCCTGCAACGAAGCGATTTCGGAGCTCTATACAACAATGCCCTGAACTGGCTGGCCCGGCGGGCGGGCCAGGCGACCACGCTCGGTCAGGGCGCCCTTAAGCCGGTGGTGAATCCATGGGCGGTTCCCGCCACCCTGCCCGATTGGTCGAAACTGCCGCCGATTTCCGGTCTCATCCCGCGTCCGATGCGCGGCGTGATCGGCCTGCACTCGACCCTTTCAGATGGTCAGGCCACACCGCAGGAGCTCATTACCGCGGCCAGGAAACTACATCTGCAATGGGTGGCCTTTACGGAACGGCTGGAGGATTTTTCACCGGCCAAATGGAAAGAGTTGACCCAAATCTGCAGACAGACGTCCACCGCCAACTTTTTGGCCTTGCCCGGCTTGGATTACGCGGATCTCAACGGCACACGCTACGTCGCCTTTGGCTACTTCAACTGGCCACCAGCCAAGTACTTCTCCCAGGATAAGAAGCATCTGATCGGTCCGCAGTGGTGGTTTGCTGCCGGCATGCCGCCGAATGGGCCGTATGAGATCAGCAGGGGGCCGTTACATTATTGGGACTTGAGTTTGTATAACGCGTTTGCGATCCGGACCGCCATTGCCGGTAAAACAGTTCAGACGGCCCGTCAAACGCTTAAGGGTTTTCTGCATATGACGGGCGTACAGGATGACCCTGAACCGATGGCGGTGGCGATGTGCTACAACGCCGCACAACTCGCCGCAGCCGCGGCAAGCACCTGTAATTACTGGTTGTACCACCACCCGGGGCCGGCCAGCCGGCTCGGCACCACCTACGGTTACATGAACCCCAGCGACGTGTTCATCAGCAACGGTCCGCTGGTAACGGCGTGGCGGGCGATCAACGCCACCCGCATCACGGGCGGAAAATGGTGGCTGCCCGGTTCGGAACAATACCGTGTCCAGTTGGCGGCCCGTTCGACCGCGCCGCTCACGGATATCCGCATCTATGATGGCCCGCACCTGTTGCTGCGGTTCCGGCCGAATAAACAGCGGGTGGCGCTGCAGTTCGACTTGCCGCACGATGAACAGCGGTATCTGACCGCGGAGATTACCGATGCCTCCGGTCGGAAGGCGTTTACCGATGGCATCTTCGTGCGTGATTTTCTGAACTTTCGGTTCATGTGCGGCGATCGGGGCAACTCCATCTGCGATGGCGTAGAAACCGGCCGCAACGGTCCCTATCTGACTGGGCCGACCGCGCCGTACCAGCGCAAGATGACGGTTTTCGGCGCGATTGCGGGCTACGGGGAACCGCCGTTCGATATCATTCCGCCGCTATTTGACGGGGGGATTCGATCGGTTGGCTTTGTGATCACGCCCCGGCTGGGGATCGATCACTACAGCTATGCCCTCGCCGGCGCGACCCTGGAGAAGCGGATGGGCATACCGGTTTGTTCCGTGGACGGTCTTTTGCAGCGCAGCACCGTCACGGGATATTTTCCAGGCCAGGCGGATGCGTGGAGTCCCAAGCCGGCGCCCCACCCTATCCAGAGCGTGCGCGTTCATTACAGCACATTGGCTGTCACACCTGAGGCCCATGGTCCGGGGGTGTTGTTCGTGCGGGGCACGGTGCGGGTGAATCGACCGCTGCGGCTGACAAGCCTTAACCTATGCAACGCGTATTATCCCGCCTCACCGGGCGGGGGAAACCTCGTGGCGCTGGTGACGCCGGAGAAGAGTTTCTTCGGCATGTGCGCCGGCAAGCCGGCGTATGCGCAGGCGGCAGCAGCGCCGGGCAGTTTCGCGGAGATTTTTCCCTCCCTGTGGGGCGCCGGCGGAATTATCACCCTGGACAAGGGTTACCGCTTGGACGTCGGCGCCAGCCAGCGATCCAGCTCCGTGGGACTGTCTTTGGACCGAATGCCGCGGCGGCTGACGCCGGGCGATTCGCTGCGGTTTCGTTACCTGCTGGTGCGCGGTGCGTTGCGCGAACAGCCGAACACGCGGGCGTGGGAAGCGTTGGTCCGGGAAATGGGTCTGCGCGGCCGCCCGGCGTACACGGTGACGGAGGTGAAGGCCGGTCGCGTGGCCGGCACCAGGTTTGGGCTGACCCTGTCGCCCGACAAGGGCGGCGTGCGGGCCGTGATTTCGCGCGCGGATCTGCCGATCCGTTTGCCCGTGTTCGTGTCCGGAATGAATCCGAACTGGACCTTCGCCTGGTTTGATCTGAACCGCCACGAATGGTTTCCCAGTGCGGTGAATGCCCGAAGGCAGCAGGGTTATTTCACGCTGGACTTGCGTAAGGGGCCGTACCATATCTTCGCGGGCGAGCCGGTTTTAGCGAATGATCCCCGCGTGCGTGTGGAGGTGTTATCGGACGGAAAAACCTATGTCCGGGCCGGGTTGGACAACGTCGGCAACCAGCTGGTTCGGGTGACCGTGCGGCTGAATCCCGCGTTGGGCGCGGCTCCGCCGCAAACGGTCCAGCTGGGTTCGGGCGCGATCAAGTCAGTAACTTTTGCACTGACGTCGCCGCCATGAGCCGCCATGCGGGCCAGCCCGGATCTTGCATTGCGGAGCCTCAGGGGGCGCAGGCCGGCCGAACCGACCACCCCAAATGCGGATTATCCGGTGCGGCCGGGCCGTCGTGGCGACTAAACTAAGCCGCAGTCAAAACATGCCGATCTCTAAAAAGGAACGCCGGTGTATCGGGATAAACGGAGGCGCGAAGACCCGAAACTATAACAGGGCTTGTAGACGGGATCTACCGGGGACCGTGCCGAGAATGTGCGTGCCCTGCGAAGATTGGGACGGTTTCTGGCACGAATTACACTGCTACGATGTGACGAAAGGAACCATTGAACACGTGAAAGAAACGAGCATAGGCACTTGGTTTCGGACCGAAATATAAGCGAGTGGATGGTCAGTGGTCCGTAGGCTACGGAGAAATAAAGAGGATGGACGCCCCGCCGATTCGTCTAGCATTGCTGGGCATGAACTCCGGGTTTTTCCCGGAGAATTTCATTCTGTGGACGCGGCTGGCCCAGGAGTATCCCTGGCTAAGTCCGCCGTTTCCGAAGGCCCGGGTTGTCGCCGCGGCGACGCTCGGTTGCCCGGAGCAGGAGATTGTCGATAACGCCGGGCAGACCTCCGCCGACTTTGCGCAGAAGTTCGGTTTAAAGCTGTACGTTGCGGCGGAAGACCTGCTGGATAAAGAAAAACCGGATGGCGTATTCATTTGCGGTCGCCCCAGCGCTTTGCCTTCCGTGGCGCTGCCGGTGATACGCCGGGGCATTCATGTGTACCTGCAGAAACCGGCCGGGGTTAACGCCGCGGAACTGGCCGCCCTCGCGGCTGAAGCCAGGCAGCGCGGGGTCGCCGCCGCCGCCGGACAGACTTGGCGCCACGATGTGGCGGTCATGGTTTCACGGGAACAGCTTCGGTCGGCGGATATCGGCAAGCTCTGTTCGCTGCGCGTGATGTATAACCACGGCATGCCCGGTGGAAAGCGGCGAACCTTCTACGTTGACGCGGCGGAGGGTGGGGTGGAGCTGTGGCTCGGCTGGTATCCCATTGACCTCCTGCATTACTTCACCGGTTCATCCATCACCCGCCTGTTTGCCACCGCTCATCCGGGGGGCGCCTCACCCGACTGGCCGCACACGGTCCTTCACGCTGCCTGTGAATTCGCCAATGGCGTCAAGGGCAGTTTTGATTTTTATGGCAATATCAATTATCCGTATTCCCGCGCGGAATGGGAACTGCTGGGTGAACATGGTTTGATTCGCAGTGTGCAGCGCCACGATGTCGAAGTTTACCGCCAAGGGCATCCGCAGCAGGCCTTGTTCAGAAACCAGTTTACGGATCTGGTGGCGCAGGACATCAATGTGTGGCTGCACAGTTGGCGGAGCGGCCAGACCAGCGGTTTGACGCTGGAAGGCGCCGTGGAGGTGCTGCGGGTGGCAGCCGCCATTCGGGAGTCCTTCACCACGGGCAAGGCGGTGACGCTATGACGGCACAGAATAAAAAACGGGTCGCCCTCGTCGGCTGTGGGACCATAGCGAAGACCCATGGGCTGGCGATTCAGGACCTGGGTATGCAGTGCGTGGCGGTCACGGACCTGCGTCCCGAAGCCGCCCAGGCCTACGCCCGCGCCTACCCGGAACTGCGGGCCGACTGGTTACAGGCCGCCGAGTGGATGACCGCTCCAGCGCGGCTGAAGCTGCGTGAAATATTTCCGGCGCCGCGGGCCTATGCAAGCTTGGAGGAGATGCAAGACGCCGGACCGCTGGACGCGGTGCTGATTCTCACCTGGCCGCCAAGCCATTGCGATCTGACCTGCCGGGCGGCCGCGTTGGGCGCGAAAGCGGTCCTCTGCGAAAAGCCGATGGCGATGAGCGCGGCACAGTGCGACAAAATGATCGACACCTGCGGTCGTCATGGCGCCCGGTTGGCGGTTTACCATGAGAGCATGATGCTGCTGCGGCAATTTGCCGAAGCCAGGCAGATCGTGGCGAGCGGCCAGATCGGGCCGGTGGAGTTTGTCCGGGCCAATACCGTCAGTACGCTGATGGATTGGTCCGCGTATCTCTGGGCCGGCATCCTGCATCTGCTGCCTGGTCAGCACATCACGCGGCTGCAGGCCATGCTCGATTGTACCAGGCAGGTTACGGCATTCGGGCACGCCCAGGAAGATCGCGCTACCGTCCATTTCACCATGGATAACGGTATTCATGGCGTCCTTTTCACGGGGCAGAACGGCTTTTCGCCGCATGGTATTCGCATCGATGGCAGCCAAGGTTCGCTCGAGGTCTCATTTATAACCGCGCCGACCCTGCGGCACTGGTGCGCCGGAACCTCCAGTTGGCGCGTGGTCACGCCGCCGCGCTCTTGCGGCTATGACGACCGCCGCGCCTTCCTCGAGGGCGTAGTCAGCGCTGATCCCTGGTGCCGGCAATTCAATGGGGTGACCGCCAAGGCTTCCACGTTGCCGATTTTCGCGGCGTGGCAGAGCCATTGCCAGCGTCGGCCGATGGAGATGGATCAGCCGCTGTCGTTTGAGGTTCCGGAGCGCTATCCAGTCCGCGGGGCCGCAGATTGACCATGAGCATGAGTGTCATTAAACACATCGACGTTTTCCCCCTGCGCCTGCCGATGATCCGCGGCTTCGCGTTTGCTTCGGGCAGCGCCGGATGCGCGGGCGACACGGCTCCGCATGTGCTGGTGCGCGTCACGGATGACGCCGGGCACGTGGGCTGGGGCGAGGGCCGCCCTGTGCCGGGCTGGTCATATGAAACGTTGGAAAGCGTCACCACCACCCTGCGCGTCTACCTGGCCCCCGCTGCCCTCGGCTGTGAAATTCATGATCGGGTCGGCTGGCATCAACGGATGCACGCGGCGCTCGGCCGGGGACCCAGCACGGGTCAGCCGATCGCCAAGGCGGCGCTAGACATGGCCGGGCATGACCTGGCGGCGCAGGCGATGGGCTTGCCGCTACGGGCGTATCTGGGCGGTGCTGGTTTGGTGCGTCCCATGCCTTTGAGCTACACGGTAACCGCCCATGAAACGGATAGCGCTGCTGACGAGGTTGCCGCGGCGCGGGGCGCCGGGTTCGCCCATTTCAACTTCAAGGTGGCGATGGGTGGCCCGGACGCCGCGCTCGCCCGGGCGATCCGGCGTGCGGCCGGCGCGGACGCATTTATCTGGGCAGACGCCAATCAGGATTATACGTTGCCGCAGGCCCGCCGGGCCGCCGCGGCGCTGGCGGATGCCGGTGTGGACGTGCTCGAGCAGCCCCTGCCGGCCGACCGCATGAACCTGATGCGGCAACTACGCCCTGGCACCGCCCTGCCCTTGGCCATCGATGAAGCCAGCGTCAGTCCCGCGGACTTTTTCGGCTACGCCGCGGAAGGCCTGGTGGATTACCTGGTGCTGAAGGTTACGCGCAGCGGCGGTTTAGGGCCGAGTTTGCAGCAAATCATGATCGCTGAAGCGGCCGGGTTGAAATTCCTGGTCAGCGGCCTGACCGATGGGCTGTTGACAAAGTTGGCCGCGTTGCAGTTGGCGGCGGTATTCGGTTATGCCGGCCCGGCCGCGCTTAACGGCAGCCAGTTTACGGATGAATCAGCGTTGTTTCCCGGCAAGGCCCAACTGGAGCGCGGCGGTGCGGTGCTGTTGCCGTCCGTACCGGGTGTGGGCGTAGCGCCGGAGAGTGTGGCGCTGGATCGCTTTCGGTGTGATGTATGATCGCGCCACAAGATCGAGGATTACTGGCCAAGGGGCGGGATCTACCATTCCGTGGGTTTCACTACGATATTGCGCGCGGGGCGTATCTCAAGCCGGAAGTGTTCTGCCAGGCGCTGCGTTTGGCGGCGCACAGCGGCTACACCCATTTTCTGCCCTATCTGGAGAACATGATCCGCCTGCCGTCGATGGCCAAGGCTTGCCCCTCCTGCGCGTATGACGCGGCGGATTGGCGGCGGTTTGAAACGACGGCGCGCCAAGCCGGGATCGATCTGGTGCCGCACTTCAATGTGATCGGCCACACCGCCGAGATCTGCCGGGCCTACCCGGAATTGGCCGGGGCATCGGCCGGCCAGGAGTTAGACGTTGAATCGGCCGGCCTGGAACTGGATGTACAGCTTGAGGCGACGCGCTGCTGGACGCTCAACTGTCTGCGGGAATATTGCCAGTTCGCCAGCGGCGAATATTTCCTAATCGGAGGGGACGAATGGCAGCCGCCGCGGCATCGATTGGCGCAGGGCGGCTTCGATCCGGGCCGAGCCTGGGCCGAGCACATGAACCTGGCCATCGACTTTCTGGAGCAGCGCGGTTGGCAGCCCATCGTCTGGCATGACATGTTGCTGCACCACCCATCGGCCCTGCCGTGGCTGTCCCGAAAAGCCGTTATCGCGTTCTGGTTTTACGATGTGGACGCTGATTACCCGGCGCTGGCGACATTCAGGGAAATGGGGTTTCGCGTGCTGATGGCGTCGGGGCTATGCGACGGCCTGCTGGAACGCCGCCGGTTGGACGCGGTAAGGTGCGCCGTGGCGGCGGCCCGGCGTCATCGGGTGGAGGGGTTCATGATCACCACATGGAGCGATGGGCGCTGGGAGAAACAGTCGTTTAATATTGCAGCGGTGGGCCAGATTCTTCAGGGCCGTGATCCGCCGGCACCCATCGTTGAAGCGTTAAGTCTCTGGGGCGCCCATGATCGGCTGCCGGCGGAGGTGGAGTTGGCCCAGCGCTGGCGGGCGACCATGAGCACGCTGCTGCGGGATTCGGCCTGGCAGGCCTTTCCGGATCTGCACCGGATTGTGCGCGCCGCGGTGGAGGGCGACCGTACCGCTAACGCGGCCAGCTACGTCCGCTTCCATGTCGCCGATGGACCATTGTATCGACGGCTCATAACGTCTTCCGTAACGCCTGCTCGGAAAGCGGCAGCGCCTTTGCCCAAAGCGGAAACAGCCCCTCCGGATTTTGGCTTGGTGGTGGCGCCGAACGAGCGCCTGGGACCGGTGCTGCGATTTTACAACTCCCCCGAGCGGTTTGAGGTTTATCCCAAGTTGGGCGCATGTTTGCAGGATTGGCGGCGCGGTCGCGAGACTATTATTCCACGCACCATTGACGCGCTGCTTGCGCCCCATCCGAATAGTCCCCTACCCGGCGGCTACCGCAGCTATTCGCGGGCGGCCGGTTTTCGCCCCATCTGGGCCCTGGGCACCCATAGCAATCCCTGCATCCTCTGGCAGCACCCCTTTAACTGGACGCTGGTAGAGCAAACGTCGGACCGGGTGACGGTCGGTTTGGAGCTGGAACTGGCGCACGTAGCGGTCCGTTACCACATCACGATGGAAAAGGGACTCTCGGGTTTTATTTACCGCGCCACAGCGCGCAACAAACTTCCGTCGGTCTATGCGGCCTTCAGCTTCAACGCCCTGTTGCAGCGGGCCACCACGGACTTAAGCGAAGGCGAACTGTGGTGGGCGCGGCAATCCGGTCGGGAATCGACCACGGTGGAGCGCCAAGCCGCGACGGGTTTTTGGCTGCCGGTGCGCGGCCCGCTGACGGTGCAAACCACCGGCCATGCCGTACGGATTGACGCCGATCCGGCGCAGACCGCCGGCTACTTTGTCGATTGGGGCGTCGACTGGATTACGCCCGATATCCACGGTGTTTATCGCCGGCTCGCCGCCGGACAGGAGATAGCAGTCCAATGGAGCCTGCGCTGGCGGTGAACTGCCCAGGCGGCGCCGGTGGAACCTCGCCGCCGTATGTTGGATATTTTATCCAGAAAGGAAATCGTCCATGTTCCATGACGATCTGATCGCGTATTTACAACCCGCGTCCAATCAGCTCCAGCCTCACGAATGGCGGGATGTTTGCGGAGTGATCGCGGATATCCGCGTTGAACCGCATCGGTTGATGCTGCGGGCATCTCTGCCGCCCGGGCTGTATCGCGGCCGCATCGAAACCCGCCCCGGAGCGTTCGATATGCGCACCGCGATGGTGGACATGATCCGTGTGCCGGATGGCAAGGCCGTTCCGGTTGGGCCGTGGGACTTAAACCATGTCGCCACTCCCAAATACATGGCGATTCCCATGGCCCGCACTTATGTGAATGGCAAGTTAAAAGGCGGCTTGTGGTTTGCTATGCCGGGGCCGGAACAAATTGCCCAGCAGCGTCTGGCGGCGGATTTTGGTTTTGAGGCAAAGGAAGATGCCACAGAACTGGTTCTGGAATTTGTGGAACGCGATTGCGCCCGCCTGGACTGGGGCCGAATGGCCTTCGTGGAATTGCGCCAGGACGACCGCTTCCCCTGCCCTTTGTGGCCCGTTTCCAAAGACCATCCGCGCGTTTATGTGACCGCGGCGGAACTCGAAACCCTGCGCCGGCGGCTTTTGTCGGCTCCCGCGTTTCACCAGCTGGTGGAAAAGTTTAGGAACACGGACCTTGGTTTCGGCGTCGAAACCGCCGGCGAGCTGGACCTGGCTTGCCTGGCCTGCTTGTTGACCGGGGATAAGCCCATCGGTGAAAAGGTGAAGCGCCAGATCGTCGACCTGTGCGCGTTGGCGACTTGGTCCGGCCAAGGCCATAGCCAGGGCCAACCGGATAACCCTCTGTTGATGGGCGGCGACAACGATTGTGGTATTGGTTACAGGCTCTATTACGTCGGCGTGGCGTGGGATTACCTGCGACCACTGTTTAATAGTCAAGAGCGCCGCGTGGTGTTGGCCAAGGTGGAGGAATATCTCCAGAAAATGTATGATTTCACGCTGCTGCAGCGGGCTTATATGGGCTGCCCGACCGCCGATCCGCATTCGTTGGGCGCCTGGAACGGCGTAGGCGTGGCCGGCATGGCGTTCTATGATGATTTGCCGATTGCCCGCCAGGCCCTGCCCTTCTTCCATGGGCTCTTTCGCGACAGCCTTAAGTTGTTTCCGCCCGGCGGTAAAGCGGCTTGGGCGACATTTTTCCCATTTCACTTGATCCGGTATTTGGCGGCGGCCCACACCTTTGGCGGCCCAAGGCCGGAGCTGAATAACAGCCCGTTCTTGGATCATTTGGGCCAGGCGCTGTTAGCCTGTTTCGAAACCCCCAATACCCAGGAACTCCAGCGTGGCCGGCGCACACGCGAGCATCGTTATCTGAGCGCGTTTCTCTGCCGCTTTCATCCGACGCCGGGAATTGCATCCATCTACCAGGCCTTTGTCGAGCAGGAAAAGAAAACCGCTGGCGAGGTGGAGGTTGGATTATTTGACTTGCTTTATGCCCCGGAGATACCGGCGAAGCCCGCCGTCTTTCCCACGGAGCCTTTCTTCGCCCAGGATATCGGCGATCTGATCTGGACGGCCCGTGGTAAAAAGACCGTCGGCTATTCATGCAGTGCGGGGCTGAAAGCGGGCCGGCGGCAAAGTTTTCATTTAAAGCCGCACAATCGCGAGTTCACCATGCCCATGGCGTCCCTGGAAGTTTCTGTGGATGGCACGCCGGTGCTGATCAATGTCAATATGGGCACTTATGGCCTGAACAGCGCCCTGACCAACACGATGTGCTTTGAAGATGGCGGCATGTTGACCCAGGGCCAGTATCTCAACGGTGATATCGGCCCCGAGAAGAGCGCTTATATCCGTCGCTGCCTGATCACGGACCGTTTCATTTACGCCCACGCCGTCATCACCGACTGTTTGCATCCGAAGTTCCAGGTGCGCCGAGCCGAGCGAATTATGGTTGCGGATTATCGCCACGGCACGGTGGTGATTGCGGACAGTTTTGAAGGCGCCAAGCCCATCCGCTTCGCCACGCATCTACACTGTTCCGGATCCGTCAAAGCGCTTGGGCCGAACAGCTATCGGCTCACCGGCGGCCAGGCCAATTTGATTGCCGGCATCAAAGGCGGCAGCAAAGGGCTCGGCGATGAGGAGAAAGGTGAAATTTTTGTCACGCTGTTGGAGCGGCTGGACGGCTCGCGCGTCCTGGTTGAAGAGCCGCAGTGGATTCCCGGTTATATCTATGGCCTCAACGATGGGCGGAACACCGATGTAAAGAAGGCTAAATTTCCGCATTATCGTCGCTGGCGCTGGGAAATAACCCAACCCGTTACCAGTGGTTCCTTTCTCTTCGCCCTTACCAGCGAAGGGGGGGAAGTTACCCAACGCCAGGAACGCATCAGGCTGCCGGAGCAGGCCTGGCTGCAACTGACCGCGGGAAAACCGGTGCAAGCCGTGGGCTGCCGTACCGTGGCGGAAGCCGTTGTGGCGGATGAAGCGGCCGGTCGCTTGATATTGCTGGGCACCAGCGAATTAGCCGCCGGCAGCCGGAAAATGCGGTTCGCCGTTCCGGTGGACGTGGAGTTGCAAATCGCCGGCGACATGATGCGGGGCCTGTGCTACGCCCCCACGGCGGACGCCGTTACAACGGCGGCAGGTTTCGATATCGGCAAGCCACAATATAGCGAATACAACCCGCGTAGCCACTGTGCCTATTCCATGCGGTTTGAGTCCGTATCGCATTGGGCTTGATCGGGATTATCGTCGACACGCCATGAAAGGTGACGGCACGGGCCGGCGGAGCGCGGCGAAGTGCGCCATCAGGAGCATACATGGATCAGGAATCGCCGCTGCTTACTCATGCCGAAGAAATCAGTCCCCCGATGAAAGCGTACTACGCCAATCGGCGGCTGATGTGGCGCAATCTGGCCATGATCATGCTGCTGAACCTGGGGTGGTCGCTGTGCTTCAACGTCGTTGCGCCGTTGATGCAACTTCGCTTGAGCAGCCTGGGTATGAATTCGACCGAACTGGGCTGGCTGTACGGGTGCACCAGTTGGGTCACCGGTTTTTTGACCATGTATTTCGCGTGGAAGAGCGATCATACCGTCACCCGTTGGGGGCGGCGGATACCCTACCTGTTCATTTCGGCTCCTTTTGTCATTCTCTCGGTGATCGTTTTCCCCCTGACCAGTTCGCTTTGGATCCTGCTGACGATATGGGCGATCCAGGCGATATCCAGGGATGCGGAGGGGGCCACGATCCCCCTGCTGAATATTGACTGCATGCCGCGGCGGATGCTGGCTCGCATGGGTGCTCCCGTCACGATCATGTTTGGAATCGTGGGCTTCTTAGCGCTGCGCTATGGTCTGGGGCTGCCTGGAGGCCTGCCTTATTTTATAGGCGCCGCTCTCGTGTTCGCCACCACTTTTGCGGGCTTTGCCATTCACGAGCCGCCGGTCCACGCGGAGGGCCGCCAAGAACGCTTTAAGCCGTGGTCGGCGATGCAAGTGGCATTCCAGGATCGGCGGACCATTCTTTTGGTCATTTCCGCGGCATTGGTGTATAGCTTTCTTGTGGTCTGGGGAATGTGGATCTATTTGTACGCCCAGAACACTTTGCACCTTGATAAATCCGCTATCGGCCATGTGATGGCCTGGCCCGCCCTGATCGGCATTATCATGGCTTGGCCCACCGCCTGGGTGGTGGACCACCTGAGCCCGTATAAGCTGGCGGTGGGGTTCTGGCTGTTCTGCGGTCTGCTGGTCGTGCTGCTGTGGCACGCCCACACGCCGGCTTCTCTGACGCTGGTGGTCTGTGCGGGCGGCGTGATTTTTCCACTGTACAACGCCGTGGATCTGATGGTCTACCGCCATCGGCACCCCAACGAGGTCGGTTCCGTGACCAGTTCGCTTTCCTTTGTGAAGTTTGGATTGTGCGCCGGTCTGGTGCAGGGGCTTAGCGGCAATTTGATCCAGGCGTTCAACAATAATTATATCTTGGGCGATGTTTTCGGCTGGCTGTTGCTGACGTTGGGGCTGGCCGGTCTGTTTGTCTACCGATTCTTAATGCGTGGCCCGACGCCGGTCCCAGTCGCCCCAGTCCTGGAAAGGGTCCCCTGAGCCGTACGCCCGTGCGGCGCTACAGACCTCTGGCAACGGAAAGGATCAACACGATGGAAAATTCGTCTTCGCCCCTCGGCGCCGCCGTATTGGGTTTGGGGCGCATGGGGGCCACCCATGTGGCGGCGGCCAAGGCCTCGCCTTTTATCCGACGTGTCATCGGCTACGAGCCGTCGGCGGAAACGGCGGCCGAGCGTGGCCGGGAACTGGGCATCGCCACGACCAGCAACCTCGACGAAATACTGCGTGACCCCGCCCTTCAATTAATCTATATCGCCTCGCCCAATGAGACGCACTGTGACTTGACGGTCCAGGCTCTGCGCGCCGGCAAGGCGGTACTTTGTGAAAAGCCGATGGGTACGTCGCTGACGGAAGCGCAGCGGATGCTGCAGACGCAGCGGGAAACGGACGGCTTTCTGCAAATTGGCTTTGAATTGCGCTATTCGCGGATCTACCGGAAAGTGAAGGAATGGATCGACGCGGGGAAAGTCGGTCGACCGCTCAATTCCCATTGCGATTATTACTGCAGCGAGGGCCATGGCCGTGGTTCCTGGCGGAGTAATAGTCCGACCAGCCTGATCGCGGAAAAACTCTGCCACTACCTGGACCTCGTCCGCTGGTGGTTCGGCGATGAGGTCGTCGAAGTGTACGCGCTGGCGGCCCCCAACGCGGTGGGATATTTCCGCCATGCTGACAACCACCAGATCTGCTGCCGGTACCGCGGCGGGGCGATCAGTTCCCTGACGTTTTTCATGCACACGGCCCAGACCTTCCACGGCGATCCGCTGCAGGATATGCTCGCCCAGCAATGCGACGATGGCCATCGTTTAACTTACCTGATCTATGGTACCCGCGGCGCCATCGAAACCGACGTGTTTCGCCGAAGAGCACGCCGGTGGGAATTTATCGAGGCGGCGGATAAACTGCACAGCCACCTGGTGGAGACCGTGACCTATCCGCCGGAGGAAGACTTGCTGTGGATTCACAATACGCATGGCCAGAATATCACCGTGGCGCAATGGGTTGCGCAGGGAAAAAGACCATTCCCGGCCGCGGACGATTCGTACGAGTCCATGCGGCTGGTCTTTGCCGCCGAGCTATCCGAACGCGAACACAGACTGGTCCAGTTATCAGAGCTGCCTTGCAGCCAGGGCGTGCCAGCAGGGTAATGGAAATCCCCGCCACCGAACGAAGCGACGAACTTCTTTTTAGCATCGGAACTCTATGTCCGCCGTAAAACTGACCTCGGAGCCGCGGGTGGAAGTGACGCATCATGTGATGAAACCGGCCCAACCGCGGAGACTCAATTTTGCCGTCATCGGCTGCGGCAGTATGGCCCGTGCCCAGCACATTCCCAACTTGGCGCAGTTGCCCAACGCGCGTTTGCGTACCTGCATTGATCTGGATGAGGCGGTACTGGCCGAGCTGCGCGAACGCTACCCCGGCTTGAAGACGGGCCAGGATTTTCACGCCGCCATCAACGACCCGGAAGTACACGCCATCTGCCTGGCCACGACGGAAAAATTGCGACTCCCGGTGATTGAAGCCGCCGCGCGGGCCGGCAAGCCTATCTACGTCGAAAAGCCGCTGGCCCGCTCCCTGGAGGAGGTGTACGAAATTCAAAAGGTCGTGCACCGGGCGGGCGTTGCCTTTTGTGTCGGCCACAATCGCCGTGGTTCTCCGGCCATGCTCGAAGCGCACGATATCTTCCGTCGGCATATGGAGCATCCTGCGCCCTGCCCGTGGCGCTTTGACCGCAATTCCGCGGAACGCCCCCGGCTTTCCGGGGACGGCGTCGCCGGGATGTCGGTGCGCATCAATGACGACTGGTATAGCTGGAAGGAATGGGTATTCGACACGAAGCAGGCTCCGCACGGGCCGATGCTCTTTGAGATGACCCATTTTACGGATATGTGCAACTGGTTCCTCGCGGATGAGCCGCAGGCCGTCATCGCTTTAAGCCACGAACCATTCAATCATGGCGTGGTGATCCGTTATCGCCGCGGGGCCATGGCCACGATCAGCATGTCCGCCAACGGCACCTTCGGGTACCCGAAGGAACTGTACGAATGTTTTGGCAACGGTGGAGCCGTGGTGATCGACCACATGCTGGAAATTCGCACGGCGGGCATCGCCGGCGCGCCGGATCGAAAAATCTATCCGATGATCCACGATCGCCATCCCGCCGTGGGAGCGGAGGGTGGGGTGCCAGGCTGGCTGGCCAAGAAGCGGGCGGCGTGTCAGGAGGCCGCCGCCGCGGGTGATTCCAACCTGATCTTTACGGCCGAACCGAACAAAGGTCATGCCGCCATGCTGGAGCGGTTTGTCGAAGAAATCCAGGGCCGCGGCCCGGTGGTTTGCGGCGTCGATGAGGCCGTTCTCGCCACCCGCGTCGCCTTCGCCGCTATCCAATCGGCTAAGGAAAAGCGCGTCGTGCGGCTGGAGGAGGTTTAGGTCCGAAGTAAGTATAATTCCCGTTTTTGGAGATCCGGCTATGTCCCGACCGCTCAGCACCATCGCCCCCGATTGGTGGGATTACACCACGCTGGAAAAAGATATTTTACAGCAAGCCGCCAAACTTCAGGAAAAAGACCTGCGACAATTATCCCGCGCTGGCTTTCAGGTTCATTTCTATGATACGCTGGAAGAATTATACTTGGCCGAGGCCTTGGAATATATCGAAGCGTGGCGGCAGGCGACGCCGGATAATCCCACCGGCATTTGCGGTCCCATCGGCCCGACCGAGCAGCTTCCCCTCGTGGCCCGGATCATTAACAGCCTGGGTCTGAAGCTCCATAGCGCCCACTTCTGGGGCATGGACGAATGGGTGCAAAACGGCCAACCCGTGGCACCGACGCACCCGTTGTCTTTTATCCGCGCCGATCGCGAACTATGCTTCGACCGCATCGACCCCGCACTGCGGATGCCCGATACGCACCTGCACTTTCCGGTAGGCAAGGTGGAAGATTACAGTCAAACCTTCGACGCCGTCCGCTGCGTGGTGATGCAGGGGGGGCAGGGCGAAGTCAAACATTGGGCGTTTAATGATCCGCCGCGCCGCGGGGGTAAGTATAAAGACCATCCGCCGACGCCGGCCGAGTACCGCCAGCTCAAGACCCGCCAGACCGACCTGCATCCGCTCACGGTCGTACAGAACGCCCGCACCTCCGGCGGCGGCAACGTGGCCATGGTGCCGACGCAGGCCCGCACCGTTGGCCCTGTGGAGACCTGGAAGGCGGAAAAAGTGTCCATTTGGCATCCCGGCCATCACGACAATCCGTTTGGCATCCGGCTCACCGCCCTGATGATCTCCCAACGCATTCCGGATTCGGCGGTGCCGATGTCCCTGCTGGCGGACCATCCCAACGTGCATTTTCACTATTACCGCCACGGCCTGGGGCGAGTTCAAGCGGAGATGCATTGAACATGGACGTTATGAACCCTGCCGCTGCGACCATTACCAATGTGGAACAACTGGAAGATCAGCTTAGCTGCCCACCGGCGTATCTGGTCGAGATGATGCGGCGGTTGGAGGGCGACCTGATGGTCCTGGGTGTGGCCGGCAAAATGGGGCCGAGTCTGGCCCACCTGGCCAGGCGCGCCTCGGAAGCGGCGGCCGTGAAGCGCCGGATAATCGGGGTGGCGCGATTTTCACAACCCCGCCAACGTCAACAGCTTGAATCCTGGGGCGTCGAAACCGTGCGCTGCGATCTACTGGACGAAAAACAATTGGCCGCACTGCCGCGGACGCCGCACGTGATTTACATGGCGGGTATGAAATTCGGCGCCACCGGGCAGGAGGCGCTGACCTGGGCGATGAACGCCTGGCTACCCGGCCTGGTCTGTCGGCACTTTTCCTCCAGCCGCATCGTGGCCTTTTCCACCGGTAACGTTTACGGGCTGTGCCCGTTGTCGCACGGCGGCTCGCTGGAAAGTGACGCTCTTCATCCGGTCGGTGAATACGCTTTAAGCTGCCTGGGCCGTGAACGCATTTTCGAGCATTTCAGTCGTTCGGCCAAGCTGCCGCTGGCTCTGATTCGTCTGAATTATGCCTGTGAGCTGCGCTACGGCGTTCTGGTGGACCTGGCCCGCAAAATTTGGGCGGACGAACCGATTGACCTGACCATGGGCTATTGCAATATCATTTGGCAGGGTGACGCTGCCGCCCTGGCCTTGGCGGCTCTGGAGCACGCGGCCAGCCCGCCGTTTGTCCTAAACGTGACGGGGCCGGAGTTGCTAAGCCTGCGGCAGGTATGCCGGGACCTGGCGCAGGCCATGAACAAACCGGTGCGCTTCACCGGCACGGAAGCCGCCGATGCCCTGCTGAGCAATGGTCAGTTGGGCCACCGCTTGTTCGGATATCCGCGGGTGGCGGTGCAGCAACTGCTGCATTGGATCGCCGCCTGGGTCATGGCTGGTGGGCCATTCCTGGATAAACCGACCCATTTTGAATCGCGCACGGGGAAGTTCTAGCCCGAACGTTTCGCCGCGGAAAACCCGGCGCGGCCTGGTCGCCGTGGCGACTAAGCCGCAACCCAAACCTCCCGATTGCCAAGCGGAACTGGTGGATATCTCCGTGATCTCTGAGAACCCTGGGGCTGTGCTCTGAACTGTGAGCTGGCGATGTTAGATGAGCGGGTGCGTAAAGTTCTGCAAACTGGCGTGGCCATTCCCGCGCATCCTTTGGCGCTGAACGCACGGCGTCAGCTCGACGAACGTCGCCAGCGGGCGCTCGCGCGGTACTATCTCGCCGCCGGCGCCGGCGGTCTGGCGGTGGCCGTGCACACCACCCAGTTCACCATTCGCAAGCCCGCGGTGGGGTTGCTCGAACCAGTGTTGACCTTGGCTGCGGAAGAAATGACGCGGGCCGAAGCGCGGCGCCCCCGGCCGCTGGTGCGCATTGGGGGGATCTGCGGGCCCACGCCCCAGGCGCTGCGTGAAGCGGCCCTTTTGGCCAAACTGGGCTACCACGCCGGATTGCTCAGCTTAGCCGCGCTGCGCGACGCGTCGGAAGATAAACTTATCGATCACTGCCGCGCCGTGGCCGAAACCATCCCGATCTTTGGCTTTTATTTGCAAACCGCGGTGGGCGGAAGAACTTTGCCCTATTCCTTCTGGCGGCGACTGGCGGAAATTCCCACCGTCGTGGCCATAAAAATCGCCCCCTTTAACCGCTACCAGACGCTGGATGTGGTCCGGGCAATCGCGGAAAGCGGGCGTGACGATATCGCTCTTTATACCGGCAATGACGACCACATCGTGCTGGATCTATTGACCTCCTGGCGTTTTCGCGTCCAGGGCCGCATGGTGCAGCGCCGGATTTGTGGCGGGTTGCTGGGCCACTGGTCGGTCTGGACCAAAGGGGCGGTGCGGTTACTGGAAGAATGTCATCGCGTCGTGGAAGGTGGGGGGAGTATTCCGCGGGACATGCTGCGCCTGGCGGAAGAAGTTACCGATTGCAACGCCGCCTTCTTTGACGCCGCCAACCAATTCGCCGGCTGTATCGCGGGGCTGCACGAGGTCCTGCGGCGGCAGGGATTGCTTGAAGGAAACTGGTGTTTGGATCCCCGTGAAACGTTAAGCCCTGGCCAGGCCTTGCAAATTGAGCGCGTCTATCAGGCATATCCTCATCTGAATGATGACGCCTTCGTGGCCGAAAATCGGGATGAGTGGCTGGCCGGCTAACGTCCCGGCGTAAACGTTGGAGCTCTGGGGGAGAGCGACAGAGCGGTTGTTTCATGGAGAAAGCGGGTTATGCGGATGGTATGAAAACGGCCGTGTCCATTCCTGACGACATCTACCGGACCGCGCAACGTCTCGCGCTGCGCACCAGAAAATCACGCAGCCGGCTGTTCAGCGACGCCCTCCGGGAGTATTTGGCCCGTCACGCACCGAACGAAGTTACTACGGCCGTGGATCGCGCATGTGCCGAGGGTGGGACCAGTGCAGGACCTGTTCGTTTCTGCCGCCGCCCACGGCATCCTGAAGGCAAGCGCGTGGTGATCTCTCAAGGTGACATCTGGCGGGCGGAACTGTCCCGCTCCCACCGGGTCCGGTCCGGGATTCCGCGGGCCGGTGGTGGTTGTTCAGGGTGGCAGCTTAAACCAGAGCCGGATTGGCACGGTCGTCTGCATTCCCCTCAGCAGCAACCTCAAGTGGGCCTTGGCTCCAGGAAACGTCCGGCTGGCGCACATTGGACCTCGTTGCCGAGAGATTCCGTCGCCAATGTCTCCCCGCTCATCAACATCGACCAACAGATGCTTACCGCACGCGCGGAGAAAATTCCCCGCTCCCAATTGGAGCTGGTGTTGGCCGGCATCGATACCGCGCTCGGCCGGTCATGATGTTTCCACTGACGGTTGACTGGGAGGTGATTCGTGGCCATGGCAAGCGAACCCCAAGCGAGGCTGCTCAGCATCCAGGACATCCAAGCCGCCCAGCGGCGGATCGCGGAGGGTATCTGGCTTTCTCCCTGTACGGCGTCCATCCCCCTTTCTGAAGTGGCCGGTTGCCACATTTATTGCAAACTCGAATATCTGCAGCGCACGGGCAGCTTTAAGGAACGCGGCGCCCGCAACGCCTTGTTGCAATTGGACAGAATGCAGCGTTTTCGCGGCGTCATCGCGGCTTCCGCCGGCAATCACGCCCTGGGACTGGCTTATCACGGCAAACTGCTGGGCGTACCGGTTACCGTGGTCATGCCGGCGTATGCCCCGCTGATTAAGGTCACGACTTGCCGCCAGTTGGGCGCCCGTGTGATCCTGCACGGGGAGGACTTTTCCGAGGCGATGGAGCACGCCCGAGCCTTGGCCGAGCCGCAGGGCCTGCGCTATATACACGGCTATGACGATCCCGCCATTATCGCTGGCCAGGGCACGTTGGGCCTGGAAATAATGCAGCAGACGCCGCAGGTGGACGCGGTGCTGGTTCCCATCGGCGGCGGCGGCCTGATCGCCGGCGTAGCGCTGGCGATCAAATCGCTTCGGCCGACCGTGCAGGTGATTGGTGTGACGGCCGCCCATGCCCCGGCGTTCAGTGTGGCCTGGCAGGGAGGGCGTCCCATACCGGTGACACCGCGGGCGACGCTGGCGGACGGACTGGCGGTCGGGCAGGTCGGGGAATTATCTTTCGCCCTGGCTCGGCCCCGAGTGGATCGGATCGTGACGGTAACGGAAGATGAACTGGCGCTGGCCGTGCTGCGTCTGCTGGAGTTGGAAAAAAGCGTGGTAGAAGGCGCCGGCGCCGCACCGTTGGCGGCCTGTCTGGGCGGTCATTTGCCGGAGTTAACGGGCCAACACGTGGTGCTGGTGCTTTCCGGCGGGAATATTGATCCGGCGGTGTTAGGCCGGGTGATCGACCGGGGCATGGTCGCCGACGGGCGCCTGTGCCGTTTCACCGCGGCCATCAGTGATCGCCCCGGCGGCCTGGCCCGCTTTGCCGCCCTCATCGCCTCCACCGGCGCCAGCATCCGGGAAGTGGCCCACGACCGGGCCTTTTCTGGGGCGGATGTCTCGGCCGTCAATGTCATCTGCACTGTGGAGACGAGCGATCGCGGGCACATCCAGCGTCTCTATGCCGCGTTGCGAAAGGCCGCGGTGCGTTTTACGGGATTTACGGCGGCCGGGGACGATCCATCGCCAGCCGGCGAAAGAGATGGGCCGATTTCTTCCGCGTAACCCTGCCTGACCATGATGGATGGTCGCAATATTCACCCAGCGCGTTTGCCTACGCTACCGTTACAGGCCGCCGGCGCCTATATTTATCTGGTAGAGCGTGATCATGCGCCGATCGTCCAGTTCCAAGAGCAAGAGCGATGTCCCAGCCTTAATGAACGCGGCGCAACAGAGCCGCGGCCCGCCACCACCGACCTTTTCCGACTCCTGGCAACCTATCCAGATCTGCACAAAGAATTGTCCCATTAATCCAGATTCATCGTCAGCAGAAATTCACGGTTAGTGGGCTTTTTCTCGAGGCGGTTCTTAAGCAGTTCCACCGCTTCGATCGGATTCATGTCGGAAAGAACCTTGCGCAAGCGGTACACCAGCTCCAGTTCGCGCTTATCCAGCAGCAGTTCTTCCTTGCGGGTGCCGCTGGCGGCGATGTTGATGGCAGGATAGGTGCGGCGCTCCACCAACCGGCGGTCCAGGTGCAATTCGCTGTTGCCAGTGCCCTTAAATTCCTCGAAGATCACTTCGTCCATCTTCGAGCCGGTATCCACCAGGGCCGTACCGACGATGGTCAGTGAGCCGCCTTCCTCAATGTTGCGGGCGGCGCCGAAGAAGCGCTTGGGTTTCTGCAGCGCGTTGGAATCTACGCCGCCGGTGAGGATTTTGCCGGAATGCGGAACCTCGGTATTGTAGGCACGGGCCAGACGGGTAATGGAGTCGAGCAGAATCACCACGTCGCGGCCGTATTCGACCAGGCGGCGGGCCTTTTCAATCACCATTTCCGCCACGCTGACGTGCCGGCTGGCCGGCTCGTCGAAGGTGGAGCTGACCACCTCAGCCTTGGTGGCGCGCTGCATCTCGGTAACTTCTTCCGGGCGCTCATCGATCAGCAGAATAATCAAGTATACGTCGGGGTGGTTGGTCGTAATAGCGTTGGCGATCTTCTGCAAGAGCACCGTTTTGCCGGTGCGCGGCGGGGCCACAATCAGCATGCGTTGCCCCTTGCCGATCGGCGTGACCAGATCCACAATGCGCATGTTGATTTCGCCGGCGTTGGTTTCGAGGAACAGCCGCTTATCTGGATGCAGCGGGGTTAAATCCTCGAAATTCACTTTTTCCGGAAGCAGATTGGGATCTTCAAAGTTGATCGCCTCGACGCGCAGCAGGGCAAAGTAGCGCTCCGATTCCTTGGGCGGTCGAATCTGGCCGGTGATGATGTTGCCGTTGCGCAGGCCGAAGCGGCGAATCTGCGAGGGCGAAACGTAGATGTCGTCCGGCGAGGGCAGATAGTTGTATTCGGGGGAACGCAGAAAACCGAAGCCGTCCGGCAGTATCTCCAGCACTCCCTCGCCGACCATCAAGCCGTTATCGGTGATGCGCTTCTTGATGATCTTGAAAACGAGGTCCTGTTTTTTTAAACCGATGTAGTCCTCAACCGCCTCTTTCTTGCAAATCTCATGCAGTTCGGCGACGGTCATCTTCTGCAGGTCGATCAGATGCAATTCGCCGCGTTTGATCTGCTCATATTTCTGATGCGTTTCCTCATCGTAGATCGTGCCGTCTTCGGACGTATCGAGACCGGTCGCGGCGCCCACCATGATCGAGCCGTCAAAGGCCGGCTTACGGTCTCCGTCCTGGCTGGCGGGGGGTGTCTGTACCGCGGTGGCCTCGGGCGGCGCACTGGGCGGCGCTTCCGTCGCCACCGCCGGTTCTGGCGCTTCGCGCACCGCCGTCGCGGTGGAGCTGGCTTCTTCCGCCGGTGCTGCCGCCGCCGTCTTCTTGCTTCTGCTTACACGTGCCATGGTTGGCCTCCTGGAAAAGATGTTTTAGTGGAATCAATACCGCTTATCAGGCATCCCTGCCTGATCCGGCGGCACGTTACCGATTGCCGCCCGCCTGAATCTATCGGTATCACAGTTTTAAAATGGATGTCATCCACGCCCAAAAGGGACGCGCCGTGAAGCTCATCTCACCCTGCCTATATTATTAACCGCGCCGGCCCCATATTCAAGTCCGCTTTTCGAAAACAGTTCCTTAAGCCATGCGGACACCTTCCCGAGGCGAGCCTACGACCTGCGGATGACGAAAATGGCGTCAATCTCGTGGATATAGCCCGGATTGGAGAATCGCCTTGGTACGCCTGGTCGGCGGTGGTGTCCCTTGGGAAACCCCGTTCCGCCATTTTCAGAACAGGTCCAGCGAGATCTCCGGCCTTTCTCCCTTATCCCATGGCGCCTGCGAACACCGAAGATAGCGCCAACCCCGTGTACATAGCCCCGGTCGAAGAGCCGTCGTCGGTCAACCGCAAACGATAAAGCGGAAGCCGGAAACCATACCCACAAGAGCCGCCGGGGAGCCCATGGCCCGGGAGGCGCTCCCGATAACACCTCACCCCGCTATTTTCAGGTCAGTTACGCCCCGCCCCATGTTCATCCGCTCCGGAAAAATTAGCCCCTATAAGGACGGCGGGGGATGACGTCGGAAGTTCGTCAAAATCCTGGAAAAAAGGTCGCGGACTTGATCTCGGCTTAGCGCTGCATCACCATCGTTATGGATTATATGTTGCGCGGCTTGCGCCTTTTTGTCAAGCGGCAGTTGAAATTTTTCCCGCTCCCGCAGCTGGCGGGCGTTCCATCCACGTGTCCGTGCGACACGCTGCAGCCGGCTTTCCCAACCGGCCTCCACAAAGATAACGGCATCGCACTGTTCATGCAAGCCGCTTTCCACCAACAACGGCGAATCCCACACCACCGCTTTAACCATTTTATTATATTTAAGTCGTCGCATCCGGTCAAGGCGCAGCCTGGCGACACGCGGATGCAGCAGCCGGTTCAGGCGCCGCAAAGCCGCCGGATCGTGAAACACTTTCCCGGCCAGGGCCGCGCGATCCACCGTCCCATCCGGGCGGAAAACGGCCTCTCCCCATAGGCGCCGCACTTGCGCCGCCACGGCCGCATCCCGCAGCGCCTCTGCGGCCAGCTGGTCGCTGTCTAGCACCGCGCAGCCCAGTTTCGCCAGCTCCGCCGCGACCGTGCTTTTGCCAGCACCAATGCCCCCCGTCAATCCGATGATCGGTTTGGGGAACCGCGCCATTCCAATTAACCTTTCACCGCGCCGAGCTGTATCCCGCTGACAATATATTTTTGCAGAACGATGAACAGGATCACCAGCGGCACGATGGACATCGTGACCGCCGCCATAAGCTGGTTCGTGGTTTGCCCGGCCGTGGAATTAAAGTACAGCAGGCCAATAGGCAGGGTGTAGCGGCTCTGGCTTTTGAGCATCACCAGGGGCCAGAAAAAGTTTTGATAAGCTCCCATAAAAGTGAAAATGGTCAGCGTAATCAAGCCCGGCCGCGACAGGGGCAGCGTAATGTCCCAGAAAATACGCCAGGGGCTGGCCCCGTCGATCATCGCGGATTCATCCAGGCTTGGTGGAATGGTCAACATGAACTGCCGCAGCAAAAACACGCCAAAGGGGCTGAACGCCGCCGGAATAATCAGGCCGGGAAAGGAGTTGACCAGGTGTAGATCAATCATCACCTGGTAGTTGGGAATCACCATCACCAGGCCGGGCAGCATCATCGTGGCCAGGTACAGCAGAAAAACCTTGTTCCGCCCCGGCCAGTGCAGGCGCGAAAACGCGAAGGCCGCCAAAGCGCTGGTGAACACCTGCAGGAACGTAATCCAGCTGGCCACGAAAATGCTGTTCCAATAATAGCGGGCGAAGGGGATAACTTGAAAAACCTTCAGGTAATTGCTCCAGCGCAGTTGGGTTGGCAGCCAATTCGGCAGCCCCGTCTCGCTCAGAGGTTTCAAGCTGGTCAGCACCATCCAGATAAACGGCAAGGTCGCCAGCAGGGCCAGCAGCGCCAGTGGAATGTTCCAGAACAAACCGCCGCTCCACCAGCGGATCAGGCTCCCACGTTTTGACACCGCCGGTGGAGCGGCCGTAGCGCCTGGCTTTGCCAACTCTGTGCGATCAGTTGCTGTCATAGGTATTGCCCCATTGGCCTACTCGCTGACAAATTGTCCCCCAAATTTCCAGCTCACCAGCGTGGCCGCCAGCACGAAAACAAACATAATCCACGCCACCGCGGAGGCGACGCCGAAGCTGCCGGTCTGGAACCCTTTGGTGTAGATGTCGTAACTTAGGGTGGTGGTGGCGCCGGCCGGGCCGCCTTGGGTCATGGCTACCGCCACGTCCCAGCCGCCTTGCAGCCCGCCGATAATACTCATAATAAAGATGAAAAACGTGGTTGGGGCCAGCATCGGCCACGTGACATGCCAAAACTTGTTCAGGCGCGACGCGCCATCCAGGTCCGCGGCCTCGTATAAGTCCTGCGGCACATTGGAAAGCCCCGCCAGATAAAGCAGCATATTGTTCGAGCCAACCGCGATCCAGAATCCCATAATCATCAGCGCCGGCTTGGCCCAGTAGTAGCTGGTCAACCACTGCGGCGGCTGCAACCCCACTGTCGCCTGTTCCGGCAGATTGAAACAGACGATCCCCAGCCCCTCCAGCACGAACAGTCCGGTCATGGTGAGCATCGCCAGCATCAGGGCGCTGCCCAAGCCGGTATCCCAGGTCGTCCGGCCAAACCGTGCGCCCGACCAAGGCGCCAGCGGCCACAGCACGCCAGCACCGGTTAATATGGTTAGGCCCAGCGCCGCCCGCCGCTCGGGAAACCAGAACCAGGCCGCCACGGTGGGAATCGCCAACAGCGCCAACGCCACCAGCAAAGAGGCCGTTCCCAGATCCGCTTCCCGCCACAGCCGCCCCAGCCGGCGCCCCGCCAGCGCCGCCAAACCGGCCATCATGAACACCGAAACCCAGAGTCCCAACTGAATCCAGATCGGCCCAACTCCACGCACCAAGCTCTGCAGACCCAGCAGCGCTGGGCGCAGCGCCAGGTTGATCGGACCGGTATCGGGGTTGTATAGATCCTTCCACAGGATAAAAATGGCCATGCCGCTGGTAAACGACGGCAGATACATCAAGGTGCGATAGACGCTTCGTCCGCCCGCAGCGCCCAGCACCAGAATCCCGCCTACCGTGGTGCCAATCAAGATGGTCATGGCGGAGCCGCCCATCCCCCACAGCCCCAGGACCACCGCACTGGCCAGCACGACCGCGGAAACCACCAGCATCAGCCACGCCCGCCGGCTGGGTGCCGCTTTCTGCCGGCTAAGCAGGATGGCCAGGAACAGGCTGCCGGCGATGGCAAACGGAATGCCCATCATCAAGAACAATGTGTTGCCGAGATAAAACCAGAAATTCGCGCTGCGCAGCAGATGCCTAAAATTATCCAGCCCTACCCAGCGCACGGGATTCGGTTTAAACATGTTCTGGTGACGCAGGTCCCAGTTGCTGAAGGCCATCACCAGACTGAACACCACCGGGAACAGCGTAAATACAACCACGCCGAGAAAGTTTGGACTTAAGAAGGCCAGCGCTGGCAGCAGGCGACGTCGGGTTTGGGAAAAGCGGCTCATGTCAATTCGCCCAGCCTTTCCAAGCATAGTAACGTCGGTAGAACGGGTTGGCGATTAAACGCAACGGCACTTTTTGGCCCGCCCGGCGTAGCCGGTCGATCCGGTTCTGCCGACGCCGCAGCTTGGCATACAGACGCCGCAGACGCGGACTCGCGCGCACATTATCGGCCATGTGCTGGTTAATGCGCTCCGCCGCCAGCTGCGCCGCCTGGCGAGCGGTGTAAATGCCGGCGATAAAGCCGGTCTCGGCTTGACCGTTGACGATCCGCTGCACCGTCGCCGCCTGAACAAAGGGGCTGTACGCGAAGGGAATGGCGATCGTGGCGCAGGCTTGGGCGAAGGCGCCGCTGCATCCGGCCTCGTTGGGATATTGCGGCGGATTAAGAAATTCGCGCGTCCGCGTATAAATGGGATTCGGCGGCTCCGCATCGCCATCCCGCACGATCTGCATATTGTAAGTGCGGCTCGCCAGGTAGGCCAGAAAATATTCCGCCAGCTGCTTATGCGGCGAACCGGTGTAAATAGCCGCGCCCCGCATATCCAGCGACGAGTTGGGAAATTCGCCGTAGGGCGGGGCGGAAACCGCCAGCGGAATCGGTCCCGTGGTTCGATAAAATTTGCGCAGTTGAATCAGCATATACCGCCCCACATAAAACATCGCATACTGGCCGCTGTTGAACAGCTGGAATCCCGCGCCGCCATAACCCTCTTGCGTGGCGAAAGAAGCCTGCTGGGCCGGTGTCGGCAGCAGATGATCCACAAACGTCCAGCGGTACATCAGACGCAAAACCCGGATATAACGCGGATCATTCAAAATGCAGCGGGTGAGCGTTTCATTAAAAGCCGACAGCCCCAAGCTGCGCCGCATCACGCCCGTATTAACGCTGTTGGCGAAAAATACGGGCTCCGTCGCCCCCGGCGGATTCGCCGCCCGCACGAACGCCAGGCCCCGCCGCTGAAATTGGGCGAACGTCCAGGTTCGCGGTGGAATCGGTTGATGATATCGTCGAAAAGTGGCTTGGTTCACCCAGTACAAGGCGGTGTCCACATTATCGGGAAACACATACTGCTTGCCGTTGGCGAGTAGATCGGGGCGCAGCGCCGGCCAGGTTTTACCGGCATCGAACCCCATCTTCCTGGCCGCCGGCGCCACATTGTACAGCAGGCCGCACTGCGCCAGAAAATTCATCTCGCCGAAGCCATACATGTCCATTAGATCATCCGCGTCGCCGGAAACGCCTTGGATGATGTCCTTGCTCATGTCGTTATTGGCGAAATCGAGGCGCAGGGTGACTTTCGGATAATGATGGCGGCGCAGCCAACGCTCAAAATGCGCCACTTGGCTGATGCGCTCCGGATTGTCATCGGTTGTCCAATGCAGCACCGGGTACCTGCTGCGATGCGAGGGCAAATTGACTTCGGTCAGTGCACTGGCGGCCAGCAGCAGCGCCAGACCAGTCAAAAAGGAATATTTCCAGTCCATGCCCGAGTCCAATGGTGGTGGAAGCATCTCCGCAAGCTCGTAAACAATAAAAACAATTGCGCTGTGATGCAACCGGGGTGTGGCCGGATTTTGGGGCAGCGGGTGTAGCCATAAATTGTGGCAGGCAGGCACGAACCTACGTGCCGTAGCTTGCCGTACGGGTGTGGCGATGAATTTCGGCACACCCTGCTCCATATAGCCTCCGGTCCGCACGGTAGTGGACTGGTTTAGTCGCCCACGGCGACCTTCGGCGGATCGTGGAGTCGCCTTTGGAGACCTTGCCGGGGGAGGAATTTCCGCGGCAGCACCTCATCAACCGGCCATGCCGTCCCCGGTATCGGTGTCTCGCCGGGATAAGCAGAACCGCGTTGGCTAAAAAATATGGCCGCACCCTGCCGTGCCGCCCACGTCGTCGTAGCGGCGGGAAGACGGCATCCCGATCGGTACCGGAGCGTGTGTCCACCGGGGCGGATTTTCGACCTACCACGTTGAACCACAATTTGGTGAAATCCGCGATGGCGAAGGACTACCGTCATCGGCATTGATGGATTGCACTATCCAGCCGCCCACCGCCATCGTGGATGGTGTGGCTGACGCGCGCAAGAAAGCGGCTGCGAAAGGGCGCTCAATCAATCCGGCGATCGATGCCTCTGAAGTACCGTAGAGAACCTCCGGGGAAATTCCGGTTGGGGAAGGGCCCCGGACTCGCCACCGAACCCGAAGCACCGGCCTCCGGGTCGCCGCAGCGAGTCGCCCACGGCGACCCGGTGAATGGCGGCGGCCGGGGTACCCGAAAGATAAGTGGTGACAGAGCACCAGGTATTTGGTTGCGGCGCAGTTTAGTCGCCACGGCGACCCGCGCTGGATCCACCAAGGGCGACTGCGCGATCCGCGCCACAAGGGCCGCGCTGCCCGCGTCACCGTGTCGCCGCGTCTCCGGGGCCGCGCCGTCTTCGCCGGGCCAGCAGGCCCAGACCGCCCAGAGCCAGAAGCGAAAGCGTGGCCGGCTCGGGCGTGGCGGCGGAATACGCCGTGAAGGTGCTCGTGCCGTCCGGCACGTTATTCGTTGGCGTGGAAAGCGACCAGAGGTCGGGCTCTCCAAGGGAATCGGTCGCCGGCGGGCTAAGGGTATCGGCAAGATCACCGTCGAACGTCACGCTCAGTTCGCCGTCCGGCGCCTTGTAGAACTCGGCAGTGTGATCACCCGTGGAGCGGGCGCCGAGCGCGACCGTGCCCGATGTCTGGCTATCCACGCCGACAGCTGGATCCGGGCCGAAGTACCACCAGACGTTATAATCGCCGTTGGCGCTATGGCGGGGATCGTAGCCCACCGAGACGATGCCTTGCGTCTGCCCGTACACGTCGTCGATGTTCATAATCCACCCGCGTGCCGTGGTCGATGGACACGTCATCGTGAAACGAAATGGCGACCTCTTGCACGGCAGCATCCCGGTAGCCGGGGGGCGTGGCGTACGTGACCGCCCCCCCATAATACCCACTGTTGCTCTCGCTTGAGACCACATCCATGTCGGCCCCGCTCACTCCAGCCGACCCCGCGATGGTCATCCAACTCTGCCCCTCCCACGAAATGTCTGCCCGGGCAACGCCGCAGGCCAGGAGCAACATGGCCGCTGGGATGAGGGGCTTCCCCCGCGAGAGGCGCTGGAATCGAAACATGGGCGCCCCATGGGCCACAATTCCCGTGGCCGACGCCCGGCCACCGGCCCGTGACGCAACGCCTGCCGCCGCGGCGGCGGCGCCGAGGATCGCCTTGCCAGTCGAGAGCGATTTGAACCTTCGCATTGCCTGCTCCTTTTCCCGCCAGCGGGAAACGTTCTCGCTGCGCTTCGCCACCGCAACACACGGGGCGGGCATGGCGCACAATACACAGTCTTGCTGTATAGCAACGACCGTGCCAAATGGGTGATCGGCGCGAACCGGTTGTCGCAAGTCGTGTTATATAAAGGGGATAAATGTGATATATTTATAATTGTGAAGTTTCAGGAAGGCTGGGGCAAAACGAAGAAATGGTACAGAATGTACCTGATACCGGCGAAAATGGTACAAAATGTACCAAATTATGGTACAAAACGTACCATACGCTCCCTTGGGGGCGCCGCGGCGCGTGACGCCGATGCCCGCATTGGCCAAGCCTGTGGGCCAGATCAGAAATTCCACCTTCATCCTTCATTCCTCAGCCTTCCGTGGCGTCCCCGCCGTGCCATCGCCGGGGATGCGCTGTTGAATCCGGGCCAACAGTTCGCGCAGGGAATCCGGTGGATGCAGGGCAAAGAAGTACTCGCGCCAGGTGGCGGCGGCGGCGTTGTCCCGCGCCGCACCAGCGGCGGCGATGCGCTCATCCAGCTGCCGCAGCGGGTCCGGAAACAACTCCCGCAGCCGCGCGTTCACACTGTGAAGGTGCTGAAATAGCTTGCTGCGCGAGGCCCGCCCCCGGCGCTGGCCGCGCCGGCGGTCTTCATGGAGACTTTCGGCAATCCGCGCGATCAGCCCCGTGCGCTGCTCCAGCAGGTGGGACGCTTGTGGCCCCGGCGTGGGCAGCGCGTCCCACCAAAGCTGCGGATTATGCCCCCAATGGTGCCGCCGCCAGCGCAGCGCAGGCCAGTCCGGCGCCGCTGCCGCCGGCGGCTCCAGCGGCAGCAGCCAGCCTGCGGACACGCACCCATACGATGGCACGGACGGTTGCCTGGGGCCTGCGATTCCGGGTGGGTCGGTCGGGCCAAAAATGTTCCGCCAAATCTCGTCGGTGATACGGTCGTAAAGCGCTCCGCCGATCCCGTGGATGAATAGATCTGCCTGAAACGTGCGTGCGAATAACGTCAACGTCAAAGCCCGTGGCCGCAAGCACAGGCGGCGCCGGGAAAGCTCAGCCTGTAAGCCGCGGGCGGCTGGCAGTAAATCACCGGAAAGGTAGCCGTTCACCGTCAGCGCCGGTCCGTCGAACCAGGTCAGTCGGGCTGGGCCGTCCGCTTCGAAAAAAAGCCGCTGGCGTGGTTGCTGGTCGCCGTAAATCCAGAAAGGTAGTTCACGCCGGGTGGCTGCGATCATTAAATCCGGAATGGGCCGGCCCGGCCGGGTAATGCGCTGGCTCTGACGATAACCGTCCAAAGCCGCGTTATAGATTTCCGCCCACCGGGGTTGGCGCATCCAGGCGAGCGCAAAGGCCGTCCAGGCGACCCCGCTGCACCAACCGCTGCACGGGGCGTGCCATACCTTCAGGCCGAGCGATTTTTCGAAATGCCGCCGGGCGCCGCTAAGCCAGTCCACCAGACTTGCAGAATGATCCGCGGCCAGATAATCGAGGAACTGGCTTAAGGCCGCGCTTTTCGCCAGCGGTTCCCGCCGGACTGCCGCCAGCCAGCGCTCACGGGTGTCGCCTTGCGGCGCCGATAACATTTCCGCAGCCACAGCCCGGCTGTGATCCCAAAGAAGGTATTGGCGCGTCAGACGCCGCTGGGATGACGGCGCCCCGCTAGCCACCGGTACGGCGAAGCCAGGGTGGGCCAGTCGATCGTGATCCACAATTAAATCGATGGCGCACCCGCCGGTGACGCTGGCCAGACGATCGGCGGCCAACACTTTGGCCCAAACCCCGGCGTGATAGAACTCACACTGATGCCCGGTGATGATCCACGGCTGCCCCAGCATCCCTACCGGCGGTGGGTCATCGCCGACGGCGGCGGCGTGTCGTGCGATGGTTTCAAAAAGTTCGCGCCGGGCGATGGCGGCCAGTTCCGGCCAGGGGCCTTGAGGCGCCCAGCCGGGGGTCGTGCCGCGGCGTGCCTCCACAGCTTGCCGCAGGACTTCACCGGCCGGTTCCATGAGGATTTCGCCATGGCGTCGCGGCACCACAATGTGCGACGCACGCGGTATCACGGCCGGCCCGCGTTCGGCGGTCCATGCTGGCTGTTCGCTCATGGGCCGCCCGTTAATGGCATGGGTCCTGACAGCGGGCCACAACACGGCATCGCCATCGCCCGGCCTGGCGCCGGCCCGGGCGGCCGATGACGCGGCGCGGCGCGGCGCCTGCCCGCGCCAGCTCCGCCGCGGCCAGCGCCTCCTCGAAAACCCGCAGGTAATGCCGCAACCGCCGTTTCGGATCATCCAACACCCCCCCGAAGTGGCGGTTCGGATCGGTGTAAATCAGACGCACCGGTATTTCGACGATACGCAACCGACAGCGTACCGCCTCCACCCAAAGCTGCATGGGAAAAGCGTAACCAGGCTCGGTCAAACGAAGGCGCTGCATGGCCGAAACGCGGTGGGCTTTGAAGCCGCAGAAGCTATCGGTGAGGTTTAACTCCAGGCGGCGATTGAGCAGTGCGGTGATTTCGCGATTGATCTGGCGACGATCCGGCGGCGGAACGTCCGCGCCCGGCGCGTGATTCAGGTAACGCGAACCGCTGATGATATCCGCATGATCCCGCGCCGCGGCGGCCAGAAACTCCGGCAGCATCGCCGGTTCATGCTGTTCATCACAATCCATGGTGATCACCCACTCGTAATCGCGCTGGGCGGCCCAGTGAAAAGCGTCGATCAGACTTTGGCCGTAACCTTGGTTCCGGGCATGGTGGCACACCTGTACGTCGCGGTGGCGGGCCAGGATGGCGGCGGTCGAATCGGTCGAGCCGTCATTGATAACCAGGATGTCGGCCGGGGTCGCAGCGCGCACTTCCCGGAGAACTTTTTCCAAGTGCCGCTCTTCGTTGAAGATAGGCATGGCGATCAGTGCTGGCAGCATGGAAATCCTATTTTTCTTCCAGTTAATGGTAGGACACGGCCGGATGATGTCAAGTAAATCGCATGGTGATCAGCCGTGGATCCGTGGCCGGCCGGGGCCGCGGCTTCATCGCCGCCAGGGTGTCATGGACGATGCGGGCGACGTGATAGTCGCGGACCCATTTGTGGTCCGCGGGAATGATATACCAGGGCGCCTGGGGCGTGGACGTATGGCGCAGCATCTGCTCGTAGGCGTGCTGGTAATCGGGCCAAAATTTTCGCTCCTGAAAGTCGGAGGCGGCCAGTTTCCAATGTTTTTCCGGATTTTTCTGACGCTGCACGAAACGGCGGCGCTGTTCCTGCCGGGAGATGTGCAGAAAAAACTTCAGAATGACGATCCCATTGTCCGCCAGCAATCGTTCAAAGTCATTGATCCGCCGATAGCGGCGCTTCCACAGATGGCGGGCGTCACGCAGGTGCGGCGGCAGCAATTGATCCGCGTGCACCCGCACCACCAGCACGTCTTCATAATGGGAACGATTGAAAATACCGATGCAGCCCAGCGGTGGTACGGCCTGGTGAATGCGCCATAGAAAATCATGGTCGCGTTCCACGGCGCTGGGAGATTTGAAGCTCGCCACGTGCATGCCCATCGGGTTAACATGGTCAAACACCTTGCCCACGGTGCCGTCCTTGCCGGCGGCATCCATGCCTTGCAGTATCACCAGCAGGGCCTTGGAACCGTCGGCGTAAAGAAGTTCCTGGAACCGACCAATTTCCTGCGTATGCTGCTCAATGAGGGTTTTAACGGTCGCCTCCTCCGGCAGCTGCGCCTGGGAGGCGGGATTGTAGTCTTTCAAGTCCACGCGGTGTTTAGGGTTTACAGGTGCCAGGGGTTTGAGGTGAGCCATGACGGAAGTCCTTAGTTATCATCACGCGCCACGACGGCCCAGTTCCACCCGGGCCGCGCTGCGCTGTATCCACACTGCTAAGTCGGAACGCCGAACGAATCAGTGGCAGGTCGAAGATCCGCCACGGTGGATGCACCCCGCTGTGCCGTCGAACCGGTGGACAAGCCTCGGTACGGAGCTGGGTCCACCGGGGTGGGTCTTCGACCGGCTGCTGCAGGATGCCGCGGCGGACCGCCGGCGATTCCCTGATTCATTCTGCGTTCCCACCCTAGCGCGGCGCTGGAACAAAGTCCCGCGGATGCTGGGCATACCAGGCGAACAGCAGGCCATAGGCCGTCGGAATGCGCCTCGGCCATAGCAAGGCCGCCGTTCGCGCTTGCGGCTGGCGCCAGCATTGTACAATCAGCCTGGCGCCGGCTAAGCGCAAATGCACCAGGTGATCCGGCGCGGCCTGGCGGAACAGGCGGCGAAAGAACAACGGATGCCAGCGCTGCTGAATCCACAAGAGCATAATGCGGCTTTTGAATCCAAAACCGCGGCCGCGCCACAAGGGCACCACGGGATAGCGCAGGTAGGCGGGATCGGCATAGTAGGTGGCGTAAGGATTCCGACTGTAGGCGGCGTACAGCCTCGGCACGCCGGCGATCATGGTGGTCTGCGGATGCATGCGTTTCCATACGCCCCAAGTCACCACGCTACACGGCAGGGGGGTCAGCGTCTGGTGCCGGGCCGCGGCCGGTCCGGCGATGGCCCGGCCGCCGATCTGGCTCCATAGGCTTTCCTTGGTGTCGGAATCTTCCTGATCGTACAGCACCGTATTTGAGTTATAGACCAGCCCGCTGTAACCGAAGCGCAGCTTCCGCCCCGCCCCGCGGCGCCGGTAGACCACGCTGCTGCCGCAGAAACCATCATAGGTGACGGCAATGGGAACGCCGCCCAGCGTGTCGTTCACCACCGCGTGCCAGTTTAAAATGGCGATAGGATAAGCCCGCGCCTGGCCGTGGATGGTTACGCCGATGACCCGGCTGGCATTTTCGATAAATCCGCCGGAATCGCGGCGGGCGGCATTGAGCTGCGTGGCTTGAGCCTTGCTCAGCAGGGCGGGATCATTCAGCGCGGGTAAGGCGTCTTTGGGATTGCCGGAGGCGACCAGCGTCTGGCGGGGTACCAGGCAAGGGGTCAGATTAAAGTGATACGAGGCTACGTGGCGGCCATCACCGATGATCGGGGTGAATTCGCCGCGTCCGAAGGGAACAATAATTCGCTTAAGCAGCACGGCCAGGGTCACGATTACCAGGAACGCGACAATCCAGTAGCCGGAGGAAAAGAGTCGCCAACCACGGGGCTTCATGATTTCAATCCCTGCGCGGCCACCAGCATCAGCAACAGTAAAGGCAAATAGATAACACTGGTCAGAAAAGCACGCCGCGCCGCCTGGCGGCTGCGGTGACGGGCCAACCCGCACGCAGCCCATACCATCGCTCCCGCCAGGATAACGGCCGCCGCATCATACCATCCGCTGGCGCGTGTAACCAGGCCCGCCAGCAACGACACAGGAATCAGCAGAAGACTATACAGGACAATCACGCCGCCGGTGAAGCGGCCCCGGATGTCGGTGACGGATAACATACGAAAACCGGCCCGGGCATAATCGTCGCGGTACCACCAGGCCAGCGCTAGAAAATGCGGAATTTGCCAGATGAATAACACGCCGGCCAAGGCTAAAGCCGGCGCGGTAACCGTATTTTCCACAGCGGTAAAACCCAGCACGGGCGGGATGGCCCCGCACACGGCGCCAACCAGGGTGTTCATACTGGAAAGGCGTTTCAGCGGCGTATACACCAAGGCATAGAGGGCCACGTTCGCCAAACCAAGCAGGGCCGTTAGGGTGTTGACCGCGCCGCATAAAAGCCCCAGGCCGGCCAAGGTCAGCACCACCGCGAATAGCAGGGCGGTCCATGGCCGCATGCGATGCGCCGGCAAAGGTCGGTTTTGCGTGCGAAACATGCGCCCGTCCGCGGCGATTTCCAAATATTGGTTTAGCGCCGCGGCCGCCCCGGCCAGACCCCAAGTACCGAACGTGGTGGCCAATAGTGACAACCAGGCGATACGGTGCGGACGAGCTAGGATAAAGCCCACGGCGGTCGTGATTACCACCATGGCGGTCAGACGGAACTTGGCCAGGATCAATAAATCAGCCAGCAGCGAAGGTTTTGCAGTCGCGACGCTCAACGCCACGGCGCCAGCAGCGCAGGGCTTTTCAATGTTGGTCAGTCGGCTCATCAATGTGGTAATCGTAGCGGCGAATTTCGGTGCCGACAACCGCGGTGCGAACGGACTGTTGGGGCCGTCGCTTATCGGGGCACTGGGCCGTGGCCCGCGACTTTGCGGGCGAACCGCGGACGCCATAGCAGCATTCCGACCGCGGCCAGCGCCAGCAAACCCAGCGTGGACGGTTCCGGTACCGGAGCGGCACCGCGCGGCTGGCCAGCCAGCGTCTGCGTGGAGCCTTGGCTAAAGGAAAGCGCCCCGGCCCCAGGTCCAATTGGCTTGGTGGAACTCAAGCCAGAGTAGATGGGCAGCGTCCGCGCGCCGCCGCGCGGCGTCTGACGGTCCATAATCTCAACAATATATTGTTGGTTGTTGGTCAATTGGACGAGTTGTTGGTCTTTGATAGGCATTTCCCCCGCGCCGCCACCGGGCGTCTGGTCGAGCACAAAAATGGACAGGATTTGATTGCGAAGGTCCAAGGCAATCGGGCTGATCATGCCGCCGGTAAAGATGGAAAAGGCCGCGTTGCCGGGGAAAACCGCGGCGCTGCTGCCGCCTTTGCCCAGATCCCAACTGGCTGGCGGCGTTGTCCCAGGCGTGTTCAGCGCGGCGTGCCCATCGGCGGTGAAACTTACCACTGTAATGGTAGAGGCACGCAGACCGGCTGCCGCCAGCGCTAAAGCTGCCGCCGCTGCGCAAATAATCCATCTCGCTGACATACTCATCCCTCGAACCGACTGTTGCCGCGCTTAGATAAGCGAAAGACTCTCTCTCATGGATACCGCAACTGATACATTAAGTATAGCCCACCCCAGGCCGTTTGTCCAGCCGTGGGCAAGCCGCGCAGCGATTCCGCAGGGCGGGTCGCTAAAGCCGACAGGACAGCGGGTTGGGCGGTTTTGAGGCCAGAGGCAGATTCGCAGGGGCGTTTTTCGGCGGGGTGGACGGGGACTCCCTGCGGCGCGCC
>JAJYFE010000141.1 GCA_021785435.1 Planctomycetota bacterium
CGAGGTGGTGGGGATCTTCCACGCGCGGCAGGCGCCCAAGCCGTGGAACATGAGCCGCTTCGTGGAGGGGCTCGGGGTATAGTGCTCCCCAAAATCTGTGCGCGCGATTAAGGTACTTTTTCAGCATGATCAGAAAAACAGTTCAGGAGAAAAAGTATGGGTTCGATGCACCGGAGTTTTTCTGCGGCGTTCAAGAGCAAGGTGGCCTTGGCGGCATTGCGTGGTGACCGGACCATGGCGGAAGTGGCCGGGGCGTTCCAAGTGCATCCCCATCAGGTGATGAGCTGGAAGGTAACCGTTCGCGGGCAAAAGTGGCGAAATCAGCACAAAAACGATGGTTCTCGACAATATAAGCCCATTTTTCGCACGTTTTCTGCCCAACGGCCTCCAATATCCGTTTATTTCCCTTTATTTATATGGTTTTTGGCCCGTGAACGGTTACGGTTAAGCTTGCTGTCGAATCGCCTTGGTCGAAGGCTATTCCGATCACAAGTCTCGTGCAGTGTGCCGATGTGAAGTTCGCAATCTGACGGACCAAATGTATTCACCGTATTCCGGGCATATCAGCCCCATAGACGTTCAAGGCATCTCTCGTACCCACGTAGACGCGGCCATTGGCGACCATCGGGGTGTTGAATGTCACAATTTTTCCCGTAAGCGCATCGGCCGCAACTTGATCGCTGCGGAACAGAAGATCATTGAGATTTAAGGCATTGTAGGCGACCAGACGGTTCCGGTGTTCATCCAGGGTCCAGAGGATTCCAGCACGGCCGCCATGGGCGGAGATTTCCGGAGTCGAACCGGGATAGCTGTAGGCGCCATAGCTGATCCGCGAGGTCGATATCGGACGCGTGCGAATCCGCGCGTGGGAAATCAAAAAAGCTCTGGCGTAACTACCTATCCCGACAAAATAAATCGTGCCGCTATTGGCGCTGGTTCCGGCGTAGAAGGCGCCCGTGCTGAATGTCCGGCCCGTCGCATGTTTCAACTCCTGCACCACATGGTTGGCGCCCCCGCCCCGGCCCGCGGCATTGCCATGGTAGCCACCCATGTTGTTGCGGTCGAGGAGGTAAATCGTGCCTTGCTTGTCGTTAACGATCAAGAGTTGCCGGTGTTGCGCGCTGCCCACGGAATTGGGCAACAGAACCGGACTGCTCGAGCCAAGGTCCATATCGACGGCGTTAAGCGACTGCTCGTCTTTGGGCGTAAAGTAATCGCTCACATGCAGGCCAAAACCATTGGGGTTGTCGGCCTGCTGCGAGGTGTCCGAATCCGGAGATAGCTTTACGCAGGAATCGCCATAATCGCCGCGACAGGGCACTTGCAGGTTGGGCACATCCGTGTTCAGACGCCCGCTGTAGGGCGCCTTGATCAAGCGGGTGTCGAATGTTCCGTTGCCGGTCTCCACATAGATATTTCCGCGGGCGTCGACGCCAATACCGCCGCCCCCCTGCCAGATGCCGCCGGCGCCGTCGCTGAAGCGCGTGCTGCCGGTACCGTGGCCGCTGGGTACGGCGCACCACAGAGCCTGGAGCTTCAAAGTGTCCGCCCTGTTTTTGACGGCATTGTAGCCGACGATCCAGCCATTGTAAGGTCCGCCATCACCGGGGTCGCCCCAGGCCATGTAAACTGTGTGATTGACCATGTCGAGAGTCAGACAGCGGCAGGTCAGGTCGCGCGCGTCAAATACGTCGCGTCCGCCGCCGATTCTGTTGACCGCGGGTCCGCTGATGTAACCGGCATTTGCCGTACCTTCGGCAATGTTGACGGTTTGGGCGTAGCGGGCGCCGTTGGCAAGGTTCAGGGCGGACAACAAATGGATCCAGTGAAGCGCGCCGCCCGTACCAGGCCCCTTTTCGCTTTCTTCGCATTCGACATAGAGTGCGTTCGTGTTTGGATCGATGGCCGGGGTGTCTTCCAGAGGGAGGCCCCTGCCGGTACTGCGGTTGCCGTCTGCCGCGGCCACCGTATCGGCGACCCCATGGAATTTGGTCAACAGGCTGGTCTTCCACAGAACCGTGCCGGTGTCGGCATTGATCGCCCATACGCTGTCGTTATTCAGGGCGACAAAGACAACGTTCTGCACACCCTGGTGCGGTCCCACCGTAATGTTCACACCCGCCTTGAACAGCGGCTGGCCGCTTTCGGCCCCGGCCAAATGTACACGCAGGAGCTTGCCGAAGTTGGCGCTGCGGACGACGCCGGGAGTCAACACGGTTTCCTTAAGGTTTTGCCCGTCGTTGAAGCCATCGTTGTGATAGACCAGAACATTGGCCGGCGTGGCGCCGGCCAGGGGGTTGGCGAACGGCATCTTCGCAGTTGCGATCACAAGAGTCGCGCTCCCCGCCAGGATTACCGTCGCCAAAATAACTGTGGAAAATTTCATCACCATCCTCAATCGTTGTAGGAAAGCGTCTGGGGCGCCAGAAAATCCAGATTTGGCGCATGATGCGCCGCGGTCCGGCGGAAATTATCGATGCCGCGGATACGCGCCCGCATGGCGCGCAGATATCGAATCTGGCGGTGCAGGGCGGAATTCGGCATTCCATTGAGCTGGGGTGGATATGCCAGGGCCAGGTACCGGCGGTAAGCCGCGATGGCCTTCTCATAAAGGCCCGTTGCCGCCGCCAGGTCCCGGTCGGCCGCGTCGCCCAGGCGGAAGCGCCGGTGATCGACCTGCCACCGCAGAAGCCCTTGGAACAACCTGCTTTCCGCCCGGCCCAGGGCCTCGTAGAAGCGCACTTCGTAAACGTGCTGGCGATGCACGGGAATCTGGTTGGGAAACTTGTGCAGATATATTTGGAATTCACGAATGGAACGCGGCGCGTTGATACGCACGTTGCGGTAGCAATCGCGGATATTCTCCGCCCGGGCCGGGAAATGCCGGAGCATTTTCGCCTGCGGCTGGCTGAAAATCCGGTAGGTAAGCCGCTGGGCGAAGTAAAGATCATCGCGGCACCAGAGGCGCAGCGCCATCGGCGGCCAGGAATCCAGAATCTCCCTGCCCATGTCGGTCGGCTTCTGGGGCTGGGCCAGTGCCCGGCGGTACTCCACCCAGGCGAAATAGAAGGGGCTTATTCCATAGCGGTAGGTCCGGGAGTTGATTTTCAGGCCGTGGCCGGGCGGCCCCTTGCCATTGCGGGCCGGCAGCAACGACGCCTTGAATTCCGGCCGGCGGACGATGTAGCGGACTTCGGCGAGCGTGCTGAGGGCGGGGTTTACAGATTTTTGATTATACATATATAAGTGTGCAATATCATAGCGCCAGCGGGCGCAGTAATACCGCCGTTCAAAACTGGTTCCCAGCTTGAGGAAAAAATCATTGGCCTCGTTCATGATCATGTTGGCGTTGTGGGGTACGAATTTTTCGCCCTTGTACAGATACACCAGGCCGTCGAGCACCCACTTGTACTTGGCCGACATGGAATGGAACTGCGCGGAAAGGTTGTACGACTGGTTCCAGGCGTTGTAGATGTACACCGAGCCGAAGTACGGCTCAAGCGTCGCAATGGCGTTGTAATCGGTTTCCAGCGGGATCCAGCGCCGGTGGTTCTTGTCGCTTTCGGCGTTTTCCCAGAGAACCATGGCCAGGATGCCGCGGAACCCGCCAAGGGTCAGGCGGGGAAATTCCAGAAACAGATTGCCTATTCCCTGCCCACTGGAATAAACCAGCTTCGCCCGCCGGCGGTTCAGCGCCGGTTGCAGCGCGAAAATCAGCGCCAGCAGAATCACGGCGACGGCGGCGCAAAGAAGCTGATCGCGCCGCACCGGCCCCCGGGGGCGCGCCGGCGGCGGAAGGGAATCGCGCGGCCGGCCGGGCAGAGTGGTTTTCCGGGGATCGGCGGGAAAAGTCACGCGCATCAGGCCAGCTCCTGTTTACGCAAAAGCAGGTAACCCAGCGCCAGCGTCGGCAAGACGCAGGCCAACGTCCAGAATACATCTGTCGCGGCCACGGTCCATGGCATATTGACCGATCGGACGATGAAATAGAGGGGATCAAAACGGGTAAAGTCGGGCAGCAGGTGCACCAGCATGTTAAGCATCTTGATCATGACGGCGGAAATCAGCGAACCAATCTGGTAATACCAGACGCCTTTCAGGCGGTTCTCCTGCACGTAGTTGAGAAGTCCAAAGCCGCCCTGCCGCGACAACTTGCCGACAAACTCCACGATGTTACCGAGAATATAGCAGACCAGGGTGGTCAACAGCGCCACCGGCCAGCCCAGACACGTTCCCGCCGTCACGCCGATCACGATCAACAGCGTGACTTCGCACAGGACAACCAATTCGCTCTTGGCCAGGTTGAGAATGAAGGGCGATGGCGGCCGGACAATCGCCACCGAGGCCGGCGTGATCTTGAGCCAGTGTTCCGGAATCATGCTGGAAAGATTAATCACCAGGCTGGAACCATCGAGCAGCGACGCCGGCAGCTTTACGACGGTGATGTGCTTGTCGTCGATGCGCAGCACCCGCCGCAGACGGCCCTGCGGGTTGTCGACATCGTAGGCGATCAGTTGGGCCTCGGCGGGCAGGGCTTCATTCATCTGTTTATCAACGCCGACCAGCAAGTGCACGGTGAAATCGCCCTTTTTGTTGATGGGAATCCGCGACTGTTTCAAATGCCTGAATTCGAAAGACGCGACCTCCGGCGGAATACCCGGATGGCGATAACTTGGACCGACAACTTCCTGCTTCCCATTGGACTTGAATCCGGTGATGATGGGATCGGGTTTGGGCGCGACGAAATTGGTATGACCGGGCGTTCGGGTTCTGTCCATGTTCCACGCCAGGCAACTGGCATTCTGTGGTTTTCGGCCATTGGCAATGAACAGGTAATCGCCCGCGGTCATAGAGGTCACCTTGACCACCACGGGTCCGGGATTGTATATCCGCCCGGTCATGGGGTTCACGTAGCTGAAGAACGCGAACCGTTTTTTCGGTTGCCACACGGCGGCGCCCTGGGCGTTAAGCGTGAGCGATTTTTCCTCGGTATTTATGGGATTTGAGCGCTGCACCAGCGTCACGTGGAGACGCGCCGGTCCGCGGGGCTTGCCAAAGGAACGCACGCCAAAGTGGAATATAAACAGCGGAGGAGCGCGCAGCGTGGCCGGCAGGGACGGAAACTCGAAATACAGCGTTTCGGCGCTGCCACCCTTGAGAGCCCGGATCGGTGGATTGACGGCATAGTTGATATAGCCGGCGATGCGCAGACGGCCGGTAATGTTGTTTTGGGCCCGCAGAACGCCATGGCGGGCCAGATACAAAAGTCCCGCCTGCGGCGGGAGATGGCGCACCATTTTGTCGTAATTTTTCTTCTGCAGATGGTAGAGCGTCCACGCGTCGTGGCGTATCCTGGCGTCCACCACCTTCATGAAACCCCACGTTGCGCCCATCATCACCAGGATCATCAGCAGGGCCGCGGTTGAAAGTCCCATCACCTTGCCCAGCAGCAGTTCCAGTCGCGTAATCGGCTTGCTGCCGGTGGTGATGAGCGTTCGCCGCTCTCTTTCCCGCGGCAGAGCCAGGCAGGCCAGAACACCCAGGTACACCAGCAGGAGAATTTCCTGCGCGCGCAGAAAGATGGTCAGGTCAACCCGCACTTCGCCGCCCGGGCCGTAGCTGCGTACAAGGGCGAACGTCAGAATCAGGCAGATAAGGAACCAGAGCGGCGGAACCGCCCAGATACGGGCGTTCCAGGCTTCCGCCAGGGAGATCCGACCAACGGCCCAGGCCCGCGAGAATCCGGTGCGCAGCCGGGCGACATCCCGGAACGCCAGCAGAGCAAACGCCAGAACGAGCAACCCGATCAGCACGTTGGCGATGATCGACACATAGCTAAGGGACGCATGGGGCATCTTTTACCATATCACGTCGAATCCGTCATACCTGCGGATGTTCCGCCTGCCGCTTGGCGTCGACCAGCCGCTTGAAAAGGTCTTCCAGTCGTACCCGCGGACGCCCGGTGCGAATGTCCTGCGCGCCATCGCCGCGGGCCAGGGCGATGAGCTTTTCCTGGAGCTCGGGCGAAACCGCCCGCGCCTCAAGCTGAAACACTTCGCGCCTTTCCAGCAAATCAGCCAAGGCGCCGCCCAATTCCGCCTGCCCTCGGTAGAGAATGACCAGCCGGTCGCATACGTCTTCCACATCGGCCAGCTGATGGCTGGAGAGCAACACCGTTTTTCCCGCCGCCTTGAGCCGCCCGATCATCCCCTTGATTTCCAACATACCCACCGGATCCAGGCCGGAGGTCGGTTCGTCCATGATAATCAGATCGGGATTGTTCAGCAGCGCCTGCGCCAGAGCGACGCGGCGCGTCTGACCCTTGGAATAGGTGCCGATTCTGCGGTTGCGAACGGCCGGTTCCAAACCGACGAAATCGAGATAATAATCGACGGCGCGGCGCCGCTGGGCGCGGTTCATGTTAAAGAGCCGGGCATAGAAATCGAGCGTCTGGCGGGCGTTCAAAAAGCGGTAGAGATAACTTTCCTCGGGCAGATAGCCGATGCGGCGGCGCGTTTCCTGATCGCCGGCTCTCTGCCCCATGACCAGCGCGTCGCCGGCGGTGGGGTTGATCAACCCCAGCAGCAGCTTGATGGTGGTGGTTTTGCCGCTGCCATTGGGCCCGAGCAAACCAAAAATTTCTCCCTGGAGCACCTGCAGGTTTAACTGCGAAAGCGCCAGCACCTGCTGGCTTTTCCAGAAGCCGGGGTAAACCTTGGTAAGTTGGCGGGTTTGAATGGCCGAGTATTGCGCCACCATGAAGCACTCCATGAAACACTATTCCGGTTATTCCGGACGGGCGAGGTACGCGCGCCGCTAGGGCGACGCCGGAACGATTATTTTTCGCGCCGGCGGCGGCAGCGAGAGCAGAATTTGCTGGTGCGGCTGAACGAAAAACACACGCGAAGCGCCGCGCATGACGCCCCCGAGCGTGTCGCTGAGCAGCTTGAGCGTAATCACCCGCGGATGCTTGAGATACTGGGCGTAAAGCAGGGAAAACTCCCGCGCTTCGCCCTGCACCTGGTTGACGCGCTGGCGCGCCGCGGCGTTGGCCTGGTGCACAATGGCCTGCGCCCGGCCCTGCGCCAGCGTGGTCAGGCGGGTGGCGATTTTCATGGCGTTCTGAATTTCCGTCGATTCCTGCTGGCGGGCGTTTAGAACCGCCGTGAAGGCCAGGTCCACCGCGCTGGGCCAGTGTACGTACTCCAGGAGCACTTTCTGCACCTGCACCCCCAGCCCCAGCTTGTCGATGGGCGCCTGAAGCTCCCGTTGCGGTCGCAGCGGGTTAAACAGTTCCATTTCCAGTTTCTGTTTGCCCGAATAGAGAGCTTCGTTCACCGTACTTCCGGCAAGCTTGAGAATCAGTTCGTGGCTGGCCAGGAGGCGGAGCACGTTCAGTCGGCCCTGACCCGGCGGAAGATTTCGCGGCTGATACACCGAAGTGAGATATTCCAGCGGATTGGAAATACGGTATTGCACGGCGATTTTGGCGTGGAGCACGTTTTCATCGCCGGTGATCAGATACGGATTGAGAATGGCGTCGATCAACTGGCGGGAATAGCCCGCCCGCATCCACATCTTTATTGTCTTTTCATAAGAGGCCGGCGAGGCGTCGAAGTCGGCGACGGTAAGCAGTTGTTCCCGTTCCAGGGGCACGATGTAGACGTGATCCACCGGCCAGGGAATGTGATAATGCAGGCCGGCCTCCATCTGCAAAGGCTTGCCGTCGGGCAGCGTGAGGAACTGTCCCATCCGCTCCACGAGCGCAACTTCGCCGGCGCCAACCTTGTATATGCCGCTGAGCAACCAGATGGCGACAACGCCGATGAAAAAATAAACCAGCACGCGCTGCGCGCTGGTCCAGCGGGCAAGAGCGGACTTGTCGTCCGCCGCCGGTGGTTCCGGGGAAGGGCCGGCGCTCTCTGGCGTTCCAAGTTCGAGTTCCGTTTGTGTCATGCGGCGAATTCCTTGCTTGCTTTCGATAACGGCGCGTTGGCGATGTCCCATCCGTCTTAAAAAGTGATGAAAGCCGCGTTACCTTTTTTTCAGGTGGAGCTTATCAGCCGTTCGTGCCGGCGCGTGGGGCGCGGGGACCGCACCGCCGGATTCATCAGTCAGAGTCTGCGTCTCCGCAAACAGCGGAGCGGTGATGGGATTCCGGGGTGTGAGCACCCAGTAAGTGGACTGCCCCATGGAGCTTTTGAAGAGCTGGAGCGATTTCCAGAAGCGATAGAACAATCGCGCCTTGGGCGAATGCTCGGCGGCGCTGAGAATTTCATAAGCCCGGGCGTCGCCCTGACCACGGATCACTTCGGCTTTCTTCTCCGCTTCGCTGCGGATTTCCGTCGCCTGCTCCTGACCCTTGGCGACAATGGCCCGGGCCTCGCTGCGACCTTCGTTCTTATACCGGCTGGCGATCTTTTCGCGCTCGGCGCTCATGCGGTCATATACGGCCAGAGCCACGCGCGGCGGAAACGTCATGCGGGAGAATCCCACCCGGCTCACTCGGATTCCCAGCTTCTCCATGTCTTTGTTGACGCTTTGCCGGATTTGATGCTCCGCCGGGACCATCTGAATCTTTGCCGGATCAATGTTGAACATCTGATCCAGCCGGTATTGCCCCATCACTTTCAGGACGGCGCCTTCGATTTTCCGGTTCAGATAACGCTGTACTTCCAGCGAGCCGCCGGGCAGATGTTCCACATACAGCACCGGCTTGATAATCCGCCAGAGGGCGAAACTGCGAATGCCGATCGGCTCGCCGGCGGCGGTGGTCACCTCGCGAATGTCGCTTTGGTAGAGGTGCAGGCGGGTATCCAGACGAATCACCCGGTCGGTGGGCCAGCACAGATACCAGTTGTAGCACAGGCGGGTGGGATGCGCCACGATCTTACCGAAGCGGTCCAGCAGGATGCGCTGGTACGGCTTGGCCACGACCGTACATAGTTCGAGGAAAAGCATGACCACGACAGCCACAAGAATGACACCGATGGTGAGTTTACGCATGAAAGATTCCTCTTGGACCCGGTGGGACTGTTCCGAAAACAATCCATCACGAGATATATCATCTACCCGGCGGGCCGCGCGCGCCAATCTCCGCTATCGCACAAATCCTGCTCCCTTTCAGGACCCAAACGCCGTCCGCGGCGCCGGGCGGCCGGTCCTCAGGACCGGCCTTACTGACCTCCGGACGACGTCTGCATCGGATTTCCGAGGCTCGATCCAACTCCACCGGTGACCTTCATCGGCGGGGGCAGCGCCTCCGATTGGCGGTGGCCGATCTGCCAGATTTCCGGCGGCGTTACGCCCGGTCCCAGGACGACTTTGTCCACCGAGTCAAAAACCTTGCCTAATACACGATAGAACTCCCAGAGAGTGGCAACCGGGCGAGCGCCGGCGAAGGCGTCGGCCCGGACAATCATCTCCCTGGCCCGCCCCTGTTCCCGATGCACCACTCGGTCTTTATGGGCGGTGGCGGCCATGATGGTCGCCACGGCGTAGCCTTTGGCACTCTGCACGTACTTAAAAGCCTCCTGCCGCGCCTGATCAATCAACTCTTGCTTGAGTTCGCGCTTGCTGACCACGTTTTCAAAAGCGGCGGCCGGGCCGAGTACCCGCCCTTGCGCGGTGATATGGCTCTGTCCCACCGGGGGGTGAATGTCTTTGATGCTCAGGTCGAAAATTTTAATGCCGGAGTGCATCGCGTCGAGCTGCCGCTGCATGAACTTTTTGCAATCTTCGGTCACCCGGCCGGTTTGTGTGCGCATAATCTCTTTGAGCGAATGCCGGGCGAAAACGCTGGTAACCGCGTAGAGGGCGACCTGGTGCACCAGGGCCTGGTCCATGGGGCGCAGGCGCGGTTTGGCAGCGGCGCCCGGGTTGCCGCCGTACTCCACAATATTTCCGCTGGAAACATTATGGAAAAATTCGCCGGGATCGGTTACGCGCCACCAGCAGGCGATAAAACCGTCCAGAAGCTGCGGGGCCGCGGCGCCGGCGCTGTTGACGTCGCCGGTAAGAAACTCGCGGTCGGGAATCGATACGTGTTCCGACCAGAAGGAAAACGCATTCGGGCCGAGCTTGGATTTGTGCGGCTCCTCGGTTCCCACCACCACCGCGTTGGCCCGTTCGGTGGGAACATATTGAAGCTTGTCGATGGGCCACGGCCACAGGACATGCAGACCGGCCGGCAGCGGATGCCGGAGATTCCAGGGCGTCGTCACACCCAGATGCTCGAGAATACCCACGTCGCCCGTGGGAACCACATGCAGTGTGCTTAGTCCCAGCAATATCACCAGTCCGGCCACCACCACGCGGGGCAGCAACCGCGCCAAAATACCGGGCGCCGACTTGGCGCTGCGGGTGATGCCGATGCTCTCAGCCAGAAGCACCCGCACGCCGATGATCCACCCGCTGGTGAGCAGCGGCACGAGCGGCAACTGCTGCAAATCCGTTCCGGCCTGATCGATTTCTTCGATGGCGCCGTAATTCCGCAGGGCGTTGACCCCCAGTTCCAGCGCCTGCAGCAGCAGCACCACGGCGATAAAAATCGCGCAACCCTGGCTGGCGTAAGCCACCCCCGCCCACGCCGCGAGCACGGCGGCAAACAGGGCGACGCCGCCCGGCAGGCCCAGCAACACGATGCCGTTGGCGGCTTCGCCGTAGCCCTCCGTCCGTGGCGTGACGCGCGAAAAAGAAGCCAGGATGAAGTAGACAACCAAGGCGCCGCCGGCGGCCACCACCGCGCCGGGATCAATCGGCACAGGCGAAATAATAATGGATTTACCGGGGGCAATGGCGGAAAAATCGCTGTGCACCAGCCACCCGATAACCCCCGCCAGAACCAGCAGACCCAGCGAACATAATCCGATGATCACCCGTTGCAAACCGGTATCGAGGCTGGTGATCTCATCCGGCTCAACCGGCGCCGGCGCGGCGGCCACGGGCGCGGTGGCGTCATCCGCGTAGCTCATGTGGAACGTGCCCAACGGAGCAATCGGTGTAAAACGCACGGAAGCCTGGGCTTCGTCCACCAATGCGGCCTGCTGCCGCGCCAACCGCAGGCCCCACCATGCCAGAAACGCCAGAACCGTTTGGGCCGCCGCCGCGATACCGCCGGCCCAGAAGCATACGGCGCCGTACTTGGCCACCGCGATTCCCAGAACCGCCGTAATCGCCAACAGC
>JAJYFE010000142.1 GCA_021785435.1 Planctomycetota bacterium
CGGTGTGTCGGGTTTGCGGATCATCGGCACACCGCGGCAGCGCGTCGCGGTGACATCTTTTGTGATGGACGGTGTCCACCCCCATGATATTGGAACCATCCTGGACAGTGCCGGCGTGGCGATTCGCACCGGCCACCATTGCTGCCAGCCGGTGATGGAGCATTACCATGTTCCCGCCACGGCGCGGGTGTCCCTGGCGTTCTACAATAATCGGCAGGACATTGACCAGCTCGCGGCCGCGTTGAAAACGGTGAAAGAGGTGTTTGGCTGATGTCGGATCTGCGCGAGCTTTACGAGGAAACGATTCTGGACCACACCCGCCGGCCGCGGAATTTTCATGCCCTGCCGGCGGCGAATCGGCACGCGGATGGTTACAACCCGCTCTGCGGCGATAAGCTGCAGGTGTTCTTGAGGGTCCAGGACAATGTCATTGCCGATGCCAGTTTTCTCGGCACCGGGTGCGCGATTTCCACGGCCTCGGCTTCATTGATGACGGAGGCCATCCAGGGTAAACCGCTGGAAGAAGTGGCCGTTTTGTTTGAAAAGTTCCACCATCTGCTGACCGGGCCGCCCCAGGCTTCGGCCGTCCCGGCCGGGCTGGGAAAACTGGCGGTGTTTGCGGGGGTGCGGGAGTTTCCGGTGCGGGTTAAATGCGCCACGCTGGCTTGGCACACGCTGCAGGCGGCGCTGAAGAACGCGGCCACGCCGGTATCCACCGAATAAGTCTTAGGTTCAAGGTTTTAGTGCGATGCTTCCAACCTGGCCCCTAACCCCTAAAACCTAAAAGCTATATTGGGATCATCCTATGCCCATCACGATTACGGAAACGGCGGCTGCCGAAATTAAGAGGATCATCCAGGAGCAGGCGCTCGGGCCAACCACCGTGCTGCGCGTCGGTATTAAAGGGCGCAATGCGACCGGTTTCAATTACCTGCTGGATTTAACGGAGGTCCGGCATCCCGATGACGTGGTCAACGAAGCACGGGGGCTGACCGTGGTGGCCGATCCGCTGAGTTTTCCGAGTCTGGACGGCACCGAAATTGGCTACAAGGATGAAGACGGCCGGCGGGGCTTTGTCTTTAACAATCCCCATGCCGTGCCGTTGCCGGTGCATCCGCCCGGAGCGTCCCCGGCCGGCCCGGCCCCGACGGCCGGTGGGATCGCCCCCGTGGGCACCGCGATCCACAACGCCGTAGCTGACCGCGGCCTGGAATCCGCCATTATCGAGCGGTTGCGCACTATTTTTGATCCGGAGATTCCGGTCAACATTTACGATCTCGGTTTGATTTATCGCATCGATATTTCCGCGGAGAAAGATGTTACTATCGACATGACCCTGACCGCGCCCGGCTGTCCGGTGGCCGGCTCCATGCCGCCGGCGGTGCAGCAGGCGGTGGAATCGGTGGATGCGGTTCGTACGGCGAAAGTGAATCTGGTGTGGGATCCACCGTGGGGCAAGGAACGCATGTCACCCGAAGCCCTGCTGCAGTTGGGGCTGATGTAACGGCTGGCCCTTATGCGCATTCTGATTATTGAAGACGAAGCCAAGACGGCGGCTTATCTGCGCCAGGGGTTGATCGAAAGCGGCTTCGGCGTCGAAGTCTGCGCCAACGGCGAGGAAGGATTGCAGCAAGCGCTCCTATTGAATCCCGACCTGATCATCCTGGATGTAATGTTGCCGCGGCGCGATGGCTGGTCGGTGTTAACCGCGCTGCGGACGGCGGGCCGGCCCACCCCCGTGTTGTTGTTGACGGCACGGGATGCCGTGCCGGACAAAGTGAAAGGGCTGGAACTCGGCGCGGATGATTATCTGGTCAAGCCGTTCGACTTCGCCGAGCTGCGGGCGCGGGTGCGCAGCATTCTGCGGCGCGGGCCTGCACGCCACCCGGAAATATTGCGCCTCGCGGATCTGGAATTGGACCTGCCACGGCGCCGCGCCACGCGCGCCGGTCAGCGCCTGGAGTTGACCGCCAAAGAGTTCGCGCTGCTCGAACTGTTGTTACGCCGCCAGGGCGAACCACTCTCCCGCACCTTCATCGCCGAGCAGGTGTGGGACGTGAATTTCGACAGTGATTTTAATGTGCTGGAGGTAGCCATCCGCCGGCTGCGCGGTAAGGTGGATGACCCGTTCTCCCAGAAATTGATTCATACGGTGCGTGGAGTCGGCTATGTTCTGGAGGAACGCACCGGCTAAAGTCGCCTCCCCCCGGGCGGCCAGGTATTGGTCGCTGGCGCGTCGGCTGACTTGGCTTTACACGGGCGCCACCGCGCTGTTGCTGATTTTGGCCTGCGCGTATCTGTATTGGACGCAGGTGGCCAATCTGGCGCGGGAAGATAACGCCTTTCTGGTGAATAAGATCCGCGATTGCCGCCGGCTGCTGCGCCGCGGCGCGGCGGGCAGAGCCCCGCTGGTCAACGAAGTGCGGACCGAGGCCCGCACGAGTCCTATCAAGTATTACCTGCGCATCCTGGGGAGCCAAGAGCGCCGCATCCTGGCCACGCCCGGCATGGACCGCCTTTTGCCGCCGCGAGTGTTTCCCATTGCCGCCGCCACGGCTAGGCCGCGCGGAGTACATTTCCGGGTCAGCGCTCACCACGTATTCTTGCTTTCCGCCGGCCAAGCCATGGGACCGGCGCCGGCGCGCCGCAGACGGGTGGTCCAGGTGGCCCTGGATATTTCCAGGGAAACGGCTTTAACCGCGGATTATCGGCGTGATCTGTTGCTGGTGGTGCTGCTGGGCACGTCGTTCTCCTGGTTGGTGGGGGCTTGGATTGCGCGGCGGGGCTTAAAGCCGCTGCGCGATATGACCGCCGCCACCGAGCGTATCACCGCCCGGCAACTCCACGAGCGCATGCGGCCCGACGGCTGGCCGGCGGAACTGGCCTCCCTGGCCCGCAGCTTCGACCGGATGCTGGATCGCCTGGAGGATTCCTTTCGACGGCTGGCCCAATTTTCGGCCGACCTCGCCCATGAGCTGCGCACCCCGATCAACAATTTGCGCGGCGAGGCGGGTGTGGCTCTGTCGCAGTGGCGCTCCGCCGAGGAATATCGGCGCACTTTGGAATCAAGCCTCGAGGAATATGCGCGGCTGGCGCGCTTGATTGATAATCTGCTTTTCCTGGCGCGGACGGATGATCCAACCGCCGTCGGCACGCGGACGCCCTGTGACGCCCGCCGCGCGGCGGAAACGGTGCGGGAGTTTTATGCGGCGGTGGCCGAAGACCGTGCCATCCGGATCCGCTGTGACGGTCAGGGAACCGTCCACGCGGATCCAGTTCTGCTGCGGCAGGCCATCAGCAATCTGCTCTCAAATGCCCTGAACTACACGTCCGCCGGCGGAAGCGTGACGATTCAGGTGCAACCGCGGACGGACCGTGGATTAGAAGTAATCGTAAGCGATACCGGCAGCGGCATCGCCCCCGAGCACCTGCCGCATATTTTCGACCGACTCTATCGCGCCGACCCGGCGCGCTCGCGCCACCCGGACGGCGCGGGATTAGGTTTGGCCATTGTGCAATCGATTATGATTCGCCACGGCGGCTCGGTGGCGGTCCACAGCGCCCCTGGCCAAGGCGCTACTTTCACCCTGTCTTTTCCGCCAGAGCCAGACTCAACTTTTGTCAGCTGACAAACCTGTCAGGTTGCGGTCAGCTTTCTGTAAGCAGGCTCATCGTATACTCTTGGGATGAACGTGAATCCACGATGCGCCTGCCTGCCCCTGCTGTTTCTGCTGGCGGGCTGTGCCGAATATTCCCCCCGCCCGCTGCATCCGGCGGCGTGGCTGCCGCGGTTTCAAAAACGCTCCCTGCGGGCGCCGGCGGTAACGGCGTTTGTGGCCAGCCAGCATCTGCGGCTGCCGAAAGCGTTTCCCCAGGATTGGAATCTGCCGGCTCTGGTGGCGGCGGGATGGTATTACCGCCCGGCGCTGCGGCAGCTGCGTGCGCAGTTGGCCGTGGCCTGGGCCGGCCTTATCACAGCCGGCGAACGGCCGAATCCCAGCGTGGGATTTTCACCGGCCTACGCTTTCAAATCGCCGCCCGGAACCAATCCCTGGGTTCTGGGTTTTAACTTCAATGTGCCGATCGAAACCGCCGGACGGCGCCAAGCTCGCCTGGCTGTGGCCCGGGCGCAAATCCAGAGGGTGGCGTACCAGGTGGGACAAGCGGCTTGGGATATCCGCAGCCAGATTCGCCAGGCCTGGGTGAATTATTGGTTTTCGCTTCACCGCCTGACGCTCTGGCGCCGGCAGGAGCGGCTGGATCGCGGCAATGAACGGATTATCCAGGCGCGTTTCCAGGGAGGGCGTATCGCCCGCCCGCTTCTTACCGCGGCCCAAGTGGCCCTGGAGCAGGCGATACTGGCTCGGGTTCGACAGCAGGGACAAGTAAAAGTGCGGCGGGCAGAATTGGCCGCGGCGTTGGCTTTGCCCGTGGCAGCACTCCGGACGGTACGGTTGCTTTGGCCGCGCTGGGACTATCTTCCAGGGATGCGGGCGTTGTCCGTAGGCCGCCTTCAGCGCTGGGCGCTGCTTAACCGCATGGATGTGCGGGCGCTGCTGGCGGCGTATGTCGCCGCTGAGGCGAATTTAAAACTGCAGATCGCCCGCCAATATCCCAATATCAATCTGGGGCCGGGTTATGAATTCGATCAGGGCGCGAATAAATTTATCTTCGGCTTTTCCGCGGCGCTTCCGATTTTCAACCAGAATCAGGGGCCGATTGCCCAGGCTCAAGCCCAACGGTTGCTGGCGGCCCGGCGCTTCGAATCGTTGCAAACGAAGGTGCTCAACCAAACGCAGGTGGCGTGGGCCAGCTATTGTTCCGCCTGGCGGCAGATGCGCCGTTCCCGGCGCCTGATCGCTTCGCAGAAACGGCAGGTGGCGGCCGCGCTGGCGGGGCTGGCCGCAGGCGAGAGGAGCCGCCTGAACCTGGTGGAGGCGCGACAGGAACTGGTGCTGCTGCAACTACATCAATTAGCGGCCCTGGAAAACGCCCAACTGGCCTTAGGTTTGCTGGAGGACGCCCTGCAACGCCCCCTGGCCCAACCGCACGACCAGCCCAACCCGGCGCGCTTCCTGCACCGGTTCACCGCCGCGGCCAAATAGTTTGTACCTCTGGATTGGAGACAGTTGACCATGAAAAGCCTCACGCTCCGGGTGGTGAACACCGCACGCGGGATTTTCAGGGCAGCAGCGCCGGTCCGCCGCTGTTTCGTCGCGCCGGCGATGGGGCTATCGCCGGCTGCACCGATGGCCGAGCGCGAACGGGACACGGGATCGGCGCCGCCTTCCGACGCGAACCGGAAGCCCCGTCGCCGGCCCTGTCCCGATGGCCGCTGCGAACTTGCCTGGACCCGCCCGCCTCAACCGAGCAGCCCACCCATTTCGCCAGCCTCCCGCGCCATCAGATGGCACACGGCGGTACCGGTCCGCGGCACGGCCTGGCCGGTGGCAACGCTTGCCGCCGCCGCGCTGGCCATGCTTTTTCCCGCCGTGAATGCCCACGGTAACCAGGATCGTCCGGCGCTATCGGCGAAAGCCTTGGCCAGTCGCGGTGGGGAAATTCATCTGACCGTGGCCCAGCAGCGGCACCTGGGAATCGTCAGCGCCCCACTGCAGGCCGTCACAGAGGCGCCGACGCTAACCGCCTACGGCTCGCTGGAAGCGGATCCAGCGTCCACGTATGTGCTTAGCCCGCCGGTGCCGGGCATTGTTATTAGCACCGGCCAAGCGTGGCAGATAGGCCGGTATGTGCCGCGCGGCACACGGTTGATGCGCTTAGAGCCGGTGATCAGCCCCAGCACCCGGGTTTCCATTATGCTGCAATTGGCCAAAGTGAAAGCGGATGCCGTGGCGGCGCAAGCGGCACTGCGCACCGCTGCGGCGGCCTATCATCGGGCGCGGCGGCTCTATGGCGAACAGCAGGCCGTCTCCCGTCAGAGTGTGCAGGTCGCCCGCGCCGCCATGGTCGCCCAGCAAGCCCGGCGGGCGGCGGATAAACACACCGTAGCCATGATTTCGCAGGCGCTGCGCTTTGGCACGCGGTCGCAGGCGCCGCTTCCCCTGATCGCCGCGCACAGCGGCGTGATCACACGGGTGCTGGTTCGGTCGGGCGAATTTGTCGCCGCCAATCAACCGCTTCTGAAAATCCGTAACTTTCACCGTCTGTTGGCCGAACTGGCGCTTCCGCCCAACGCCTCCTCCACGGTGGCCAGGCAGACCGCCCGGATCAAACTACTGGGCCAATCCCTATGGCTGGTGGGAAAACCCATCGGCCTGGCTCCCCGCGCCGATCTTAAAACCCGCGGGCTGACCGCTTTGTATCTCGTTCGGACCGCGCAAAACTTACGCCCCAACCTGGCGATTACCGGTTATTTGCCCCTACCCGGCCGGCCGACCAAAGGCGTGCGGGTTCCACGTTCCGCGGTGGTTTGGCGGCGGGGCGAGCGTTGGTTGTACGTGCGCAGCGGCAGCGACTCATTCCGCCCGGTCATGCTGCGACGCTGCCCATCCATTTCCGGCGGATTTTTTGTCGCCCGGGGCCTGCGGGCGGGTCAAATGGCGGCGGTGAAGGGTATCCCGGTGCTGCTGTCGCTTCAATTGAGCCACCAGAGCCAACCAGTCGAAACATCCGAAGCGTCCAAATAAAAGGTTTCCATGTTCAAACGAATCGTGAAATGGGCGCTGCGTTTTCGCGGCGTGGTGATAGCGCTGGCTTGTATTATGGCCGGCTTCGGCCTCTACAGCATCACGCAGGCGCGCTTCGATGTTTACCCGGATTTCATCCAGCCGCAGTTGAACATCAAGACTCTCGCCCCGGGCTTTAGCCCGCGTCAAGTGGAAAAGCTGGTGACGACTCCCATTGAGCGGGCGCTGGCCGGTGGCGTGGATGCCCGCGAAACCTTCTCCAATTCCCTGGCCGGAATTTCCATCGTTAAAGTGCTTTTTCCCGGCAACTCCAATATTTACCGGGATCAGCAGCTAACCGCACAGCGCTTAGCCGACGTATCCGGACTATTGCCGCCCCAGGTTCACGCTCCCGTGCTGATGCCTTTGAACAGTTCCATTCGCTGGGTGATGGTGGTCGGCATCACCAGCCGAACCAATGACACGCGGCGTCTGCGCACCGTCGCGGATTGGGTGATGCAGCCGCGGCTGCTGGCGGTGCATGGGGTTTCCGAAGTCGCCATCTACGGCGGATTACGAAAAGATTATCAGATTCAGCTTCGGCCGGGCCGGCTGATCCAATATGGGCTTTCCGTCGGGCAGGTTATAGCCGTGGCCCGTCGCGCCACCGGTCTGATCGGTGCTTCTTTCCTGACCACCCCCACTCAAGCCTTGACGCTGCGCGTGCACGGACAAATTCCCTCGCTGCGGCAGCTGGGCGGCGTCACCGTAGCCTACCACCAGAACCAGGTCATTACGCTGGCGGATGTGGCCCATATTCGTCTGGGCTCTCTGCCGCAGGTGGGAGCCGTATCCATCATGGGCCGGCCGGGGGTGCTGTTGATGATTGGATTGGCGTACCGCTCCAACCTGTTGCACGTCAGCGCCCATGTGCAAAAGGCCCTGCGCTCCCTACAGCCGGTGCTACGCGCCCAAGGTATTATTCTGCACGGAAAAATTCTCCAATCCGCGGATTTCATTACGGTTGCCCTGCACAACCTGATGAACTCGCTGCTCATCGGCGCCGGCCTGGTGATTATCGTGCTGTTTTTATTCTTAGGCGATTGGCGAACCAGCCTTATTTCCTGCCTGGCGATTCCTTTGTCACTCCTGGCCGGCATTATCATCCTGACGCATCTGGGGCAGACCCTGAACATCATGACCCTCGGCGGTTTGGCGGTGGCGATTGGCGAAGTGGTCGATGACGCGGTCATTGACGTGGAAAATATTACCCGTCGTCTGCGCTTAAACGCGCTGGCCGCTGGGCCGCGTCCGCCTCTGCGGGTGGTGCTTTTAGCATCCTTGGAGGTACGCAGCGCGGTGGTTTTCGCCACCTTCGCGGTTATTCTGGTTTTCATGCCCATTTTCGGGCTTACCGGACTGGCGGGCCGATTTTTCGCGCCGCTCGGGATGGCCTATATCGCCGCGGTCCTCTCTTCCCTGTTACTCGCGCTGACCCTCACGCCGGCCCTGGCCCTGACCTTGCTGCCGCCGGTGGCGGCTCGCGGCCATGACGCCTGGCTGACCGGGCGGATCAAAAGTGGGTATCGGCGGCTACTGTCCGCGGTGGAATCCCACCGTCGAACGGTCATGGCTGGGGCGGCTTTCGTCATCGTCACCGGGATGGCCAGCGCCGCCTTCTTGAAAACCGAATTTTTTCCCCGCCTCAACGAGCGTAATTATGTGCTGCATCTGGCTTTGCCGGCGGGGTCCTCCCTGGGGCAATCCATCGCCATCGGTAACCGTTTGACGCGCGACTTGCGCCAGATTCCATACCTTCAAGAAGTGGAGCAGCGCGCCGGCCGACCGAATCTGGCCGGCGATGTTTTAGGCCCGCAGTACAGCGAGTATCTGCTGAAGGTGCGCCCCCTGACGCCGCCCCAGGCCCGCCGCTTCCGCCGCGATATGAATAGCCTGATCAAAACATTCCCCGGCGTACTGATCTCTTATAACACCGTTCTGTCCGAGCGCATCAATGAAACCCTTTCCGGCGCCGGAGCGCCCGTGGTGGTTCAGCTCATGGGCAATCATTTCCGGGCCATCCAAAAAGCCACTACCATTCTGACGGCCGTGTTGCGCAAACTTCCCGGCGCCCGCAGCGTAGCGCCGCAGACCATCTGGAGCGCTCCAGAAATTAAAATACGCCCGCGCTATCGGCGCCTGCGGCGCTGGGGCTTAACGCCCCTGGCGGTGATGCAGCGCCTAGAGCTGCTGGCCCGCGGACAATTGATCGGACATATTTATCACGGCACCCGCATCTGGCCGGTGGCGGTCACACTGACGCCACCTTGGAACCGCGTCGCGAAAATCCGCCGCCTTCCTATTCTGACCCCGGCGGGAACCTGGGTTCCCCTTTCCGCCGTGGCCAGGGTTTATGAGGGCCGGGGGTTCTACCGCATTTCCCATATCAACGGCCAGCGGGCCCAGATGATTAATATTCATCTGACCGGTGTGACCGCGGGCCAATTTGTCAAGGCCGCCCAAGCCGCCCTCGCCCGGGTCCAATTACCCGCGGGCGTGCTGATCAATTTCACCGGCTCCGCCGAAGCCGCGGCTGCCGCCCTGCACGATCTGCTCTTTCATTCGCTGATCGCCTTCATCGGCATTCTGCTGCTGCTGACGATGGTGCTCAAGCACCGTAACAATGTGTTGTTGCTGTTGCTGAATCTGCCTTTGGCGATGGTGGGGGGCGTCCTGGCGGCCTGGATTTCCGGAGGTGTATTGTCGCTGGGCGCTTTGGTTGGATTTATCACGCTTTTCGGCATTACCCTGCGCAATTCCATTATGCTGCTTTCCCATTACCAGCACCTGGTGCTGCGCGAAGGCCGATCTTGGAATCTGCAGACGGCCATGGAAGGGGCGGTGGATCGCTTGCCGGCTATTTTAATGACCGCCCTGGTCGCAGCGCTGGGACTCCTGCCGCTGGCTTTGGGCGCCGGCGCTCCGGGCCGCGAAATCGAAGGCCCCCTGGCCCAGGTGATTGTGGGCGGCATCTGCACCTCCACGTTGCTGAACCTGATCGTGCTGCCGACCTTGGCGGCGCGCTGGGGGCGTTTCGGCCACTAAAGGTGACCCTAGCGCATCTCGCGGGTTGCGGGAGCATCGGTTAAACTGCCGCGGCATGACTGAAAAACATTTACCCTCCGTGACCTACCGCCAGGCCGGCGTCGATATCGAGGCCGGCGACCAGATGGTCGATCAGATCAAGCATCTGTGCGCGCGAACGTATGGGCCGCGCGTGCTGGGGCCCTACGGCGGGTTCGCCGGCTTGTTTCGGCTCGACTACAACGAAAAGCTCTTCGCGAATAATTACAGCGAACCGGTGTTGATCGCCTGTACCGACGGCGTCGGTACGAAGGTCAAAATCGCCGCAGCCATGAAAAAGTACGATACGGTCGGGCTGGACCTGGTGGCGATGAACGTCAACGATCTGATCGTGGCCGGTGGTACGCCGCTGTTCTTTCTGGACTATCTGGCGGTGCATAAACTGGAACCGGCCGTCGCCGCCGCCCTGGTCCAAGGGATCTCCGACGGTTGCCTGGAAGCCGGGGCCGCGCTGTTGGGTGGCGAGACGGCGGAGATGCCCGCGGTCTACGCCCCGGGCGAGTTCGACTTGGCGGGCTTCGCGGTTGGGGTGGTGGATCGCAAGAAGATTCTGGATGGCTCGGCGGTGGAAATCGGTGACAGCGTCATCGGCCTGGCCTCCAGCGGGCTGCATTCCAACGGCTATGCCCTGGTGCGCCATATCTGCCTGGACCAGCTCGGCTTGGCGCCGGACACTTTCGTCCCTGAACTGGGCGGCACGTTGGGGGAAGAATTGCTCCGCCCCACGCGCATTTATGTGAACACCGTCCGCCAGCTGCTGGCACGCTACAAAGTCAAGCATGTCATCAAGGCCATGAGTCATATCACCGGCGGCGGCCTGCCGGGCAATGTGCCGCGGGTTCTCCCCGAGTCTCTGGCGGTGAAACTGAAGCGCGATTCCTGGCCGGTGCCGCCGATTTTTCAGTTTCTGCAAAAGAGCGGCCCGGTGGACCGCGACGAAATGTTCAATGTTTTCAATATGGGCATTGGGTTTGTGCTGATCGTACGGCCCACGTTTACGCGCGCCATTATGACCCACCTGCGGGTGCTCGGTGAAAAACCGTATTTTCTGGGCAAGGTGAAGAAGGCCGCCGGAGCCACGCGGGTGGAGTGGAGTTGAAACCGCCACGGACCACGGCTGTTTCATCGCCGTAGAACCTGTGTTGAAAACGCCGGGCGGCTCCCCTCTCCGCGCCACCCAGCAGCGATTCCGCAAAGAGGGTAACCGCGCGTTGAGCTGAGCCGCCGGGGGCGGGCGGTTGGTGGGGGCCGGTCTTTCCGGGAGCAGATTCGCATTCGGCGCGGGCTTGACAAGCCGCCCGCTTTCT
>JAJYFE010000013.1 GCA_021785435.1 Planctomycetota bacterium
TGGTGGGCCGGTTCAAACAGTTCCGCGCCATCGCGACACGTTACGACAAACTGGCCTGCACTTTCATGGCCTTCGTTCATCTGGTCGCCGCCTTTATTATGACCCGAAAATTCGTCAACACGACCTAACTCCTTTGGCCTGGAGTTGGCCGGCCGCACCGCCAACTCGAAACTCCGCGGTGGCGGTTCTTGGTCAGCCACCCTGTGAGGGCGCTGGCGAGGGTTCGACCATGGTGGCCGGATCGAGCAATTTTTCGAGCTGGGCCGCGGAAAGTTTGGTTTTCACCTCCGCCACTTCGCGGATGGTCTTGCCTTCGGCCGCGGCCTGCTTGGCGATGGCGGCGGCGGCTTCATAACCGATGACCGGGACCAGGGCCGTCGCCAGCATCAGGCCCCTTTCCACCAACTCCGGCCCACGGGACGTGGCCTTAAGGCCGTCGACACATTGCACCGCGAAATTCTCCACCGCTTTGCCCAGCAGTTCGATGGACTCCAGCAAGGCCGCCGCGGCTACCGGCAGGGCGACGACCAGCTCAAAATTACCGCTGACCGCTGCCGCCGTAACGGTGGCGTCGTTGCCGATGACGCGCTGGCCGACCATCAGCAGGCTCTCCGCGATCACCGGATTCACTTTGCCGGGCATGATGGAGCTGCCCGGCTGCACGGCGGGAATCTCAATTTCCGCAAAACCCGCCCGCGGCCCGCAGCTTAGCCAGCGGATATCGTTGGCGATTTTGGTGCAGCTGACGGCGATGGTTTTCAGCACGCCGGAGGCCAAGACCGCGGCATCCAGCGTGGCCTGGGCTTGGAAATGGTTGGTGCTTTCGCGCACGGCGATGCCGCACCATTGCGAAACCAATTCGCATACGCGCGGGGCGAATTGCCGATGGGCGTTGATGCCGGTGCCCACCGCGGTGCCGCCCAAGGCTACCTCGGCCAACTCCTCTTCGGCCCAGCGCAGTCGCCGCCGGGAGCGTTCGATTTGTCCGGCGAAGCCCAGAAATTCCTGTCCCATGCGGATCGGGGTGGCGTCTTGTAGATGGGTGCGGCCGGTCTTGATGACGTCCCAGGTTTCGCGCTGCTTTTTTCGCAAAGCCGCCTCCAGCCGGGTCAGACCGGGATGCAGCACCGCCTTGATTCGCTGCAGCGCCGCCACATGCAGTGCCGTGGGAATCGTATCATTGCTGGACTGGCCCAGGTTGACGTGATCGTTGGGATGCACCGGCGCCTTGTCGCCGCGCTGGCCGCCTAAAATCTCATTAGCCCGGCTGGCGATGACCTCGTTGACGTTCATGTTGGTGCTGGTGCCGGAGCCAGTCTGATAGATATCGATGGGAAATTGTTCGGCTAGTTCGCCTCGGTGTGGGCGTGCGGGACTTTGCCGAGCTGTTTTACCATTTCCCAGCGGCAACAGGCTGGCTATGATTTCGTCGGCCGCCTGGGTGATCGCCTGGGCTCGCTTTTCGTCGAGAAGCTGCAATTCGTGGTTGGTTATTGCCGCGGCTTTTTTTAACAGGGCCTGGGCGCGGATAAACGCCGCAGGCATAGGCATCCCGGAAATCGGGAAGTTGTGCACAGCGCGCAGCGTCTGCACGCCGTAATAAGCGTCCGCTGGGACCTCCAGCGGGCCGAGGGAATCTTTTTCGATGCGAAAACCGGTTGGCGAGGTGGATGCGGTCATAACGGATTCTCCTTAAGCTGCGTGGCTGGACCCCTGGCTATTAAGTTGGAGTTTACGGTCGGTTTGGCTACAATGCCAGTGCCCGGCGCGCTTGGCGTTGGCTGCCGCTTTTACTGCCTGCCCGCCTAAGATTATCCGGGCGCTGCGGACCGGCGCTGGGCCGCCGGCGAGCGGTATTTACTCACCAGGAGTCCACCCATGCCTTCCAGAAGCAAACCTTATTACGGGATTATTTTGGCGGTCGTCACGGCCGCGTGCGTGGGCACGAACCCGGTGGTCGCAGGGACCGGGCGGCTTCCGCCGCCGGGACCGGCGCCCCTGGCGCGGGCCGCGGCGGGACGGACCCCGGAACAGCAGGCGACCGCGGCTTTGGAAAAGGTCCTGGTCATCGACAGCCGGAAATTGGCTGACTTGGTGCGCGGAACTCCGCCGGAGGCTTTATTCACGGATGCCGCGCTGCGCGCCAAGATCGCCGTGCAGGCCAAACCGCTGCTATGGGACATCGTCACGCGGACCGATCGTTTCAGTCGGCAATATCCTACCGCGGCCGCACGCCTGCGCTATTTGAAATTCCACTACCTGGCGCTGTTGGAACTGTTTGGTGACGCCCAGGCGTCGCAGGCGCTTAACGCGGCGCTGCACAGCGGCTCAAAAACCACGGTCATCGCGGCGCAGCTAAGCCGCCTGGTAGTGCAATGGGCGGCCGATGCCAATAACGTCGCTGATCAACAGGCGATTCTCGGTCAGGTGGACAAGCTGGTGAAGCTGGATCCCCGCGATGACGATATTACGCTGGTGGTTTATACCATGGCCCGGGGCGCCGCCAATAAGGCTCTGGCCAGTTCTGCGCGGCACATGTTGTTGCATCAGCTGAAGGGGCCCTTGGCCCAGCATCTCCAGGCGTTTATGTCGCCGCCACCCGGCCATGGGCGTCTGATGAATAAGCCGCTGGTGCTCCGCGGCACCACGCTGGCCGGCCAGCCGTTCAGCACCGCGGCCTGGAAGGGCAAGGTGGTGTTCATAGATTTCTGGGCCACCTGGTGCCCGCCATGCCGTGCCAGCGTGCCCCACGATGAAGCCTTGTACGGGAAATATCACCACGCGGGGTTGGAGATAGTCGGGGTGTCCAATGATAATAGCGCCACCCCGTTGCGCGCCTTTCTGAAACAACATCCGAAAATGGTCTGGCCGGAACTGTTTGAGCCGGGCCAGCACGGTTGGAGTCCCATCTCCGCGAAATACAACGTTCAGGCCATTCCCACGCAGTTTATCCTGGATCGGCAGGGTGTGTTGCGCTATGTCGTGGTCGGCTATGACCCGGGTCAGGTGGAACGCGACGTGGCGAGCCTGATCACCGGCGGCCCGGCCCCACAGCGCTAGTGTGGTGTCCCTAACGGACCTTTACAATCGGCGCCCGCTCGTGACCCGGTGGTGCGGCGGGTAAATTGCTCGTTTGGGCCAGAATGTTCGAGAAGCGCAGGAAGCTCGTAACGTCAAGTTTTTTCTGGGACACTACACTAGCGCCGATCTTCGCGCCCTTTCCCCCAAGCCGCGGCGCTAAGCCGCTTGACAGCCAAACTGGTCAGCGGTAGCTTCGCGCCGGTCGTCAATTACCTTAGGGAGAGGATCGGTCGGGGGGGGGCACAGGATGATTACGATTGGCCGCGCCTTCACATGGACAGGGATCGCATTTTTACTGGCAACCGTCCGCGCCACCGCAGCGGTCAACCCGGCCGCGGCGCCCACTGCGCCGATGGTCATGCTTAGCGACCAGGCGGCGCCGGCCTGCGGCGGCAACGCCTACGGAACGCAGCTGTTCCGCGAGGCGGTGCTGATCGCGGCCCACAGTGAGCTTGGGCTGGGGATACGCGATGCCGGTCTGGGGGAATCCGTCGATTCGGGCGGTGCTTCCGGGGTCTGTTTACTGCGTCTGGTGGAAGCGGATGTACCAGCACAGCGCTCCCTGTCGCTGCGCCTCCAATGGCTTGGCCACCGTCAGGTGAAAACCATCTGGCGGGCGCAGGCGCCCTACGGCGTGGTGCCCTGGTGGCGCTGGGAGCCGGTGTTGACAGCGTTGGCGGCGGCGCGGATTTCCGCCGTGCGCCAGGCGCTGCTTCGCGCCGGCTTGCCCAACCGGCTTGCGGCAGGTCCCGGCGCCGCCATCCCGCCGGCCGTTGCCGGGCGGCTCGGGAAGATGAACTTCGTGGCCCAGTGGGAGGCGTTGCGGCAGATCGACCAGGCGATTCAGCGGCAGGGCCTTTCCGCCTCAGCCCTTTCCCTGCTGGCCCGTGGTTACGCCAACCTTGGGCTTCTGACCGATCAGTTATTTACCAGCTACCGCGACACCTACAAAGCACGGGCGATGCTGTATGCGGCTTTGCTGGCACAAAAGTACCCGCGCGATCCCGCGGTTCCATGGACGCGGGCCTATGTTGACGCCCTGGTCGGCCTGCCGCGCTCGGCCCAAAGACAGATTCGCCTGGCCCGGGCTGGCGCCAGATCCGCCGGGATGAAGCCGGCGTGGGCGGACACCATCGCGGCGTATACCAGCCTGGACACGATGGCGCTGGCGAAAACCGCCGGACGCGGCGGGCCGGAGGCCGGCTTGGCGGCGGTGCTGGCGGCGATGAGCCTGGAAGGCGCGGACTCTTTTGGAGGAATCTCGCGCTACCAGGAAAAAATCGCCTTCCGGGCGTTGCGGGCCACCCATTCGCTATGCCTGCTGGAGATACTGGAAAACCACATGGGGGTTGTGCTGGGACATCAGCTTGCCGCGCTGGCGAACCGCATGCTTGCGTATTCCCTCGGCACCCGCTTGCACCATATGCAAAACTTGCCGCAGGGAGTTCGGAAATTGCTGGCCCAGTCCCGATTAGCGCAGGGTTATTATTCCCCCCGCGCTCTGCACCGCCTGGTTCAAACCCTGGCCGCGGCGGGACGGGCGGGAAAGGACCGCGGTTGCCCCTCCTGGCAGGCCTTGGCGGCGCTGGCGCAATCCAGCGCCGTGTTCAATTGCGAGCGAAAACTGGAGTTTCTGCGGTTCAGTTTGTGCGCTGGCTACGCCCCCATCCGCGCCGATCTGCAACACATTCGGCCTCTGGTGGGGCAGGATCCCTGGTGGCCGTTATTGCAATGTTTTGGCGTGCCGAAGGACACGCCGACGGGGCGAGCCAGATTGGCCGCGCTGTTGTCGTCGCTTAAGGTTTACGCCCCCACCGACACCGTGCTGCCCGCCCTGCGCGTGGCTTGGGGTGTCCAGGCGCCCCACGCCGCCGCCGCGGGGATAAAGAGCGAAATCGCCTTTCCCTTGTTCCACCAGGCGTCGGGCGACGAGAGCACGCTAAGCGACGAAGTGGAACAGGATTTCATGTACATGCCTGCCGATATGGAGCCGGTGGCGGCGGATGTTTTGCACCTGAATCCACTCGACCCGAACGCCATAGCCAACGCGATCTGGTACAGCGGCCAGGACCCGGCCTTATACCAGCAATACCTTAAAGTATGGACCAAGGCCGCTCCGGACAGCCTGCCCGTAACGATGGCTCTGGCGTGGGGATATAGCCAAAGCTCCAATCCCCAGTTTCAAAAACGCGCGGAGCCTTTCCTGAAACGGCTCGGCGCGATCCATGCCGGTTCGTGGGTTCTAACCACTCTGGCCGGCCTTTATTTGCGTCAGGGCCGGGGCCAAGCGTACGTGGCCACGATGCTCCGCGCCATCCACACGGCCTCCGACGCCGTGGCCGCTGCAAATTATTCCGCCACCCTGGCCAATTACCTGATGGACCGCGGACATTATCGCCGGGCCGAAAGCATCACCGCCCCCGCGGCGAAAACCTGGGCTTGCGCCCCGATGTTCTCCCTGGCCCGTTGCGATTCTGCGCTGGGCCGGTTCGCCACTGCGGAGCAGTGGATTCGGCGGGCCAGCCAGCGCTATCCCTGGCAACAGGCGTGCGAATGGTATTTCTGGTGCGTGATGGAGCACCGCGGAAACACTGCCGCCGCTGCGGCCTTTGCATCCCAAAATGTGGTCAAACTCGATAACGCCAGCCGCTATACGGCCGGCGCGTTTGCGTACCTGACCGGCCACCCGCGTAGCGCCATCCGGGCCTACCGCGCCGCTGCGCAGGTCGAGCCGAGCGCGCGCGCGTGGAACCTGGTGGAGGCGGCCCTGATCGCCGACGGGATCCGGCAAGAAGCGCTGCGCGATCGGCTGCTCGCCCAAGCCCACCAATCGCCTGGTCCCAGCAATGAACCATGCGCTCAACTGGCCGGCCTCTTCCAGCAGGCGCTGCTCGCAGGCCGGTCCCTTGACTTGGGACAGGCGGCCCAGTTACAAACGCGGGCTTCACTACGTTGGCGCATCAATCTGGGCTACCTGATCGGGCGGTTTTTGCAGCTGCGCGGCGAACGTGGGCGCGCGATCCCGTACCTGCGACAGGGGGCCGAATTTTCCGCTTTCCTCGCCTCCGATCGCGTGGCGGCCATCGTCGCGCTCCGCCAGATGGGTATCTTCTTCGATCCGAACCGACCGGAGTATCTCACCACCACGGTGGAGCGCTGGATAGACCAGGGGCGCTATGACCGGGCCAGGCGCATGATCGACCCGGCACTGGGTGCCGCATCCAGCGCCCCGCTGCTGGCGGCGGCCCGTTGCGCGGCCGCCGTCGGCCAGTGGGCCGCCGCGGAAGCATTGGTGCGCCAAGCCAGCGAACGCTTCCCGGAGAAATGGGCCTGTGCCTGGTATTTCTGGTGCGCCGTGGAGCGACACGGCGATCTTGCCGCGGCTCGGACTTTTGCGCTTCGTAACCTGGGCGGATTAAAAAAGGGCTGGCAGTTCATGGCCGGTGCTTTTGACGCGCTGATCGGTCGCCCGCGGCGGGCGATTGAAGCCTACCGTTCCGCCGCTCGGGTCGGGGCGGCAATGCGCGGCTTGGATCTTCTTGCGGCGGCGCTGGTGGCGGACTCCTTGCACAATTCGGCCCTGCGCGACGACCTCCTCTCCCGGGCCAGCGCTTGCCGCGGCCCTGCCAATGCGGCCGCAGTCCAGTTGGCGCGCCTGTTGCAGCAGGCCCTGCGGACCAAGGGAAAACTCAATCTGGCAGCGGTCGATAAACTCGAAAATCGCTCCCGTCGGCTCTGGGCCCCAAACCTTTACTATCTGGTAGGACAGTTCTTGGAACGGCGCGGCGATCGAGTAGACGCCATCCGCTACTACCGGTATGCGGCCGAGCATTATTGGTTCTACAGCGTCAGCCGCATACAGGCCATCATGGCCCTCCGCCGGTTGGGTGTGGCCTTCAATCCGAATCAGCCGATTCCAGCCAGCGGATCCTAGCCCAACCTTCGCACTTCGGGTCAATTTTCCGGGATGTTTGCGGTTCGGCCAGCGCAAAAGTCCCGCCAATCGAGAGTTGGCGGCGCGAAAACGGTTGTAGTGCAGACCTACCCCCTTGTGTTCTTTCTCGGGACTCTGCCATACTGGTACGCATGTACCTGCGACCCCATCGGCGTTTCAAGAACGGCAAATGGCACACCTACTACAGCGTGGTGGAGAGCCGCCGCACTGTATCGGGCCAGCCGGTGCAGTCCCGATAGCCATCGGGATGCTGTACCCGGGGGAAATCAACGCGCCGCCAGAGACCAGTTGGCGCCGGGCGCTGGCGGCGTTCGCCCCGGAGGCCCCCCACGCCAAACCAAAGGGAGACAGCCTTTCATGGAATCACGGATTCATTCCCGGTTCCCACTCAGCCGGATAGGCCGGTTGCCACTGCTTGACAGGCTAGGGGGGATATGCCCGGTGGACAAGGGCGATTCCGTTGTGCGCATCATTTCCCGCAGACGGCCCCTCATTTCCACCAGCACGGCCTCATAATTCGACATCCCCACGAGGTTGCGTTGTTCCTGGGGATCCTGCTCCAGATCGTATAGCTCTTCCGGCGGAACGTAGCCATCGACGCCGTGCATAGCTTCCCAGGCGGCACTGCGCTGTACATCCGTGTCGCCCCCGCGGATCCAGCGGCCAGTGTGCCGTGGCGCCGCCATCTGCGGCGGAAGGTTGGGAACTTGGGCGAAAGTGGGGGCGAACGAGCGGATGTACTTGAAGCGTTCGGTGCGCACGCAGTACATTGGATCATACGCTGCGTCATAATAAAATGTCCCGAACACACAGTCGCGCTGGGCGTAGGGGCGACCACACAACAGAGGCAGAAAGCTGCGCCCCGCGATATTGGGGGGGATCGGGGCGTCACAGGCTTCGAGTATCGTCGGATACAGGTCAATATTACTCAGCAAGTTCGCGGGGGCCTGCCTGGGCGCGATGTGACCCGGCCAGCGCACGGCGCATGCGACGCGCAGTCCGGCGTCATACAAGGTCGATTTCGCACCGGGAAATGGGCTGCCGTGATCGCTGACGAATACGACCAGGGTGTTTTCCGCCTGGCCGGCGGTGTCCAGCTGGTCCACCATGCGCCCCACCGCCGCATCCATGTTCTTAATGGCCTGGTAGTAGCGGCAGAATTCGGCGCGGACCTCCTTCGTATCCGGCAAGTAGCCCGGCAGGACAATGGCGGCTGGATCAAAATCGGATCCGGGGGGCCAGCCCATGCTCCGATGCACGTCAATAAAACCGGCATGGACAAGCCAGGGCTGGCCGAGGTTAGGCTGCTGTAAAAATCGGCAGACGCGTTCACTGACCGGGCCACTGAGCTGGCAAGGATCGCGATCGATGTGTTGATAGCCCAGCCAAGTCGGATCGTCCTGGGTTTCATGCTGCATGCCGAACAGATACGTGCCATAACCGCGGTCCTGGAGGGCCTGGGCCAAGTGTCGCACGTTACGCTTGAAGCTCCAGCCGCGATGACACAGCCCCATCAGTCCGTTCTGATGGGTATATTGACCGGTAAACAGGCCGGCGCGGCTGGGCGTACACTCGGGCGCTGTGGCAAAGAAATTGACTAGCCTGGCCCCCTGTCCCGCCAACCGATCCAGATTTGGGCTGGTGACGACCTCCTGCCCATAGCAGTTCAGGCAGGTGCCTAGATCGTGCGGAAGGATCACGAGAACATTGGGAGGGCGAATATCAGCAGGCATGACTTACTCCCGGCAGCCGTGGACGTGGTCCACGGCTGCGTCGCGATCATCAATAGAAGTTCTTACTTACCACTATTTACCACCCCAGGCATCGCCAAAGTCTCTCGCGCGGGGCGCCGCGCGAGCCTCGCTCCCGGGATTTCATCGTTCGCCCTGGTCCAGGGCGGCGTTGGCTCGAACCGCCGCTTCGACGAGGCGCTGCTGTTCGTGTTGGAACGGCGCCGGCCTACCGTAAGTGAAATAGGCGTTCTGCTCATATCCACATCCACCTTCCCGCTTCTGAGCCTCGGTAACCAGGTACCCGAGCATGTCGTTGCAATAACCACAGGCCCAGACCTCCCGTGCGCCGCCGCTTTCCCAGAGTCGCTTTTCGATCTCCAAGCCAATTTCCTGGACGGCCTCGCCCGGCAACCCCACGAGAATCATCGGACCGACGCGCAACGCCTGGACCTGGGAATCCACGCCGGTCGGCAAATCGCCGCGCTCCTGGCACTGGCGCGCATTTTCCCAAGCCCGGCGGATGGGGGAGTAGGAATTCCCATAGTGATGGTACCGTTCGATCAAAGAGGCCTCGTCAATCAGCGGCGCATACTCCAGTCGCACCGGTACCGTGGCCGCCGCCAGTTCGTCATAGCCGCGGGTGCGCAACGCTTCCGCCGCGCCACAGACGGCCCGGGCTAATTGGCCGGCGCTATGGCGCAAATCCGCTTCGCTGGCCGATTTGAATCGACCTTCATCGTCAACGATGGCGGGACGAACATTTCCAAAGCAGCCGGGGATGAACAACGCCCGGCAGCACATTTCGTGTTCAATTTGGGCGCGCGCCAGGCCGGGATAATCTGGTGAAACCACATTGGCTCCACAACCCGTCGTCGGATGGCAGGAAAAGTGAAACAGCACCGCCAGAAGCGTTCCGTCCGGACGGTCTACCCGCAGCAGGCGAACGCGCCGATCCGCGATTTGGCTCGGATTCGGCTCCATATTTCGGTGGCCGGGCAAAGGACGGCGGTTGATAGGAAAACAGGCGCTGGCCGCCCCCAGCGCCAGACGGACCGATTCGGTCCGTTGGGCGGCCTCGACGACCGCCGCGACGGCCGCCCGCTCCGCCGCCGCGAGGCACGGCTGATCCGCCGGAGTGCCCAGAAAATTCAGCAGTGCGGGTCCCCAATGCGTGTGGCTCGCCGCAATGAGGACCCGATCTGGTTCAATGCCGCACCGTGCGAATATCGCGGTGCGAATACGTCGGACACTTGCCGCATCCAGGCCGATCGCGTCCAATGTGACGATGGCCAGCCGCATGCGACCATGGGTAAATACGATGGCTCTTGATTCCAGCGGCGCCAGCACGCCGACAGCGCGTACGCCGTCGCCGTGGCCTTGCAGCAGCGTCCCCACTCCGGGCGTGAAATCAGCCGAACCAACACCAGCTTCCATCATTTATTCCTGTGTAATGAACAAGTATAGACCATACACCCGATAATTGATGAAAACCCGATAATCAGCAGGCACTTCGTGCCATAGTATGAACGCCGTATGGTCCAGGGCTGTCGCCAGGCTCCGGCTCCCGAGGCACGGCCATGGCGCCGTCCCCCGCCGGCATGGGGGGGCGTGGCTTTGCGGCCTGCCCCGCGCCGCTTCTCTGGTAAAAAACTAATTAATGCGATCCCTTGGGTTCCAAACCGCGTGCGGCATTATCATCTACCTGATGATGGCCAGTTGGGCCCAGTTTTTCATTTGCAGGGTGATACACCAAGTGTCGCCGGCGTGCTGGATTTTAAAATCCGGTTGGACGCGGTGGCCGTTCAGGCTAAACAGAAAAACACGCGGCCGGCGGACGCTGGCCAGGCGATAGCTTCCGGAAACGCAGGTGATAATCCGCTGTTGCCCCTGGATCCATCCCGTGTGCAGCGCCACCGGAGTAAGAGGATACATCCGCCGTAGGACGTTCCGCTCAAAGGTGGCGACACTGGGGGCGTTGTTGACATCCCGCAGATAAAACAGGGGCGTACCGTTGCGCAACCCCGCGATCACCGCCTTCATGCAATCGCGAGCCGTACACGTGCCCTGCACGCCGGCATTGGGCTGAACGGCATAATTGATCGGGGTGCTAAGATTGCCCCCCAAAAGCATGTTCAACAGCGGCGGTTCTGTGCCGTCCGGATAGGTATCGGGTTTGTAATACCAAAATGTCTCCTTGAAATGCATCGCGGGAAGGCGTTGCTCCGTCCGCGTGGTGGCCCAGCCGTTGGTCAATATAAACTTTCCCTGGTCCAACACCGCGTGGATTATTTTTAAACGTGACGGTGCGCCCACGTAGCTGCAATCCACCGTCAGGTGGCGGATTTTGCCAGTCGCCGGATCGACATCGGCTGTATGCCGGTCCCAGCCGCGAAAGCTGCAGGCCGGAAACGAGGTGTCGCCCGGCACATTGGCCGTCTGGTTAAAGTCATCGATGTAAACCCCATCCAAGCCCACTTTATTCAGCGCGAAGTGGATCTCTCCGAGCATCCGGTTTTCCACCCAGTTCCCGGGAGCCGGATAGGCCCAAAAATACAGGTGCGGGCTTCCGCAGCTGATTTCGGTAATCAGGGGGTGGCCCGACGGGCTGAACTTGATGCTGTTCAGGTAGGGCAGATGATCTTTTTCCACCAGGCGGGTCAAGGCTTCCGAGAGTTCTTTGCCGTTCTTAAATTGCGGGGCGTTGAGTTCTGTAAATACCTGGCCACCTGGGATCTGTTTGGGTACGATTTTTATCAGGTCCGTTTCGATCATCCCGATCACTTTGATTTTCGGGTCCACCTCGTGAAAGACCCGGACGGCGCGGCGTGCCCGATGCAGATATTCTTTTTGCGTCCAGTCATAACTGCATTGGCAATACGGATCGTAACCTATCCAAGGTCCCAGTACGACGATGCCGGTCTGCAGGCCGTACCGGTCAATCCACGCGCGTAGCTTTTTCGGATGGTTCAGCAATGGAATTTGGCGATTGGAAGATTGGGGGGCCACGTTAAAGCCTTTCCAGAAGCCTTCGATGGGGAAATTGCAGCGCCAGGCGCGGCGCAGCCGGTTCATAAAATCGAAATAGCTGGTTCGGGCCGGCAGCACGTAAATGGTCCAATGCAGGTGGTAGCTCTCGCCCGGCGCCAAGGCCAAGGTTGGCAGGCCCTCGCCAAAACGCAGGTGGAGCCGGGCCCCGGTGACGCTGGCTTGCATCAAGAGCCGTCCCAGATCATCGGTCACGACAAGGCCCAGCACCTGCTTGCGGCCCCGCAGGTACACGGTGGGGTTTTCCGCCCCGCCGGGGATGATCGACTCAACAAAGGGGTTGGCGGCAGTCAGGCGGTCGTGGATAAAGACGCCGGCGGGCGCCGAACTGATATTGGTAAAGCGGTCAATGATCCGGATTTTATCGCCCGCCACGGTAATCCGGCGCTGAATTCGATAAGTTGATCCCTGGGCGGTGATGGCCAACGCCTTGGGAGTTGGACGGCGGACCAATGGCACCCAGCCGGGCTGGTCGCTGCCTCGCGTCGCGGCAAAGGTGTTCCAGCCGATACGGGTACCGGGGTAGGAAAAACCGCTGGTCACAATGTACCGATTTGAGCCTGCCTGAATGTTTAGACGGCCATTGGACGCGGCGGTAACAGTTATCAGGCCTTGATGGATGGATTCACTCGCGGTTGCCCGCGGCGGGGCGGCCGCAGCGACTGAAATCGTCACCCCGATCGCCGCCCGTGTCAGGAATACCAACCCCCCGCGTGTGGCCAGTGGCATACGCAAGCTCCTGCAAAAGATTTAAAAAAAGCGCGGGTTTTTAAAACCCGCGCTAACTCGTGTCAAATTGGTTTTTAAGTGCTTATTCTCAGTTTTCATCCTAAGAACATCACCACGCATTGCCCGCGCTGGCTTCGTTGGGATTGACCACGCGCTCCGGCACCATGCAGGTGTCGAACGGGGGGGCTAAGGTTCCGATTATAGGGACTGGCAAGATATAGTTCGTACCGCTAATCCCAACCTGGTCGGTGTCCGTGGTGCCATTCACCACGCCCGTCGCGGTGGTAAAGGTGAAAACATTGTCGCCGTTCTGGCCCACGTACGGTGAGGTCTCCCAGGTGACGTGATCATCGCCGAAGCCCACATTCTGGCCGTCGCCGGCATGATTGCCGGAGTTGTAAATGTACGGCCCATAGGTGTTGGCTGTCGGCAAGGTCGTGGTGATGCGTTGAAATACGCCATTGCCCGGGCCGTCGCCGTTCGTAGCGCTCCCGTCCATCGGGGTCATATCGCTGACCAGTGGAACTTGGGTGGTGGCGCCGTCGCTAGTCCACCACTGGCCCACCCGCGAAGGGGCATCAGGCGTTACTGGCTCCGCGGCGGAATAGCTCAAACCCGTGCCGATATAATTCTCGGTGCCGTTGTTGGTCGCATCAGCCTGGCCGGCGAATCGGCCGAAGTCACTGATATAACTCGGCGGACTGGTTGCCGTGTCAAACTCCGATGATGGACCCGAGAGGCCACCGATCGGATCGGACGGGCATATAAAACTGGATGGCGTGGTGTATCCTTGAAGCACCAGTATCCACATATCGGCAGTGGGGGTCAGAAAATGGTAGGCTCCGCTTGCCGCCGGTCCATACCAGCTCTGCACCACCTCCGGGGCGGTCATGCCGCCACTGCTGGAGAGAGGGTCGCTTGTCGGTTGGTTTCTGACATTGCGCAGCCCGTAGGTCTGCCCCTCGAACGCAGTCACCGGGAAGTCGCCGTTGTTGGACTGACTGTACGTGACCATCGACTGGATGATCCCGCGGATATTGGCCATGCAGACGGCCCGGTTGGCCAGTTCGCGGGCTTTGGCCAAGGCCGGTAGTAATATAGATATAAGAATGGCTATTATCGATATCACTACCAGCAGCTCAATCAGGGTAAAACCGGATTTCCCTTTTCGGTGTCCGGTTTTCAGCAAATCGGAACTGATCTCGGTGTAATTCACTGGCTCCGGCGGGCCAAATTCGGCTTGGATGGCCTGATCGACAGCCCGGGCCACAGCGGCGGCGCCGGACTGGGAGGACACGGGGACCATGCCGGCCACGGGGGAAATTGGGGAAGTATTCATGGGCAACTCCTGCTAAAGTGCATCGCCTTAGCGACTGTTCCATCCGCGAATGCCGCGGCCGGGATCACACGATCCCATTTCAAGCCTGGCTCCGCTCACAAGGACGTGACATGCAAAAGCCGTGCCAATCAGCGCAGAGTCCAAAAGCGTTGAAAAACAGCCAGATACACTCTCCGGCACAGGCCGCCGATGAGAAAGCGGTGACGAAAATGTGACAGGGCCGGTGCTGACGCGGCAATCCCGATGCCCCGGGACCAGGAAAAAGCCGAAAAAATAGCCCACGCGGGGCGGGGATTTTTGGGGGGCCACCCGAACGGCACGCCGCCGCAGACGCCGCAATCGCCCCGGCCGTCTGCCGGCCTTGGGCCGAGCCTGTTGGGGGCCGGCTTGGGCGGCTCCACGAAACAGAGATAGTAAGATTGCGTCGGCAGGACTGAACCAGCGCACGGTGCGAACGATCCTGAGAGGTCCGGCACACCTGGCGAACAGTGGCCAACATGACGAAAATTGACAGTGGCTCGGTGCGAGCGGGGGACCGGCGACGTGAACAGCCACCATCTTAACGCAGGCCTCTCGCCTTGTTGAGTCGCCCTGAAGTTTTCTTGGTGGCGACTTGCCTGGTTTCGGCTTGTCATCCTGCGGACAAAATCTTCGCGCCACGGGTGACCGTGGGATCTGCCAGTCCGAACCGGCCGGATTTCGCCCGATGTGCTTCAAGATCCTGCCGACAGGAAGATATCATGCCATGGAGCGGGCCATGCGTAGCGTTGAGCAGATAAACCTAAAGGTACAGAGCGCGAAGCCCTACGGCGGGCAGCAACTATTCTAAGATCGCGCTTCGGCGTGGAGCGCCTCATCCTGTTCGGTTCCAAAGCCAGGGGGGATAGCCGGTCCGATTCGGACCTCGATCTTCTGGGTCTCACCGCCCGGCCTGTCCATCCAGCGGAGAAAGCCCGAATCGTTAGCGCTGTTTTCGACCTGCAGCTCGAATTGAACGTACAGTTGAGCATCATGGTGGCCAGCGTCGAAGCATGGGAAAGCGGCTGCCTCCAACTGCTGCCGATACCCGCGCGGGTCGAACGAGAGGGCGCTCTTGTATGAAGCAGCCGGAGCGCCAAGAGGTGATCAATCGGCTCTTGGAAAAGGCTGACCAGGCCATTAGATCGGCGCAACAGGTTCACGCCGCCAGGGATATTGGGTTGGCCAGCAACCGTGTTTACTATGCATGTTTTTACGCGCTCAGCGCGGTCCTGCTGGCCGAGCATATTGAATTCGCGCGACATGGCTCCGTGCGCGCCGGGTTGCACCAGCGATTGGTGTAACCGGGCCGAGTATTACGTGAATTCGGCCGCTTCTACGACACGGTCTTCTCGGAGCGCCGGGAAGCCGATTACAACGCGCTGGCTCATTTCGATACTGTCACCGTGGCGGAAAGGATTGACCAGGCCAGGATATCTGTCGTCCGGATGAGCGAGTTTCCGCCGCCGCCTTTTTCAGCTTGATCTGCTCGGACTATCCCGCTTCAAGGTGCAGACGCTGCAGGCGGGAATGGAGCGTGGTGCGCTTAATGCTCAGCAGTTTCGCGGCCTGGGAAATGTTGCCTTGACAGCGCTGCAGCGTGTCGCGGATCAGTCGTGTTTCGCAGAGGCGCATGTATTGACGGTAGTCGAGCGTATCCGGCATGGTCCGATCGGCCGGCGGGCCGTCTTCGATCAGGTCGCAGGGACGAATACGGGCTTGCTCGCAAAGAATGATAGCCCGCTCTATCGCGTTGCGTAATTCACGGACATTTCCCGGCCACGGTTGCTGCTCCAAATGCCGCATTGCCTCCGGCGTGAAGCCAGTGATGGACGTGCCGTAAGCCTTGTTGAATTGCGCCAGAAAGAAGTGGCTCAACGCCGAAATATCTTCCCGCCTTTGCCGCAAGGGCGGCAATGCCAGCCGCACGACCTGCAGGCGGAAGAGCAGATCTTCCCGGAACTGCCCCTTGCGGGCCAGCTCGGCCAAGTCGCGATTAGCCGCGGCGATAAAACGGCAGCGCACCGGATATTCACGTTGTCCGCCCACCGGTCGGGCCACGCGTTGCTCCAGCACCCGTAACAACATCACTTGGAACGATGACGAAACCGCGGATAACTCGTCCAGAAACAGCGTCCCTTCGCCGGCATGGCGGATCAGGCCTTCGGAATCCCGATCGGCCCCGGTGAAAGCACCCTTAACATGGCCGAACAATTCGCTGGCGAGCAGCGAATCGGTCAAAGCCCCGCAGTTGATCGCCAGGAAAGGATGCTGGTGGCGTGGGGAAAGGCGGTGAATGGTCTGGGCGATGACTTCCTTGCCGGTGCCGGATTCGCCGGTGATTAATACCGGCGCCGAGGTGGGGGCGATTTTGCCGACCAGCGAAGCGATCCGGCGCATGGTCGAGGAGCGGCTTTCCACTACCAGCGGATCCGTATCGACTTGCGCCAGCCTCCGGCGCAGCTCACGGTTTTCCAGAACCGTCGAGCGCCAGCGCACGGCCTGGCGCAGGGCGGCAACCAATTCCTGATTGTACCGCTGTATTTCCGCCCCAGCCTCCGGTACAGGGGGTTCGACGACATAGTCAAAAGCGCCGTCTTTAATCAGCCGCACGATGGCGGCTGGATATTTCTGGTGCGCGGAAATAATCACCGGTAGATCGGCATCCATATCCAGAATGTGACGCAGCGCCACGTGCGCGGACATTACGACGACGCCGTCAGAAAGCCTGATGGTCAATCCCTCCGCGCCCGGCGCCGGCACCATTCCCACGACGATCGCTGCGGGCAACGCCGATGCGGTACGCAGATATTCGATAGCCTCTTGGGGATCGAAAATGTGAACGACGTTCCAGTGGCGCCGCAGCTCGGCCAGCGTGTCGGGTAAGATTCCACTTCCGACAAGAACCGTGGAAAGATCATCTGAAGTCATATCGACGAATTATCGTCAAATGTCAAGTATTCGTCAAGCTGGTGGTCACGATAATGAAAGCGGATACTGATCGGATCTGTATGCCCATCAAGGTCCAGGTAGCGCTCGCCGTCAAACGGCGGGCGGGCTTTGTCGAATCGCCCTGGAGTCACTTGGCGGCGATCTGCCTGCCGCCGTAGCGTTAACGGGTGAATTCCGGGGCGCTGAGATTCGCGCTTTATGTTGGTCCGCTCCCGGAAACAATTCGAAGCCTCCATGGCTGGCAGGTGCGCGGCTCCACCTTTGGCACGCGGATTGCCGTGGCTAGTGATATGGCTATTGAGGATTGGCTCCTGGTGGAAGCTACCGATGTGGATTTTGGGACGGGCAGAGTGGGTTCGCGATTACGCCTTGGTTTGATTGGCTTGGATCCGTCTCATAGCGTCGCCTCCGCGGAGATATTGTATGGCCAGGCCGCCTTGCCCCATGGCGCACGCTTAACTTACGCCTTTTCCGGTCGGGCCCAAGTCCAAGACTGGGCTGTAAGTTGGTCGAGGCTCGACGGTTTCACAGCCAAAGTTAAGGAATTCGGGGTGGACGTTCTGGCGAACCCCCAGACGGTCGCGGAGAAGGGTGAGCTGGTTTTCAGCACCAAGGTGGACGGGCGCATGCCACGTGATTTATTTGAGAAAGTCGCCCTGCGAGGCAAGCCTGTTTTCATCGATAAACGTTTCGCGACTTCCAGCCAGAACGCCGCGCGGATGCTGGCGCTCGTCGGGCCGGCCGGGATTCCCCTGATGAGCTGTTCGTCCCGGCCCTGCTCCGAAGCCTTTGCTATGGGGCTGGCCGATGATTCTAAAGATGCGGCCGTCGGCGTGGATGTCTTCGGCCCAATGGCGGTGGAGACCGCGGCGCCGGGATTATTTTGGTACGGAATACACGGGATGGACGTGGTGCTGCGGGCGGCGGCGCAATGCAGGCGGCCAACCGCGAGGACGGCGAGGTCTGCACGATGAATGGAAGGATGGGCGTCTGGCCATGCGATGCACCGAGTCCAGCTCCCCCCGTACTCAGTGGCGGCAGGATACCACATCCCCGGACCGCGCTGAGGGGTGCTTCGCTTCTGTCAAATCCGCTGACGGTATTCACACCAGATACGACAAGAACCATGATTACGGCGCAATTTCGTAATCCTGATCAGCATCGTAATCGAAGCGAGATCTGCGTCTTCTGTGGCGTAAGTGGTGAAAAATCGGGGTTAGCGATCGGTATCAATCCGTGAAATCTGTGGAATTTTTGGAGTGAAGATGAAAGCGACGATGCCCAGCATACAGGATATAGCCGAGACCGATGAGATCATCAGTCAGCCGCTGGCGATTGAGGGCGGACCGCAGGCGAATCCGGACGGCGCGAACCAGAAGGAACTATTCCACTGGCCGATCGTGACCGCCGAGGATGAAGAGGCGATTTTGGCGGTGCTGCGTGACGGATCGATGTCAGATAACAAGATCACCAAACAATTTGAGGCTGAATATGCCGCCCACCTGGGCGTGAAGTTTGCGCTGGGATATGCCAATGGCACCATGGCCTTAGCGGCCGCCATGTGGGCGGTCGGTTTGCGCCGCGGGGATGAGTTAATTTGTCCGAGCCTGACCTATTGGGCCAGCGCCTTGCAGGCATTTTCGTTAGGCGCCACCGTGGTTTTCGCGGACGTGGATCCCGACACGCTGTGCCTGGATCCCAACGATCTCGAGCGTCGCGTGAGCCCCCGGACTAAAGCGATCATGGTCGTACACAATTGCGGCTACCCGGCGGACATGGACGCCATTCTCCGCCTGGCGCGTCGGCGCCAGCTGAAGGTCATTGAGGATGTCTCCCATGCGCACGGGGGGCTTTACCGTGGTCGGCAGGTCGGTACCTTCGGCGATGTGGCGGCGATGTCGATGATGTCGGCCAAGAGCTTTCCCATTGGGGAAGGCGGCATGCTGGTAACCGATAACCGGTCCATCTATGAACACGCCTTGGCTTTTTCCCATTACGAACGCACCAGGGATGAACTGACTTTGGACGAGCTTAAGCGCATGTGTGCCCCCGCTGGTATTCCGCTGGGTTTGGCGGTGGGGGGCGTCAAAGGGCGTATGAATCAGACCTGTGCCGCCATGGGCCGGGTGCAACTGAAACATCATGCGCGGCGGATCGCCGAGATTCAACGCGCGCTGAATCGGTTCTGGGACCTGCTGGAGGATACGCCCGGTATCCGTCCCCATCGCACCCCGGTCCATTCCAACAGCACGATGGGGGGCTGGTACAATCCAGTCGGCCATTACGTGCCCGAGGAGCTCGGTGGCCTGTCTGTGGAGCGGTTTGTCCAGGCGGTCAAGGCGGAAGGTGCGCCAATTTCGCGCGCCAACACATTTCCCTTGCATCTGCACCCACTGTTCAATTCCGCGGATATCTACGGCGATGGTAAACCAACGCGCATTGCCTTTTCCGAAAGCGATATTCGGCAGCCTCCCGGCTCGCTGCCGCATGTCGAGGCAACGCTCAGTCGAACGATCAGTATTCCGTGGTTCCGACGTGACTACCCCGAATTGATCGCGCTACATGCCGCCGCCTTTCGCAAAGTAGCGCTGCACTATGCAAGGAGTTGAACATAATCGTCTACATCGTCACCGATATGGAAGGCTTGGCGGGCATTGACCGCTGGGAGCAATGTTATGACCTTGACGACAGCTCCGCGAATTACAAGTACGGGCGCGAACAACTGACGGCGGATGTTAACGCCGCCGTAGCCGGTTGCTTTGACGCGGGCGCCAGGGAGGTTCGGGTCATGGACGGCCATGGCCGTAATCGCAACCGGGGCTTCATCCAGGAAAAGCTGGATCGCCGCGCTACCTCCGTGTGGTTGTCTTCACACGATCCGACCCGGTTGGAAGGAATGGATGAAACGGTGGATGCCGTGGCGATGATCGGTCAACATCCCATGGCCGGCACGCTCCACGGCTTCCTTGACCACACCCAGTTTCCCAAGGAGCTGTGCCGCTTTCTGATCAACGGACAGGAACACGGCGAGTTGAGCCAGCAGGCGGTCTACGCCGGCCATTTCGGCGTACCGGTGGTCTTTGCCTCCGGTGACGAAGCGCTCTGTGAAGAGGCGCGGCGCCTGCTGCCTGACATCACCACCACGGCCACGAAGGAGGGCACGGGCTGGGAGACATGCCGGCTTTACACACCGGAGACGGTGCGGGCGAACATTCGCCGCGATATCGCCGCGGCGCTACGGAAAACCGACCGGCCCCAGGTCTGGCGTATGGCGCTGCCTATCGAGATCACCATCGAATGGGCTTGGTCCGCTTGGGCGGATAGATTCAGCCGGATTCCAGGCGTACAGCGGTTAAATGCCCGCACCGTCCGCTGGAAAATCGGTGATGCACGGGATATTTATTCTTGGCCTTCGATCAAGTGGCAACCCCTCTTGGAATGAAGCCCCCGCGCTGTTCGGTGTGGAAGTACAATCCGCCCTCCTTCTGAGAAGACCAGAATATGCTGAAATCCGGGAAGCTGATGATAGACTCGCATCCGCATGCCTTCCGGCAGGGTCGTAATGACACCGGGCTTACGGTCGGTAGGGATGAACAGGGTATCCCGCCGGTATGGCTTCCAATCGGGGGAATCTCTCCCGCCGGTGATGACGCCGCATATCATCGCGGACGCAAGCCCGAACCTGCGCGGTCTGATGGAACCCATACCGGCATCTCCTTGAATAGGTGGATCCAGACCCGCAACCGTCATCCCAACCGCTTTGGGGCAGGGTATGGTCCCCATTCGTTGCAAGGCGATGCGCCGGCGTTCTCGGAAACGGTTTATCGAATGCTCGGCGTACGCGTGTGCGGGGAATAGAAGTGGCCAGAGCGCTTGGACCACCCGCGATGTTTGAATCTTTTGCCCGAAGTCGGAGACTTGGGTTGTCCGGTGGGGCCGCACTTGGATGTACCTTATCCGCTGGGCACCCGATCGGGTGGCCCATCCTGCCAGCCGCTCTGGCACGACGGAGCGGCGGCGAATTCGGAACGCGCATTGCGAGCGCGCCCGAAAACCAATTTCATCGGCCCTGCACGAGGATCCTGACGTGGGAGCAGCGGCGATGCAAACCCAGATCCGGTTTCGTATCCCAAAAGGTCGGTCAGATCTGGCGGCCGCTTGGATCGCCGGCGGCACTCCACGGCCACCTCCAGCGGCTCGAAGATCCGCCTCGGTGGGCACCGCCCCCGTTCCGTGGCTGGTCCGCTGGTTCGACGGCACAGCGAGTGTGCCTACTACGGCGCCGTTACGGCACAGCGGGCGATATCCACCGTGGCGGATCCTCGCCCTACTGCGGATTCATTCCGCATTTCTACTTCGGCCACGTTAACCAGCTTGCCAGCCCTAATAAAAAGGGCCACTGGATGAGCGAAGGTATGGCAAGCTTGAAATTCGCCACGACATCCGGATCGAAAGGAGCTTCGTATGGCAACACCACAGACCGTCATCGTGACCGGCGGGGCCCAGGGAATCGGGTTGGGTATCGCCCGTTGTTTTGCCTGCCGGAACGCCAACCTGATAATTGCCGACCGCGCCGTTGAAAAGGCCCGTGAAGCGGCGGATCAGCTTCGTGCGGCGGGAGCAACGGATGCCGCGGCCCTCGCGTGTGACATTACCGATCGTGGACAGGTGGACGCGATGGTGGAGCAGACCATGAAGAAATTCGGCGGCATAGATGTGCTCGTCAACAATGCCGGCATTTGTCCGTTCATCGAAATCATGGAGTTGTCGCCGGAGGTATGGCAAAAGACCATTGACGTCAATTTAACCGGTGCGTTTCATTGCACGCAGGCCGTGGCGCGGCGCATGATTCCGCGCGGGCGAGGCGGCCGCATTATCTTTATCACTTCCGGGGCCGATACCCTAACCTCACCCAAGCAGGTAGACTACGCCGCCGCGAAAAGCGGCCTGCGCATGGCCATGGTCGGTTTTTCCACAGCACTGGGCAAGTATGGCATTACCTGCAATGCCATCGCGCCGGGCATGATTCTCACCCCCATGACGGCCTTCCACTGGGAAATACCGGAAAACGCGGCGTTATTGAAACAGCGCGTACCCATGGGGCGCATCGGCACGCCGGAAGATATCGGCAATGCCGCAGTGTTTCTGGCGTCCGCGGAGGCATCATACATCAATGGCATCACCCTGCGCGTCGATGGTGGACTGTGGGGCATAACGCCGATCTGACCGATGGGGCAGTGCTGTCGGGCGTGGATGGTGAACAGCAGGTTTACTGTGCCTTAGCTCAACTTTTGCCATTTTTCGGGAGCATAAAGGATCGAATCCTTCGGAACTTGCAGTGGCGGGGCAAGTTTTTGCAAACCCCAGGTGTGGTGCGGGTGCGCCACAACTCCACCCCATCCTGAAAGGCCCGTGAAATTATGCTTTTCCGTTCCTGCGAAACCGGAAAAAGTCGTTAGCGACGCCCGTGAATTTTTGCTCCGGTTCGCCGAGCGGTTGTTGTTGGGCCGTGACGGCTATGGCAATGGCTTGACCGTTCTGCTGGCTTCACTTGACTTGCCCGCGGAAGCGCGGGAGAAGCTGTACCAGTATGATGTGCCGCAGCTGCTGAAAAAAGGTATCGTTTAAGGGACGTTAGGTTGGCACGGCATAGACCAGTCCGCTGGGCTAAGAAAGTATAAAACCGACGGACCCACCGCCAGAGTAAAGGAGGAATATCCATGGCCGAAAGATCCGCCCTTGCCGCTCAGATGTACACGCTGCGCGACTTCTGCCAATCGCCCCCGGATATCGCGCGCACCTGCGCCAAAGTTCGGAAGCTCGGATTTGAAGCCATCCAGGTTTCCGCTTTTGGCCCGATCGCGCCCAAGGAACTCGCGAAAATTCTTTCCAATGAGGGGCTTACCTGCTGCGCCACCCATGTGGGATTCGAGCGTCTGCGCGATCAACCGCAGCAAGTGGCGGAGGAACATCAGCTCTGGGGCTGCCGCCATACCGCGGTGCCGGTGGCGCCGGAACCGTACCGCAGTGCAGGGCGCTACGGTGATTTCGGCCAGGAACTGAACCGCCTGGCTAAGACGCTTCAGCCCCTCGGGTTGGCCGTGTCCTATCACAACCATTCGTTCGAGCTGCGCAAGTTCAACGGCCGCACGGGTCTGGAAATGCTTTATGCCAGCGCTGAGCCGCGCCTGGTCAACGCGGAAATCGACACGTATTGGATTCAGCATGGCGGCGGCGATCCGGCGGCGTGGATCACCCGGCTCGGCCGGCGTCAGCCGCTGCTGCACTTGAAGGATATGGTAATGGGGCCGGACAGCCAGCTCATGGCCGAAGTCGGCGAAGGCAATTTAAACTGGCCGGCGATTCTGCAGGCGGCCCAACAGGCCCAGGTGCAGTGGTACATCATTGAGCAGGATGTCTGCCAGCGCGATCCGTTTGAGTCGCTGAAAATCAGTTTTGAGAACCTTCGCCGTATGGGGATACACTGATGCCTGCGGATTGGGTCAGGGGGTATTCGAACTTGGCCCATGGCTTACCCCAAAATCCAGGCGCGAAATGATTGACGTAGGAACGCAGAATGAATCGGTGGATCAGCGGCAGCGCTCCGTAGCCGCCTCCAGCCGTAGGTCGAAGCTCCGCCGCGGTGGGCACGGCCCGAGGGGCCGTGGTTGGTCGCTGGTTCGACGGCACGGCGGAGTGTGTCTACCGGGGCGGAGCCTCAACTTACTGCGGATTTATTCCGCGTTCCTGCTTAGTCTATCCGGGCCGGCATACCACAGCCGTTGGATGGCTGGGAACAGATCCGGACACCTTGGGCCTTGTTGGCGATTGCGGAAGGGCGTATGAAGATTGATTTGACCGGCAAAACCGCGCTGGTTACGGGCGGCAGCGGCGAGTTGGGACGAGTGATGGTCCGTACCCTGGCCCACTGTGGCGCCGCCGTAGCCTTCACCTATCTGAACGCCAGGGAGAAGGCCCAAAGCCTGCTGGCCGAGCTTCGCGGCGGCGGTCACAAAGCCTTAGCCGTTCGGGCTGACATAACGCAGGGCACGCAGATAGAGGCGCTGCGTCAACAGGTGGCCGGTGAACTGGGCGACCCGGCTATCGTTGTCACCAACGCCGTCATCCAGTATGCGTGGACCTCGGTGCTCGATCAAGCCCCGGAAGACTATGAGAGTCAGTTTCGTTCCTGCGTGTTGCAAAATGTTCTCATGGCCAAGGCGTTTCTCCCCGCCATGATCAGAAAGCGATGGGGGCGCGTCATCGGCATTAACACCGAATGCCTGATGCAATGTTGGCCCAATCAGTCGGCGTATATTTCCGGAAAGGGTGGCATGGACCGCTTATTGCGGGTGCTGGCTCGCGAGGTCGGCCCGCACGGCATCACCGTTAACCAGGTCGCACCTGGCTGGACGGTCAGCGAAACGCGGCGGGCCGAGGGACGACCGACATCGTACCTCAATGCGGTGCCTCTGCGACGCTGGGGAACCGATCAGGATATCGCCAACGCGGTGGCCTTTTTGGCGTCTGATCTCGCCGCGTACATCACCGGCCTGTACCTGCCGGTCTGCGGCGGCAACTCAATGCCCACCGTTTAGCCTGGCTATTTCATCGATTTTCCAAGCGATGTCCGGCGGCGGCTTGAGGCCCGTCCCGTGGCGGGTTCGTGGCACCGCCGGCCCTTCAGCATGGCCATTTCACTCCAGTAGCGGTGCCCAAAATGGCAATTTTCAACCATTGCGCGCCGAGCGTCTCCGGCGCCCCCATATCTCTATACATATACCACGCGCAGGCGAGTGTAAAACAATTGGCCAGGGCGGGGTCGGGGCGGCGCGGCGCTCCGACCTCGCTTGGGGGGCGATGCTGGCGCCCTGAAGTGTGTGCGGCTTGGGGGCAGCCTTCCCGGCGCCCAGGAATCGGGCGCGAGGTTCGGTCCCCATGCGGCCGCCATCGGCGCTTGAGACGGGCGGGCAGCACCGGGCGGGGCCAGAGACCGGCACGGTCCGCAGCTTACACGCTTTCAAGCACCGCGCCGAGGATATCCAGGGCGCGCTGCATTTGGAGTTCGTTGACAATCAGGGCCGGAGCCAGACGCAAAATATTCTTTTGCGTCACGTTAATAACCAATCCCCTCTCCAAGGCCGCCCGCACCACGGTGGTGGCGTCGGGAATCGCCAATTCCACGCCGATAAACAAGCCCAGTCCGCGCACCTGAACGATGCGCCGCCCGGCGCAGGGAAGATTGCGGATCGCGTCCATTAAAAACGTTCCGCACCGGGCGGCATGGGCGGGCAGATTTTCCTGTTCGAGAAGGTCGAGCACGGCCGAACCCACGGCTGCGCAGATGGGGTTGCCTCCCAGCGTGCAGCCATGCGTGCCCGGTTTGAAGAATGCCGCCAGGCGGGGGCTGGCCAGAATGCCGGCGACGGGCAGGCCTCCGCCGAGAGCCTTGCCCAACGTCATAATGTCGGGAACCATGCCATAATGCTGGTGGCCGAAATACTTTCCCGTGCGGCCCACACCGGTCCAAACCTCATCGAGAATAAGCGTCGCGCCGTGTTGGTCACAAAGGCGCCGCACGCGGGGCAGATAATCTTGGTCCGGCATGTTCACACCGCCTTCGCCTTGCACCGGCTCGACAATCACGGCGGAGGTGGTCGAATCCATTTGCGCCTCGAGAGCCGCGGGATCATTGAACGGTACGTGTACAAACCCCGGCAGCAACGGGGCGAAACCATCCTGGGCCGGGCCGCAGGTGGCGGAGAGCGCCCCAAACGTGCGGCCATGGAAACTCTGGCGCATCGAAATGGTTTTAGGGCGCCCCGCCCCGCCCGCCAAGCGGGCCAACTTGAGCGCTGCTTCCATGGCCTCGGCGCCGCTGTGGCAGAAAAACATTCGCCCGTCAAACGCCTTTTCTCGCACCTGTTCCGCCAGGCGCACTTGCGGGGCCGTGTAAAACTGATTGCCCACCTGCCATAAAGTGTTGGCCTGGCGCACCGCTGCATCGATCAGGCGGGGGTGACAATGGCCCAGGATCGTACCGCCGAAGCCGGCGAAAAAATCGAGGTATTCCTTCCCGGTCGCGTCCCATAACGTTGTGCCCCGGCCGCGGACAAACACCGCCGGTAATTTGCTGTAGTTACCGATGAGGGCCTGTTCGTGGCGTGCGATTAAGTCATTTTGCATATTCAATCTTCCGTCTGCAGCACCTAAGCTCGACTTTTGCTATTTCCCGGAGCATAACTGGTCGAATCCATCGGAAATCGCGGTGGCCGGGCGAATTTTTGCCCCTCGTCTTTTATGCGAGTGTACAAACAGTCCACGCCGTCCTGAAAGGCCCGTGAAATCACGCTTTCTGGCTCCCCTGAAATCGGCAAAAATTGAGCTTGGCACTTAACCTTCAGCCCCGAGCACCTAAAACCTGAAATCTGGAACCTACAACCTGACGCTCCGGCCTTGGTAGCTGCAGCGGGTGGTGCAGGTTTCGTGGATGGTGATCCGCCGCAGGCCGGGCAAGCGACCTTCCAGGCGTTGCCAGATCCACCGGGCAATATTTTCACTGCTGGGATTTTCCAGGCCCGGTATTTCGTTGAGATACTGGTGGTCGAGTTGTTCGCGCAGCGGAGCGAAGGCCCGTTGGATATCGGCGAAATCCATCAGCCAGCCGGTATCCGGCGGCACGGGACCGCGCACCGTCACCCGCACGCGAAAGGAATGGCCGTGCAATCGCGCGCATTGGTGCCCCGGCGGGGCCTGGGGCAGACGATGTGCCGCCTCAAAGGTGAATTCCTTGGTCAGGTCAACCTGGAAGGTGTCAGGCATGATTCGCTTTCAACCGGCGCAAATCCGCCAGGCGCTCCCGGGCGTCCCGGAACTTGATGTCCCATTGAGCGATCTGGCTGTAGGTCTTTTCCGCCGCGGCATTCTGCCGGGTCGCCTCGAGCGCCCGTCCGAGCCAATAATGCATTTCTTTGCTCTTGGCGTCGCCGGTGGACGCCAACTCATAGCCTTCAATGGCGCGCTGCAGCGTGTCGACGGCTTCCTGATGCATCGATTGTTCCAGAAAAGCGCGGCCGAGCATATAAAGGGCGTCGCTGCGGTAGCGCGGACTGTTCTGAGCCTGCTGGAGGACCGCGATCGCTTCATCGTAGCGTTTGGCGTCATACAGGCGTCGCCCATATTCATAGCAGATCGCCGCATCCGAAGGGAAGTTGCGCATCCGTTCCTTGTATTCCTGCAATTCAAACTGGTCGCATTCGGCTTCCAGCTTGTGCAACTCCTGGGATAGGGCCGTGTCACCGGCGTGCGCCTTGACCGCCTCGCGCAAGATGCGAATTTGCCGGTGATATTGCTTCATCCGCACATCGCCGATGTATACTTTATACCGATAGGTTTGCGTACGCTGCCAGGCGTCCTGGAGCACCTCAATGGCCCGGTTTTCGGTTTCTTCGGTTTCCAGGTCCAGCAGGGTCTTGACATATTTGGCAATGGTCGGCTGATCCGTTGGATTGGCCTCGTACTGGATTTGCGCCTCCCGCACAGCCTGCTGCTTGTACTCTTCGGTCTGGGCCAGGCTTTCCTTTTCCAGCAGGGTGCGGGTCAGGGCCTTATCGCGCAGCGATTCTTTGAAGTCGGTGGTGGAGGATTCGTACTGTCCCTTCTGGAGCGTTTCGCGGGCGGCCAGCGACTGGATGCGCTCCGGGATGGTCCCGTCCTTGGGCAGTAACTCCTGCGCCAGCAGCATGACCTGGCCGGCCTGGGCGTAATCCTCCAGGGCCTCAAAAATATCGGCCAAGTCGAGAAAGGTTTTCGGATTCGGTGATTTAAGATTTCGATTCGCCAGCACCGCCATGGGCGCCAGCCACAAGGCCACGTCCCGAAAGCCACCCGCGACGGCGTGGCGAAGCACGGTCATCATCAGGGCGATGTTGCCGGGATCTTTCGCCAGCAACCGTTCCGCGTTAAGCATCTGTTCCTTGGACGATTTTCCGTGGAAATAAGGCTTGCTCCCCCCCAGTATCCGGCCGGCGGGTCGTCCCCCCTTGATCTTGCGTCGCAGCGCCACGTCGCGCAGCGCTTCGTGTTCCTTGAGGTTTGATGGTTCGCGGAGCAAACCCTCAATATACATGTCGATGGCGTAATCGTAGTTGCCGGTTTCGGCCACGGTGCGGGCGCGGTTAAAATAGGCCTGCCCCTTGTTCGGCCCTTCTGGAACCGTCGATGCTTTAGTTGCGGTCATGGTGAAACGCACGCCTGTAGGCTCCTGATCCTGTTCGCCCCACGGGCGGCTCGCCGGAGCCGAGTCCGCGCCCTGGAGGGCCGCCCGCCAAGCGGGTCTTCCCGCGGCCACACCTGTGGCTCGGCCGCGCCGGTGAAAGCCTCCTGCTAACTCGCAGGTATCACTCTAGCCCATTCTTATTTTACCGCCAAGTCCGGCCGGATGCGAGACACAGGAGGGTCCAGGCGAGGATTTCCCAACGCGGCTGATCCACAGCCAAAGACGATCCACAGATTTCCCACCGCGGCGAAGCCGCAACGAAAATATATAGCTCCCGGTCCGCACGGAGGCGGAATAGTTTAGTCGCCCATGGCGACCCTCGGCGGATCGAGGAGTCGCCTTGGGAGACCTTGCCGGGGGTAGCGGTCCGCCGGATAAAAGGAGGTCCTGGTGACGAATAAAATCTTCGCACGGCGCGAAAATTTTGAGGGATTGTGGCACGGATTTGTGACACGAAGGCGGCCGCTGCGGCGGCTAAACTGCGGCACGAGGGCACGAAACCGCTAATACCCGCTAAGGAGTGCTAATAGATGGAAATTTGCCATCATCGGCGCCCCTTAGCGGTCCTGACGGCGACGGATCGCGGGCACGGTTACGAATATTTGAACCTTAGGCAGGGCTGCTACGTATAGCAAGTAGAGAAGGGGCAAGATTGAAGCGCGTGCTTTGACCTTGAATTTATTGCGGCCTCCCGCGGAGAATGTAAGATGTCGTCGCACGCCCGCCGGTTCGCTCCCCCCGGTTCGCTCGATTCGTCCCACGCCATGGCCCGCCCTGAAATCAGCACCCGCCCCGGCCACCGGCGTCCCCGGCGTGCTTTTACGCTGATTGAGTTGCTGGTGGTCATATCTATTATTGCGATATTAATATCCATTTTATTGCCAGCCTTGGCCAAGGCCCGGGAACTGGCCAACCGGGCCGTCTGCATGGCCAATATCCGGGGGATCATCCAGTCAATGATTACCTACGCCCAAACGAATAACGGCTCGTTTCCCTCCACCCAGGGCGTCGCCAGCGGAACCACCTATGAGAACGCGCCGTTTGAGTCGCCCTATCTGCTGGCGGACTCCAACGATCTGACGGCCGACTCGACGGTGCAAACCTGGTACGGCAACGGAACCACCACCCCGCCGGGCGTTAACGCGCCTCTGGCCGGCTTGTGGATGCTGATCCTGCAGGGCTACAGCACCCCGGCCAGCTTTATCTGCCCCTCCGACCCCCTGGCGGCTGGTTCGTCCCAGGAGTTTTACACGCCCCCCAGCGGCGGAAGCCCTGAATATTACAGCAATTTCGGGGTCTTGTCCGACACCACGCCTCCTCCCAACGCCGATATCGACACCAACTACAATGGCCAGGGCGAAAGCTATTCCCTCGACTTTCCGTGGGGAGCGACCAGTGAAACCGGGCCGCTGCTGGACTCGACCGGGTTCTGGTGGAACACCACTGACGCCGACACGTTGACCCCGCTGGTCAGCGATATGGCGCCGATGAACGGAACCAGTGCCAACGGCGATGGTCCGTTCGAGGGTGTCTATCAGCGCGTCACCACCACCCTGCCGACGAACAATACCTACGGCCCCTATATTTACAATTCCGGCAATCATGCCGGCGACGGTCAGAACGTAGGCTTTGGCGACGACCATGTGACTTGGGAAACCTCGCCCTACGTGGGTGAAAACGGTGACAATATTTTCACTTACACCACCGCCACCGGTGTGGTGAATGGAACCACCGATACCAGCCAGGTGGGAGTGGCGCCAACGGGCGGCTCGGCTTATGACGTAGACCTTCCGCCTTACATCCAACGCTTAAGCTCTCCGTTCGACATCTGCATGACGCCGGTGCGGGTCGTCAATCCCACCAACGCGGCCGAGAATCAGGCCTGGTAGTAAAACTGGACCCCGTGTGAATAGTGGGAACGGTGCCGGCCGTTCCCGGCGGCCGGGAGCAAGCCGCAGACGCCAGCCATATTCGAGATAGCGCCAAGCCCAGCCTGAAAAGCATGGGATGGATTGCTCCGGAAAACTGGAACATTGGCAATTCAAACTTCAGGTCACCGGGATTTAACCGATGGTCTCACGCTTGGGCACGGGTAAATGGCCGTTACTGAGCGTCATCACCTCGTCCGTGGGCCGCGCGAAAAATGCGGCCGGCAATGCCGGAGGCGCTTTTCCTGGTGCGCGTTGGCGGTATTGGACCGATGTGCTGCTGATCCTGTTGCTGGGGGGCGTGTTATATCTGCCCGGCCTGGGTCGCATCCCGCTTTTTGACCGGGATGAGCCGCGTTATGCCGTCGCCGCCCGGGAAATGCTCACGCGGCACAATTTTGCCGTACCCCATTTTAATGGCGCGATTTTTCCCGATAAACCGCCGCTGGCCTATTGGTTCATGGATATCAGTTATGCGCTTTTCGGCATCCATGGCCGGTCCGCCCGATTGCCCAGCGCGCTGTTCAGCGCTCTGACGCTGTTGGTGGTATATGCCATGACGCGCCGGCGTTTTGGCCGTGCCACCGGCGTGCTGGCCGCCTTCATGCTCTCCGTGTGCGGACTGTATTTCGTGGAAGCCCGCCTGGCCCTGACCGATCCCGCCATGATCTTCTCCAGCACTGTGGCGATGGCTTGTGTCTGGTCGGCTTGGGATGCCGCCAAGCCGCTGGGCTTGGCCGGCCCCGCCCCCCCCCACCCGGCCCCGCCGTGTTATCCCGGCGGGACCGAGCCGCCGGGTCTGCGCGCCGAACCACTCCGTTCCCCGGCGAGACGCGAGCACCTGGCGTTGTCACCGCCGGCCCGCGGCGCCGCTGGACTTTCCCGCTGGACCGTGCTGATTTTCTGGCTGGCTATGGCCGCCGGCACGATGGCCAAAGGCGTCACGCCACTGTTTGTTCTCAGCGCCATGGTCACACTGTCCATCGCCTCCGGCTCCTGGAATCAGACTCGCCGGCCATGGGTTGACACGCCTTGGATGAAACGGATTATTGCCTGGCCGGGGTGGTTATGGAAAACCGCGCGCCGTGGCGATTGGCGGTGGTGGCGAATCCTCCGCCCACAATGGGGCATACCCCTGTTCTTGGCTTTGATCGCGCCCTGGCTCCTGGCCGCGTGGCGGTCCAGCCAGGGCCGGCTTATTGAGTTGATGTTCCTGCAGAATGTGGTACGGCGCACCACCAGTGGTTTACAACATCACGCGGAACCGCCGGGCTTCTACCTGCTTACGATATGGGGCACGTTTTGGCCGTGGAGCATCCTGTTGGTTCCCGCGGCGTACCATGCCGTGCGCCGGCTGCGGCGCGGAACCGGCCCGCCGGCCGATCCGAAACCATACCTTTTTTTGCTGGCTTGGATTGTTCCCTCCTGGCTTCTTTTTGAGCTGTTCGTCACCAAGATGGTGCAGTACGTTCTGCCCCTCTTTGTGCCGATGATCATCCTGTGCGCGGACACGCTGGTGCAAAGCTGGCGCGGACGGAGCAGCGTTCTGGCCGCCCGTTGGTTTGCCGCGGCGCGCTGGGTATGGATGGCGGTCTGGCTGGTTCTGGCGGGGCTGTTGACCGCCGGCGCGTGGTGGCTGTTTCACACCTCCGCCACTTTTTTTCTAATCGTGCCGACGGCGGCGGCGGGAGCGGGGGTGGGTGTGGCCGGAGCGTTATGCTGGAACCGGCGCGCCTGGCCGTACGTGACCATTGGGACCTTTGCCCTAACGCTGCTGCTGGCCAATACCGTTACTTTACCCAATATCCAGGCGTTGCAACTAAGCCGGCGTGCCGCGGCGCGTATGCGGCAATTCGCCGCCCGGGGTTTCCATATGGCCGCCGCGGGCTATATCGAGCCATCATTGGTGTTCTATTGTGGCCGGAAAATCCAGCTTTTCAGCCATCCGCAACAACTTCTGCAAGCCGTGTCCTTCGCGTCGGGCGGCACGGGGCCGGCGCGGGTTGTGGCCCGGAAGGATCCCCCCACGCAGCGCAAGGGACCGTCGGTTGAGCCACGGCGACCGGCGGGCTCCCGCGGGGACGGTAAATTTTGTGTTCTGGTGAATCGGCGGGTCTTGCATTATTTGCGGAAACATCGCATCCGATATTTCCCGCGGGCCTCCTTCACGGGTCTCCAGTTGGCCCACCTGCGTCCAGTACGGCTGACCCTGATTACCAATGTGCGGCGCCGCTGAATGCGCTAATTCCGCCGCAGGAGTCAGCCGGCAACGCCCGCCCAGGCTGGAATCAGCCCTCCCCTTGGCAGCATGCAACGCGGGTTAGATGTCAGCGCTGGATTTACCCCACCAACCCCGGCAAAAAATGCCACCGCCCCGCCCCCGGGGCCGCCATCGTCAAGTGCTTCACACTTGGCAACGTGCGGTATAGTATGGCTCTGCGCGACGGTAACCGTTCACGGACTGAAGCGGTTGGCGCACCAGCTGGAATGGCCGTGGCCGGGGCCAGGCGGGGGCTGGACTGTGGAGAAGGAATATCGATGAGTGCAAAAATTATTGATGGCAAAGCCATTGCGGCTCGCATTAAGCAACAGGTAGCGGCGGAGGTGCAGCAACTTACCGCCGCCGGCAAACCGGTTCGGCTGGTGGCGGTGCTGGCGGGGCACGCACCGGTGTCGCGCGTGTACGCGGAAAATCAGGCCCGAATGTGCCGCGAGGTGGGGGTTGATTATACTTTGCGCGATCTGCCGGCGGAGGTTACCCAGGATCAATTGGAAGACCTGTTGCGCAAGCTGGCGGCGGATTCCACCATCACCGGCATCATGCTGCATATGCCCTTGCCGCCGCAGATCAATTCGCAGCAAGCCCAATACGCCATTGATATGCTCAAAGATGTGGAAGGCGTCAACCCTGCCAATATCGGCCATGTGGTGTACGGTTATTCCATTATCGCCCCCTGCACCGCGCTGGCCGTGGTGGCCCTGGTGGAGGAAACCGGCGCGACGTTGCGCGGTGCGGAGATCACCGTGGTAGGCGCCAGCCGCATTGTCGGTAAACCGGTGGCGCTTCTGCTGACCGAGCGCGGGGCGACTGTGACGCTGTGCCAGATTTACACGCGCGATCTGGTCGTGCATACGCGCCGGGCGGATATTTTGATTGTCGCCGCCGGTTCGCCCGGTCTGATCGAGGGGCGTCACGTCCGGCCCGGCGCGGTGGTTATTGATGTCGGCATCAACCGCGTTGCGGCGCCGGATGCGACGGGTAAAACCGTCCAAAAAACCGTTGGCGATGTCAATTTCAACTCCGTGGCGCCGCAGGCCGGCTGGCTAAGTCCGGTGCCCGGCGGAGTAGGCCCGATGACGGTGGCCATGTTGCTGCGCAACACCGTCCGCGCGGCGCGCCTGGTTTACGGTCTGGAGCGCCCGTTCGGCAAACCGCAAGGGTAAACCCAAAAGTCGCAAGGGGACGGACACGCAGACACGGCGATGCGGGACACGAAGAAAACAGAACTGCCAGCACCGCGTTTTAACGCGATGAACGGGCGCGCGGTGGCCCCGCAGCCGGTCAGAGAGTCGCCCGCCTGGAGACCGATGTCCCCATCACCGTTGCGAATGCGGCGCGGAGACGCGGAGCCACGGGGTAGTCGGCCGTAAACCAGGAACCAGAAACTGGAAACTAAAAACCAGAAACTCGCAACCAGGACCGCCGCTATTGAGCTTCATCAGCTTGGTTTTCGCCGTGGACCGCGAACCATCCTGCACGACATCAATTGGACGCTGCCTGGCGGCGCCTGCGGGGCCGTGGTCGGGCCGAACGGCAGCGGCAAATCCACCCTGTTGCGCATGATCACCGGTTACCTTTGGCCCACGCGCGGAACGGTGGAGGTGCTGGGCCATCATTTAGGCGAGTATCCCGTTGCCGAGCTACGACGCAGCGTGGGGGTAGTGGAGGCCTTGAGCGTTTACCCCTTTGATGAAACGCTCACGGCAGAGCAGGCGGTTTGCACCGGCTTTTTCGGAAAACTTACGCTGGCTTACGACCGTCCCACATCCCGGCAGATGGCCCGCGCCAACCGCTTGCTGGCCGCGTTGCGTCTGGCGCCTCTGCACCGCCAGCGGCTGGTGACGCTGTCCACGGGGGAAAAAATGCGCGTCTTGATCGGGCGGGCCTTGGTGCAACAACCCCGCCTTCTGCTGTTCGATGAACCGACCGCCGGTCTGGATTTGCCGGCCCGCGAAACCTTCCTGGCCACGCTGCAACAATTGCGGGCTACACCGGCGGCGCCGGCCTGGGTGATGATCACGCATCACCTGGAGGAAATTCCGCCGTCCACCACGCAGGTGTTGCTGCTGGGGCGGCGGGGAACGGTGGAGGCCAGCGGCTCGCCGGGGCAAGTGTTGACCGATCAACTGCTTTCCAAGGCGTTCCAATGGCCCATTGGCGTGCAAGAAAAAGGCGGCCGCTATTTCGCCCACGCCCGCCGGCCACCGTGCTTGGAATTACTGCCGTCGCGGAAACCCTATTGAATTGGAGCCGGCTGCGCAGCTGCGTTGTGGCGACCGCCGCGGGTGTGGTCAGATTTTATACGCGGGGGCACCCGGGGCCGCGCTGCACCCCGCCCCGATCCGCTTCGGCGGACTGGGGCTAAGCCGCAAGTCGCCGCCGAGAGACCGTTAGGCGGCTTGCGGCTGTGCCTTCCTGCTCGCCCGCGCTGTTTTCTTGTCCGGAGCATAAACGTTATTTCTTGCCGGACCGTTAATCGCCGGCGCCATGGATTTCGGCTCGGCGAATCAGAGCTTGACGGCGCTGGGACGGATAGCGACATAACGTACCATGGCGCCGGGTTCGACGCCCAGGGCTTTCGCGGTGGCCTGCGGAAGGCCAATCGAGCCATCGGCGGCTGGTATAACCGAGCCTTGGCAGGCGCGGAAATCCAGGGCCGTGTTGGAGATCACGTGGGTGGCCGGGCCGCTGGGGGTTGGCGCATCCAGGGCCGCCACCACCGCGCTGCGGCTTTCGCGCACCGCGCGGATGCGGTCGCGGCTGGCGCCATAGACCGCGCCGGCTTCAAAAATGTCCACGAGATTTTCAAAAATAAAACCTTCATCTTTGAGGATTTTCAGCGCCGGCTGGGTGTCCGGGTGGACCTGGCCAATCGCCGCTTGGGCCGCGGGCGGAAGCAGCGGCACATATAACGGATACCGCGGCATCAGGTCGGCGATGAAGCGCTTGTCGGCCAAGGTCAGGTAATCCGCCTGCGGAAAATCAAGGCCAAAGAAATGTCGACCGACAGCGTCCCAAAAGGGCGAGCGCCCTTCGCGATCAATCTGCCCGCGCATTTCCGCCAGCACGTGCGGTTGGAAACGCCCGGGAAACTGGGCCATGAATAAAAAGCGGCTTAAGGACAGAAGGCGGCCATTGCCGTTTCTGCGGAATTCTGGAAGCAGAAACAGGCTTCCGACCAGCGCTGGGCCGTCGTACATCACGACTAATTCGAGCAACGCTACGGTTTGGTTGACCTTGAGCATTTCGGAAACGCACGGTTCCGTCCGCAGACGGTAGCTGTAGAATGGATCGAAACCACCGACGCGGGATAAGATACCGCCGACGCCGACACAACGGCCGGTGGCGGAATCTTCCGCGACCAGCAGATACGTTTCTCCGCGCGGTTTCTCCGGCGCTAGTTGGAAGCCCCATTGGCTTTCCTGGATCCGGCGGCGCAGCACGTCCTTGTCCGGCGGCAGGGTGGTCATGCCGTAGCCGGTCTGTTGCGCCATCGTAAACAGCGCGTCCAAATCCGCCATTTGCACGGGTCGAATAACCAGCATCAAATTCCCCTTATTCCACGGGCGGCTATCCTACCAAAGCTGCCGCTGTTTGGCTTGGACTCGGGGGTGTGGAAAAATTCGCGGGCGACCGGTTCGAGGTGGGCAGGCCTCGGCGCGTTCGCCGCGGCCATGGGGGCATGGCCGGCTACGGGGCGGCCGGCGCACTTAAGCGCCGCAGCGCGGTTCGCCGGCTACCCATTCATACGGGGTTACGCCCGGCCGGCTTAAGCGTACGCGTACGGCCGGGAATTTTTCCGCCAGCCGGCGGGCCAGCACGCGCAGCACCGGTTGCTCGCTGGGACCGTGCCCCAAGCAGATGGCGGTCAATTCCGCCGCTTGCAAGGCAATCATATCGTGATGTTTAAGCTCGCCGGTGATCAGGGCATCGAACGGGTGCCGGCGGGCGGCTTCAATTGGCCAGCGTCCAGCGCTGCCGGCCAAAATCGCCACCGTGGCGATCCGTCGTCGGGCCGGACCGACCATCTGAACCTGAGGCAGGCCCAGAGCGCCGGCGCAACGCTTGGCGAGCGCAGCCAGTTCCATCGGTTTCGGCAATTTCGCCAGGCGTCCCAGACCCGGTTCTTCGGGAAGAGCTTCCATGGCCAACAGATCAAATGCCGGCTCTTCATAGGGATGGGCTTTTTTGAGTGCCGTCATCACCGCCTCCAGGCAGCTGATGGGAACGACCGTTTCCAGGCGCACCTCCGCCACATATTCCAGCCGCCCTTTCCGGCCCACCGCAGGCCGGGTGGACGCATCGCCAAAAAACGTCCCTGTACCCTTGGTGCGGAAGCTGCACTGACGGTAACGGCTATTTTTGCCAATGCGGCCGGCGCCAGCGTCAAATACCGCTGTGGCCACTTTTTCCACGTGGGCTTCCGGCACAAAGACGGCCAGCTTGACGTGCCGTGCGCCAACCAAGGGCTTAAGCGAGCCGCCGGGTCTTAATCCCAGCTGCCTCGCCAAGGCGTCGTTCGTACCTCCTTGCGCAACGTCCAGCGCCGTGTGCGGGCTGTAAATGGCCAGGCCGTGATAGGCCAGCTCCACCGCCAAAGCCGATGGGGTCTGGCGGTCGCAGCGCAAACGTTCGATCGGCTCAAACAGCGGCGGATGGTAGCAGACGAGCAGATCCGTGCCCAGTTTAATAGCCTGATCGCGCACGGGGGGCGTTAAATCCAGGGCGACCAGAATCTCCGCGACGCCCCGCCTGGCGAGATCTGCCGGCGGCGCCGCGAGCAATCCAACTTTATCCCATGGCTCCGCGGCAGCCAGTGGCGCAAGGGTCTCAAGAAAGGCGCAAAGGTCTTCCAGTCTTGCCGGGCGTTGCTCCTCAGTCCAGGGTCGGGGGATAGACTTGACCATTAGATATCCTTTTCCGCCGTACCGCCGCCGCAGGCAGCGGTGACGGCTTCCTCGAACTTGCTTCGCAAACGCAGCGTCACCGTGCCGGGCTTTTCGTCGCCGACCGGCCGCCGTTGTACGCGCACCACCGGCATCACGCCCATAATCACATTGGTTAAAAATATTTCCTTGGCCGCCAGCACGTCCGCCATGGTCAGCGTGGGCTGGCGGACCGTCAAGCCTTCCGCTTGAGCCAGCGCCAGCACCGTTTCCCGGGCGATGCCGGGCAGGACCAATCTTCGACCGTTGGCGCCCGGCATGGGCCAGGGTGGCGTCAACACGTTGTTCTGGTTATCCACCAGAAACACGTTGCTGATGCACCCCTCGGCGAGCCATTTTTCCGTGGCGGTAAACCACAAAGCTTCACCGGCGCCAGCTCTTTGCGCCGCGCGCAGCACCAGCAGGCGATCGAGGTAGCTGGTGGTTTTATGTCCACAGGTGGGCCGTTGGGTATCTTGCGACGGCTGGGCGATGGCCACGGTCATTCCCTTGGCATAGAGCGCCGCGGGATAGCGGGTCAGTGGACCGGTGGAAATTAGGACCGTGCGCGGCGGATCGGCGGATTCGGCCTCGAGCGGGGCGGTATCGCCGCGGCTTACGGTCAGCCGCACGCGGGCCTCGGATAAACCATTGGCTTGCATCAATTCGGCGACGAGATCGGCGGTGGCACGCAGATCCAGATTTACGTCGAATCCCAGCTCCGTGGAGCTGGTTTGCAGGCGTTGCAGATGTTCGGCCCATCGGAACACACCGCCAGCGCCGGCCCGCATCGTCTCAAACAGAGCCGCTCCGTGCAGAAAGCCGGCGTCAAACGGGGCGATCCGCGCGTTTTCATAGGGCGTGATCTGACCATTGATCGCAACAAAATCGCTCATGGCATCTACCCTGAGAATACCGAAGCGCCGCGACGCCGCAACCCAATTATCCGGGGTATTCCCCGCGGCGATAGAGGCGCACCGGGACGGCCATGCAGTCGCCGGCGGGTTGGGCGTTGAGGTCGTGCGCCAGACGCGCCGCCGCGCCGGGATCCTCCAGCAGCGTAAACAACGTAGCCCCGCTGCCCGTCAAATGAATTTTCCGATTCAGGCGGCGGGTTAGATCCTCACGGCGTTGGCGCAGCCAGGGGGCCACGGCCAGCGCCGGGGTCTCCAGGTCGTTGTAGATCGCGGCGTTGACTTCCGCGGCGCCGGCACGACTTAACGCCATCCAATCCAACGGTGGTGCTTCCGCGGCACGGGGCAAAACATCAAAATGCGCGTAGACCGGACCCGTCGATATGCCGCGCGGTGCAATAAAGAGCACGGCATACCAGAACTGCGAAAAAGCCAATGGTTCCAGCCGCTCGCCGCGCCCGCGGCATACCGCCGAGGCCGCCTCGACGAAAAATGGCACATCGCTGCCCAAATCCAGGGCCAAAGCGCGTAATTCATCGACCGGTCGTTTAAGCCGCCAGAGGGCATCCAGAGCCAGCAGGGTGGCGGCGGCGTCGGAACTGCCGCCGCCCAAGCCGCCGCCGGGAGGAATCACTTTATGCAGCGTGATCCGCGCGCCGGCTTGGACCCCCGCCCTTTGCGCCAATCGCAACGCCGCCCTTCCAACCAGGTTGTTTTCCAGGTCCGCCGGTACGCCGGCCTCCCAACCCGAGAGGAGCAATTGCAAATCTTCCGCCGGCTGGACCGTCAGTGTGTCATACAGGGAAATGGGCATCATCCACGATTCAATGGGATGATAACCATCCGGCTGGCGGGGAAATACCCGCAAACCGAGATTGAGCTTGGCCGGGGCGTGAATCTGGATTCCGCCGTCGGGTAAAGATACGAGGCGCGACTCGGTCATGCCGGCATCCTGTGCTGAATCCGTCCAAGAGCAGGGCGCGAGGATTGTAGCACGGATTTCCATTACAATGTTTCCGCCGCCGCGGTTGGCGACTATTTGGGGAGCAAGCACCATGACGAACCCACAATTATGGCAACGGTACAAGCAATATCTCTGTGAGTGTCCGAAGATTGGTCTAACGCTGGACATCAGCCGGATGAACTTCGGCGATGATTTTATCACGGGGATGATGCCGGCGATGAAGGCGGCGTTCGCCGCTATGGAAAAACTCGAGGCCGGCGCCGTCGCCAATCCGGATGAGAACCGCATGGTCGGCCATTATTGGTTGCGCCGTCCGGAGCTGGCGCCGAATCCCGAGCTGCGTCAGGCTATTGCTCAAACGCGGGCTCAAGTCAAAGCTTTCGCCCGGGAAGTGCGGCATGGAATCATCCGCACCGTGAAAGACCGGAATTTCACGGACCTGCTGGTGATTGGCATCGGCGGTTCGGCGCTCGGCCCACAGCTGGTTGCGGATGCTTTGGGCGTCGCTCGGCGTCGCCTGACGCCGCACTTTTTCGACAACACCGATCCGGATGGCATGGAGCGCATATTGGTGCAAATGGGCCAGCACCTTAGCCGTACGCTCACCGTGGTGATCAGCAAATCCGGCGGTACCCAGGAAACCCGTAATGGTTTGCGGGTGGCTCAGGCGGCGTACCGGGCGGCGGGCATCGAGTTTGCCCCTCAGGCGGTGGCCGTCACCGGGGTCGGTAGTGAACTGGACCGCCAGGCCGCCAGCGAGAAGTGGCTGCGACGTTTTCCCATGTGGGACTGGGTGGGCGGCCGGCAAAGTGAATTATCCGCGGTAGGACTTCTGCCGGCGGCGCTGCAGGGAATCAACATTGAGCCGATGCTAAAAGGCGCCCGTGACACCGACGCCCTGACCCGCCGGCCGGATATCCGCAAAAATCCCGCGGCCTTGCTGGCGCTGATGTGGTATTACGCCGGGGCGGGCCGGGGCGAGAGGGCCATGGTGGTGCTGCCGTATAAAGATCGGCTGCAACTGTTAAGCCGGTATCTACAGCAACTGGTGATGGAATCGTTGGGCAAGCAGTTCAACCGCGCCGGCCAGGTGGTGCACCAGGGCCTGTGCGTCTACGGTAATAAAGGCTCCACCGATCAGCATGCCTATGTGCAACAGCTGCGCGAAGGGCCAAATAACTTCTTCGTCACCTTTATCGAAGTACTGGCGGATACGGCCTTGGGCCAGGCCCCGAGCCCGGCCGCCCGGCTGGAAGTGGAGCCGGGCGCCACCAGCGGGGATTATCTGAATGGCTTCCTTCACGGTACCCGGGAGGCTCTGTATGAAAACGGGCGGGAAAGCCTGACCATCACGCTGGAGGAGGTATCCCCGCGCAGCATGGGAGTTCTGCTGGCCCTGTTTGAACGGGCGGTTGGTCTCTACGCGGAACTGATCAACATCAACGCCTACCATCAACCGGGTGTGGAAGCCGGCAAAAAAGCAGCGCAAGCGTTTCTGGCGTGGCAGGGGAAAATCATGGAGCATCTGAAAGCGGGCGGCTCCGGTACGGCCGAACAAATAGCCGCCGCTATGGGTGCCCCCGAGGCCACGGAAACAATCTTCTGTATCCTGCGGCGGCTGGCGGCGAATCCCGGCCGCGGGGTGAAGGCGGAGTTGGCGCCGAGCCTGACTGATACCCGGTTTGCTTCATCGTAGCGGCTGGTGTTGCGGCCAGTGCATTGTCAATGCGATAACTTTCTGGTTGGCGAAAGAGCCCCGGATACGCCACCGAACCCGCAGCACCGGGCTGCAGGTCGCCAGCGGCGACTCGCCTTAAAGTTTCCCGGCGGCGACCCGGTGATCCTTCGGGGCACCGGTAGCGAGCCGCCCTCGGCGACCCGGTGAATGGTTTCCAGCCGAAGTACCCGAAAGTTAAGCGGTGACCAAGCACTAGGCGTGCGGGCGCCAGCTTTCGATTTTCGGTGTGGGGTACGGCGTATGGGGTGTTCTTCATGGCTTCGCGCCCCGCGTGCAAGTCGCCAGCTGGGGCGCTGCGGAGGTTTTTCGGGTGATTCCATTTGCTCACGGCATAAGCCCGTTGGCGGGATGGTTGATCGCCGGCGCGGGGGTGCTGGTAATTGGTTTGGCCAAATCGGGCTTTGGCGGGGGGCTGGGCATTGTGGGCGTGGTGGGGTTTGCCCTGGCCTTCGGCGCGCAAAAGGGCAACGCCATTCTGCTGCCGATTCTGATCGTCAGTGATGTGTTTTCGGTTTATTACCACTTTGGCACATGGAATAGGCAGATTTTAAAGGTAATGGCCCCGGGTACCCTCTTGGGCATTCTGATGGGGGCGCTGATTCTCTTGGCGCTGGTGCGGCCACGGGTGGATCCAGCAGCGCCGGTAAGCCGATTCGCCGGAGCCGCGCCTGAAAGCGTCGGGATGACGGTGCGGCCCGCGAGCCGCAGCCAGAGCGGAAAGACTCGAAGACGCGAAGATACGAAGGACGTTTGGGAACAGCACCAGGTAGCTTCTGGCCAAAGTAACAAGGACCTGGCGGTTAATGAGACAGGCCTGAAGACACCGCGTTCGGTTGCTGACGGCTCCCGGGAGACAGGCCGACGCGTCGCCGGCGCAAACGCGGCGGCGCAGGTCCCCGCCCGATCGGCACGGGATAAAACGACCTCGGCGTTGGACTTGATCACGGGCGTGATCAGCATCCTGTATGTGCTGTTGGATCAGGTGCGGGTGCGCTATGCGCCGCATTGGCATTGGCAGGCGACCTACAAGACCGGCCTCGTGGCCGGTCTGGCCGCGGGTACGGTTTCCACGCTGGCCAACGCGGCCGGTCCGATTTCCGCCATTTATTTCCTCGGCCAGGGCTTGCCGCGGGCAACTTTCATCGGCACCACGGTGCTCTATTTTCTGGCCACCAATACGGTCAAACTGATACCGTATACCCTGATTCCCGGTTTGATTGACTGGCACTCCCTGCTGATTGGGCTGTATTTTCTGCCGTTGGTGCCCGTGGGGACGGGGCTGGGCAAATGGCTTTCCCATCGCATCAACGATCATGTGTTTCGCAATCTTATGCTGGGGATCGTGTTGCTCACGGGGATTCAGCTGTGCTGGGAATCCCTCACCGGCCAGAGCGTCGTACAGCTGCTGTTGGGAAGGTGATTACAGGTTTGCGAATTCCCAGCGCGGCGAAGCCGCAACCAAAATATATAGCCCCCGCGTCGCAGAGTCGCCTTTGGAGACCTTGCCGGGGATAGCAGTCCGCCGGATAAAGGGACGTTCTGGCGACGAATAAAATCTTCGCACGGTGCGAAGATTTTAACGGATTGTGATCCAGGGGCGCCCGGGGACTCTGGAAGTTAGCGGGTGCGGAACGGATCGGGCGGGGCGTGCGCCAGGTCTTGATCGCAGCGGCGATGGGGGCATCGCCGGCTACGCGGCGCCCGGGCGCGGGGGTGGGCGCCATTGCTGGCCAGGCGGGCGGAGCGGCGTTATGATCGCGGACCCGGCGAGATTACGGCAAGGGAATGGGGAAATTCAAAGATGGCGCAAGGGCGTTATATTGCGGTGGACCTGGGGGCGGAGTCGGGGCGGGTCATGTGCGCCACCGTCGGTACGGATGGCATCGCTCTGACGGAGGCGCATCGTTTCGCCAATGGTCCGGTGGCGGTCGGGAAAAACCTGTATTGGGATATCCTGCGGCTGTGGAGCGAAATTCAGGTTGGCATCGCCAAGACCGTCGCGGCGCACGGCGCGGCGGATATCAATGGTATTGGCGTGGACTCGTGGGGGGTGGACTTCGCACTGCTGGATGGCCGCGGTGAACTTCTCGGCAATCCCGTGCATTACCGCGACGCGCGTACCAAGGGCGCGCCCGAAAAACTATATGCCCGGTTGCCGCGGGAAAAAGTTTACGCCTTGACCGGCATTCAAACCCTGCCCTTCAATACGGTATTCCAGTTATCCGCGGTGGCGGCCGAAAATCCGCAGATCCTGGCCGCCGCCCGCCACGTTCTGTTTATTCCGGACCTGATCAACTACTGGCTGTGCGGGCGCCTGGCCAACGAATACACGATCGCCAGCACGTCCCAACTGCTCAACGCCCGCACCCGCCAATGGGCCGATGAAGTCCTCGCGGCCATTCAGGTGCCGGCGTCGCTGTTTCACGCACCGGTTATGCCGGGGAGCGTATTGGGCGAAACCTTCGTCGAAGGACTCCACGGTTCCACTGCCGGCCGGGGAATTCCGGTCCTTGCGGTCGGCTCGCATGACACCGCCAGCGCGGTTGCGGCGGTGCCCGCCACGGGGCAGGATTGGCTGTTTTTGTCCAGCGGCACCTGGAGTCTGCTGGGGGTCGAGGTGCGCGAGCCCGTGCTGTCCACCGCGGCCATGCAATACAATCTGACCAATGAGGGGACGGTGGATGGTCAGATCCGACTGCTGAAAAACATCGCCGGCCTCTGGCCGCTGCAGGAATGTCGTCGCACCTGGGCCGCGGCAGGTCAGTCATGGTCCTACGGTGAATTGGTGGAACTGGCCCGGACCGAACCGGCGCATACGGCCCGGCTGGATTTGGACGATCCGACCCTGGCGACGCCCGGCGATATGCCGCGAAAAATCACCGACCAGTGCCGCCGCCGCGGATACCTGGCTCCAGAAAGCCCCGGCCGTTTTGTTCGGGTTATCCTGGAGAGCCTGGCGGCGGAATACGCCCGCGTTAAGCTTATGCTGGAGGAAGTTACAGGGCGGAAATTCACGCGCTTGCACATTGTCGGCGGCGGCAGTCAGAACGACCTGCTGAACCAATTCGCCGCCGACGCGACGGGCTTGCAAGTGCGTACCGGGCCGGTGGAAGCGACGGCGATCGGCAATGTGCTGGCCCAGGCGGTGGCCACCGGGCGAATGGGTTCACTGACCGCGGGACGCGAACTGGTGGCCAAAACCGCGTCAATCCGCGTGTATGAACCACACGATACCGAATCCTGGCAGGCCTGGGCGGCGGAACCGTCAGCCCCACGAAGCAGCGGATGAATATCATCCTGATTGGCTATCGCGGTTCAGGAAAATCCAGCGTGGGCAAGCTTCTGGCCCTGCGGCTGGGATGGGCGTTTGTCGATACCGATCAACAGATCATCCGTCGGGCCGGGAAAAGTATAGCCGAGATCTTCGCGCACGCCGGGGAAGCGGGATTCCGCCAGTTGGAGTCGGCTGTGGTCGCCGAGGTGGCCGGGACGGACCACACGATCATCGCCGCGGGCGGTGGCGTCGTGCTGCGGGCGGAAAACGTGGCCCACTTGAAACAGCACGGGCGATTGGTCTGGCTGCAAGCGGCTCCGGAAGTTCTTTGGAGGCGCATTCAAGCCGATCTCAAGACTGCCGCCAGCCGCCCTAATTTGACCGCGGCCGGCGGTCTGGAGGAAATCCGACGCCTGCTGAACCTCCGCGCTCCACTGTATGCGGCAGCGGCGGATTTCACCGTGGACGCCTCCAGCGGTACCGTGGAGCAACTGGCGGAGCGCGTGGCGGCATGGATAGGCGACTTACTATCCAGTCCAGCTACGGCGCGAGAAAAATCGTAAGCATTGGCAAATATCACACTACGCATTTTCGCCGCAGAACCTGTAAGGGGCCGTACTGAAACGGCCTACTACTGCTTTGTCACCACTTAGCCTTCGGGTATCGCGGCCGCCGCTGTTCACCGGGGCGCCGTGGGCGACTCACTGCGGCGCCCCGGAGGCCGATGCGCGGGTTCAGTGGCGAGTCCGGGGCTCTTTCTCCAACCCGAATTTATCGTTTGACAACACGCTGCATTTTCCAGCCGAATGACTTGGATAGGCTCCTAAGGTTGCAACCCGTGGCGTTAGGTGTGTAATCGCCGGTACCACCCCCGGCAAGCCAGGGGCTATCTATGTGTGGGGCCACCGAGCGGGTATACAGCCGCCGGTTTGCCGGCGGAGGAATGTCCGTTGAGCAGGTACGGACATGCACCCACACCCGCCCGCTGCGGTGCTCCTCTGCCCACTTCGGCCGCTTCCGTTTTTACTTTTTACTTTTGCCTTTTATAACCGGCCATCCATGCAGGCGCACCTGCAGCAACAGCGGCCGCTTCTGGCGAATCAGCGACACCGGGATATTTCGGGGGCCGCGTCGCAGGGCGTGGAGGATGCTGCCCCAGCGGCCGACCGGCACGCCGGCGATGGACACAATCAAATCTCCCGGTTTGATGCCGCCAGCCCATGCTGCAGAATGATTGAACACCGCCTGCACCAGCATCGCCGGTCGTCGGCCCAGGGCGGGAATCTGCCGGCGCAGAGGTGAATCCGGCGGCACCATGACGTAACGCAGCCCCAGCCTCCACTGGGGAACCTGACCGGAACGGATAAAGGCGGTTAGCCATTCCGTGCGGCGGCAGACTCCTATCGCCGACGGTCCATTCGCCAGCGCCGCCAACTGTCCCCGCAAATTAAAAAAGAGAACATATTGCCCACCGGCGAGTCGGAACCACGGCAATGCGCCACGACCAGGACGCAGGGCCGCACGGCCCAGCGGCATCGTCCATTGCAGCGCGGGTGAAGCCACCTGCAGCGCCACGAGTAGTTCCGCCGGACGCGGCAGGTTCACTGCCAGGGTCGCGCTGGCCGGGTCCGCCGTCACGGGCAGTTTCAATACGGTCAGACCACGGGAATAATCCTCGCCGAGTACCGTGGCCCGCCTTTTAGCGCCGTCCGCAGTGATAATGGTGACGGCGCGGGGCGAGCCGGGCAGGCCCAATAATATTGGAGTAAACACGCGCCGGCCCGAATGCACCACCAATCCGAGCACCTGACGATCCACGCCCATCCGCAGCAGGTCCATCCGCTGCCGCACCAGCCGCAACACGGGCCGAAGTTGCGGATGCTGCCAGGGATGCTCGGACCAGAGATAACGCTGCAGCAGGAACGTTTCCGCATGGGGATTGTTTAAAAACCAATGCAACCGTTGCCGTTCATACGGAGTCAGGCTCGGGGGGCGCGTCGCCGCGCGTCGGCGCGGAATAATGGTGATGACGGCGGCGTGGCCGGCCGGCCCGGGTGGCCGGTGACGCCGCGCACGGAAATCGTGCTGGATTACCCAATGTTGCATCCATTGCCGAAAGCCCCCCTGCATATTCGCGGGCAGCCAATGCATAGGATTGGGATCCAGTCGTACCCATACCAGACGCCGGCGCAGGCGACGGTAAAAGGCCTCGGACTCGCGGTTTAAACGCCGCAAAAGGCGCGGAGCGGAGCGCGAATAGCACCGCCGTGGTACAGCCCTCTTCGCGGCGCTGTCGGTCCGGCTGGGCGCAGCGGGCGAAGCCAGCCATCCCCCCGGGCCGGGTTCCGCGGCTAGCCGCGGCGACGCCGGGGCGCCGGGGGCGGTGCCCGCCATCAGCAAGGCCGCCAGGCCGCCCCACGCTAGAAAACGCCCGGCCTGAAAACGGTGCACGGGAAGGTCGCCGCGGATGCTAAATCCGGGGGCGTTGGCTCCATCTTTTGCGGCGGCACGGCTTCGAAAATAACGGGGAAGGAACCACCGTTTACCCGCCGCGGCGGAGATCCCACCGATGACACGGATAAAATCAGTGGAATCTGTGTAATTCGTGGTTGCTGTTTTCACCCTCTCTGGGTGCGGCAAGGCCCCATGTTTAGCTATTGCGCCTCCCTGTTCACCGGAGGCTAGATAGAACTTTTCGCGACTTTCTGGCCGCGCCCGGGTCGGAAAGACCGGGCCAGAGCCGCCGCACTGACACATCCCCATAAGCCTAGAAAACTCCCGAAGCCGCCTGCGCCGCCGGGGGATTCATGGAGACCGATCCGCCGGTCGCCTGATCCACCTGGTACGTCTGCACAAAACGCTGCGCCTGCCGGTAGGTGGCGAAGGTTTGGCTGAGGGTTTGACCGTCCGGCGATTCAATCTTGACGGTGTAGCCGGTGCGCAGCGCCTCGGCCCCGGTGGCCGAGCCCATGCGATTGCCAGCCAGAAAACTTCCCACGCTGATCAGCAGGCATGCGGCAATTCCCGCCGCCCATTGGAGCCAGCGCCGCGACTGCCCCCCGAGCGTCGCCAGCGGAGCATACTCGGCGATATAGCTTCGCTCCAACGCCAAGCGCGCCAACGCGGCCGACTCGGCCGCGCTGGGGCGGTAGGTGTCCAACGCCGCGCGGCGGTGTTGGCGCATTCGCCGCAACGCCGTCAGCCGCGCCGCCACGGCGCTATCCGCGGCGGCGAGTGCTTCCACCTGCTGGAGTTCATCGCCGGTCAGCTCACCGTCCAGATACTCTTCCAAAAGCTGATCGCACATCGCACGCATCGTACACCTCGTTCTCCGGGCCTCGGTCCGTGGGCCGGGCTTACGGGAATTGACCCTGATGCCCTTTCACCATGGGCGGGGCCTCCCTCTGTTCGCCTTCCGTATGCTCGCGCCAGGCCTGAGCCAGCCGGGCGCGGCTGCGAAATAGCCAGGTTTTGACCTGGGCTTCCGTGACCCGGAGCGTCTCGGCGATCTGGCGGTAACTGAAGTTCTGCTGCTCCCTCAACACCAGCACCTCGCGCCAGGGATCCGGCAGGGCCTCCATTTGGCGGCGCAGGTAGGCCGCTGTTTCC
>JAJYFE010000143.1 GCA_021785435.1 Planctomycetota bacterium
GCTGGGGCCGGCTTTGCCAAAAAATATGGCCACGACCCGGCGCCTGTTCGCCTGGGACGCCGCCGCGGCCAGAAAGCAGCCGCGGCGCTCGCCCCCGCTGTGCGGAAACAGGTCTGCTCCACCCTTTGCCCGCCGCTACGGCTCCGCCGCGCCATTCCCGCCGCCGGGAACGCTCCCGACGACCCGCTACGCATCGATATGCGTCGCTTTTTAGGCGTTGCATCACAAGCGGCTCCCTGGAAACCTGGAAACCAGCCGCGGGCGATAATCGTTGCGGTGGCGGCGCGGTGGAGGATAATGGCAGCCGATGTCCAGAAAACCATACAGCAAATTTCGGTCGCGTCTGTGGAAGGTCGTGGAAATCGACCGCCAGCTGCGGGAGCAATTCCGCCGCGGGCGGCCATGCACGAAGCAGACCCTCCTGGAAGGCCTGCGCGACGATATCGACGAACGCACCCTGCGACGTCTTATTGAACTGATGCGCGACGACCTGGGCGCTCCGATTGAATACGACCGTTCGCAGCAGAGCTACAAATACACGCATCCCAATTGGGTCGTGCCCAATGTGCATCTTGATGAGGACGAAATGCGGGCGTTGGCGACGGCGGTACAGGCGATCCGGCCGGTTTTGCCGGGACCAATCGCGGAGCGCCTGGACAATCTCCTGGCTAAACTGCTTGACGCCCTGCCTGAATACCAGCGCGACGAAGTCCGCCGGGCGCAGGGCCAGGTGGAATTCGTACCCGCCCCGGTGTTGTCCAGGGGGAGCCAGTGGTTTGAACCTCTGCAACAGGCCATCGCCGGGCGGTTTTCAGTGGATATGACCTATTACGTGCCGGGCAAGGAGCAGGAAACGCAGCGCCGCTTCGATCCCTACTACCTGCGCAATTACCAGGGCGCATGGTACGTGGCAGGTTACGACCACCTGACCGAACATTGGCCGATCTTTAAGCTGGCGCGAATCCGTGCGTTGACCGTTTCCGAAGCTCCTTACAGTTCGCAGCGGTTTAATTCGGCGGAATACTTTAAAGATAGTCTGGGCATCATGGTCGGCGGCGCGCCGCAGCCGGTGCGGGTTCGGCTGACCGGCTACGCCGCGAGCATCGCCAATGAGCAAGTCTGGCCGCCGGGTTTCACCTACCAGGCCACCGGTCCGGAAGAGGGCATCCTGTGTGGTCAAATCACAAATATAATCGATCTGATACCGTGGGTGGCGTCATTTCAAGGCGACGCCGAAATCCTGCCGGAAGCGGACGACCACCGCGCTCCGAAGGCGGTCTGATCCACCACGTCCCTACTGTCTTCCACGGTGAGTTCTTCCACGCGGACAACATCTGTCCGCATCGCCTGATAACTATATCCACATTGAACGTTCGGGTGTGCCGGACGGGAGCTTTTTAGGCGAAAGGAAAAAGCCATGAAGTCGTTCCTTGGAGTCGTACTGAAGTTGTTGGGTATCTTTGTATTGGCGGCGGTGGCCGTGGGGATAGTGCTGATCGCGATCGGCGCATTTTCATGGGGGCATTACGAGGCCGCGCAAACCGCCAAGGAGGCGAAGAAAAATGCCGCCATCGAGGTTCTGCGGATGTATGCCAGTCCGCCGAACCGAACTCTGGCGTGGCGTTTCTACCTCGTAAAGAACACCAGTGGCAAAACGATCACGGCATTGAAGTTCAGGGTGACGGTATTCAACAAGCTTCACGAAAAGGTTAACCAGACAACCATTGCCGTGACCAAGCCGATTGCGGCCAATGCTGAGGTTTATTGCGACATCTATACCTTGTTCGATGCCGAAACCGGCCTGCCGACGGACAGCGGAAGCTATGTGGACCGTACCGACAAACGGCTCATGAACTTTGCCGAACATGAAGCGGGCTGCAAACCGGAAGACCTGAGGGTGAACTACGCCTACAAGGTGAAGGTGCTTGCGATTGCGTACGCGAGCGGTTCGTAATGCTCTCGGCGCGGCGGGTTTCTTCCGCCCGGACCACAACTGTCCGCGGGGCGCGCGAAGATGAGGATAGAGGCCGTGATTACAACGGCGTAGAACAGTACAGAAAGGAGCCGAATTATGAACGACCACGCTCAGCCCACCGTAAGGCCTACGAAATCGCCGGCCATCGTTTCTTGCGGCGTCTCCGCCGCGGAACCGACAGACTTTACACGGGTTCGCGACAACCCGTATCTGTGCGCCAAGACACTTAGGTTTGTCTTGAATTTTCTTGAACAGGAGAAAGGCTCGCTCGAAGACGACGATTTCTTTGATTTTATCGTGCATGTCCTTGGCGATAAAGCTGCGGTTGAACTGGCTCGCCGATCCTGTTCGCTTGAGGGTCTGCGGGACACCACCAAAACGATGCTGGAGGCGTCGGGTAACGATACGGCGCCCGATGTTTTGTCAGACCTGTGGAGCAACTGGCGAACGCACGGACCGTTGAAAAAAGCGCTGCTCGCCGCCCTGACCCAACAGCGTGAGCAATGGGAAAAGATGGCGGTTCAAACCAGAGACCAGGATGTTCTGCGCCAGCGCTTCGAGGAAATGTTCCGCCTCTTCGGGCTCGTTGAGTACGAATCGGATCTGCTGCTGCTGGCGTATGTCCGCCACGCCGGCCTCTGGGACTGGACCGCCATCGGCCGGAAGCGCACCGGCCGGGGGCCGTTTCAGCGCATCTGCCTTATGGCTCAGATGCTCGGTCTTCCCCGGGTCTTCGTTGCAAAATATTTTCACGAAACTGGGCGATTGCGCGGTTTGGGTTGCCTCAATGGCGAACTTGACTTCCGGCCTGAATTGGAGCCATTTCTGATCGGCTTATCGGCCGAGCCACTGGCGTCCAAGTACTTCATCCGTCGCAACGAACCGGCTCTGCCGTGGGCCATGCATGGCAAACTTGTCGAGCAGCACGGCGAATTGCTCAAGCACCTGATCTGCCGCCGTGATCCCGATCGCGGCCTGAACATATTATTCTACGGCGCTCCCGGTACCGGCAAAACGTCCTTCGCCCATTCGCTGGCCGTGGAATTGGCAATGGACTTGTATCGCCTCCGCGTATCGGAAGAATTTGAAAGCAATTCCGGCGGCGCCAGGCCGCGCTTCGCCGCCCTGAGTATTTGTGATGGCCAGGTCAATCGTGGCCGCAGCCTCATCCTGATTGATGAGGCCGACGAAATGCTCGGCGGCTCAGGCAGCACTCTTACCGAACTGCTTTCGGAACGCCCAGAGGGCCACACGGGCAAAAAGGATGCCCTCAATACCATCCTGGATCAACTGAAAACACCATGCATCTGGATCACAAACAACCCGCCAGGTCGCCTGGCACCGTCTTCGCGCCGCCGGTTCGACTATTCCATCGAGTTTAAGCCGCTTTCGCAGCAACAACGTTGTCAGGTCTGGAAGAATCTGCGCAGCCAGTACCGGCTGCAGGAGGTTCTCGACGATGGAACAGTAGACGGTCTGGCCCGGCGATTCCCCGTCAGCGCCGGTGGCGTGGATTTGGCGCTGCGCAACTACGCCCGGCTGCGTGGCGACGAGTCCGTCGCGCCGCGGGTGGCTGTGGAAACGCTGGAGCGACTGCTGAAACCGCACTGCGAACTGATGGGCATCGCCACGGACAGCGCCGCGGTTCAAGTGGCCGGGGGCTATTCGCTGGCCGGACTGAACGTACGCGGCCAGGCCTCACCGGAACGCATATTGCAAGCCGTGCGTCAATTCCGCCGGTGGCACAAGAATTCCGCAGCTTCCGGCGATAAAACCAGCCCCGACGCCCCGCGATTGACTGTGTTACTTTCCGGCCCGCCGGGAACGGGCAAAACCGAGTTTGTGAAATTTTTGGGCCGCGATTTGGATTGCCCGGTGCAGACCTGCATGGCCGGCGACTTGCTAAGCCGCTATGTCGGCGGCACCGAGCAGAATATCCGCGAGGCTTTCCGTGCCGCCGAGGCGGGTAAGGCCATTCTGTTCATCGATGAGGCCGACGGCATGTTGCGTTCGCGCCGGTTCGCGGAGCGCAGTTGGGAAGTCACGCAGGTCAATGAACTTCTCCACGCGATGGAAAATTTCAAAGGCGTGCTGGTGTGCGCGACCAATTCCGTGGAGACACTGGACCCCGCGACGATTCGGCGATTCACGTTCAAGCTGGAATTCGATTATCTGGATGCAACGGGCAAGCTGGCGTTTTATGAAAGGATGCTCGCGGAACTATGCAAGCAGCCGCTGGATGAAAATGATAAGCGCCGCTTGACCAATATCGCCGACCTGGCCCCCGGCGATTTCCATATCGTGTACCAGGCGAGGTATTACCTCGGCGGCGGCGATCATCATGGCGCAACACATGCCGACCTGCTGGCCGCGTTGGAACAGGAAAGCCGGGCCAAGCGGCAGGGCAAAGGCGGTAATTTCGGCTTCGGACGGGGGTGATATTCACCGCGGAGGCGCAGAGATCGCCGAGGAAACGTTGGCGCCAGATTACGCGGAGAACATTCTATTATGGCTCACTGAGAGGGACGCATGGGTACGGTGAAATATGAAAGCCACGTAAGGCAGGTAGTATCTTGAGGCCTCATTTTGAAATGTCTCAGCGTTCTCTGCGCCTCCGCGGTGAATGACCGTGATGAGCTTTGCCGCCATTGACGCTAACATGCATTGCGGAGACGCCGAACACGCAGAGGAGAAACCGTGAAGGAACTAACGGCGAAAATTATCGGTGCAGCGATTGAGGTTCACAGGACCATTGGTCCAGGGCTATTGGAATCAGCGTATGAAGAATGTCTGTCGCAGGAAATGGGGATTCAGGGCCTGAAGTTCCAACGCCAGCTACCACTTCCCGTGGTTTATAAAGGGATGACGCTGGATTGCGGCTACCGTCTGGACTTCGTGGTCGAGAAAGCTGTGGCACTGGAACTCAAAGCCATCAGCGTGATCGAACCTATCCACGAAGCACAGTTGCTGACATATCTGAAACTGGGTGGTTGGTCAGTGGGCCTGTTGGTGAACTTCAATGTGCCGGTGCTCAGGCATGGCATTAAGCGTATCGTTCTCAACTACGTGGAGCCCTCGGCGTCCTCTGCGACTCCGCGGTGAATGATCATGATGAACTTTGTCGCCATTGATTTTGAGACCGCCAATCTACGTGACCAAAGCATCTGCGCCGCGGGAATTGCGGTGTTTGAGAATGGACGGCTGGCCGAAACGCGGTATTGGCTGATTCGGCCACCAAAGGGCTATGGTTTCTTTCGACCCGATTGGGTAAGCACCGTCCACGGCATCCGGCATACGGATGTGTATGGCAAGCCGGAATTCCCGGTCATCGCACCGGAGATTTTCGTCCGTCTGGCCGCGGCGGATATCGTGGTTGCCCATAATGCGCAGTTCGACATGCGCAAGCTGCGTGGCACGGCAAAGCACTTTGGACTGGACTGTCCACAGTTTGATTATCTGTGCACGCTGGCGCTCAGTCGTCGCGTCTGGCCGCGGTTGCCAAATTACCAACTGCCGACCATGGCCGCCCATGTCGGCCATGAATTTGTACACCATAATGCCTTGACGGATGCCGAGGCGGCCGGGGCTATTTTGCTGGCGATGATGAAAGAATCGCACGCGACCGGCCCGCGGGCGCTGGCGGAGATGGTGGGCGAAAGGCCGCTGCAATGCGCAATGCGGGGGGCGGTATAGTGAGCTTGAGTAATGCTTGGATATGTAGTACATTACCCAATTGTCCGCACAAGTTGGAAATGCATGTTTTCCCCGACATGCCCTTTCCCGTACCACCCTCGGGGGCGGAGATATGTGCGTGAATTGCTACACAATGCTCATGAAGCCGGGAAGGACCGGTAGAGACGACCGAAAGGCTGCCAGAACATTCATCACCGACTACCAATGCGTCGGCGTCGGCGAGAAATGCAACGGGAAGCCGTGTTCCGAGTTGTCGCCGGGGGAGCTAAAAGTTGGGGATGTTATCGTCGTCCGATCTGGAGGCTCACCACTGTGTTTGGTAATGGCCGACGGTGGGAAGTGGAAGAAAGTCGGGCAGCGTTTCCCCGCACCCTTCGACTGGGTGGGATACACTCATCGGGTACAGGTCCTTGGCTGGAACGAATCCGATAACTGGAGTCTCAGCTTTCAGGGTTGCCAGCACACCTTTGAACAGATCCACAAGCCAGAAACCATAAAGGCCGTGACCGAGCTGTACGGGGCACTGGCCAAAGGAAAGGAGGTTGATGATCTCTGCGGGCTACTTCGCGCCAACATGCAGATTGTTCTTACTGGTGCGCCGGGAACAGGGAAAACACACCTCGCCTGCCAAGTTGCGGCAAAAGTGATCGGGTGCAACGACGTGGACAAGCTTGAGAGCTACCACCAGTACCGTTTCGTCCAGTTCCACCCCTCCTACGACTACAGTGACTTCGTCGAAGGGCTGAAGCCGGACGACAAGAACGGAGACATCACGTTCAAGCGGCGCGATGGGGCATTCAAAGAGTTCTGTGAACGGGCCCGCCGCGACCCGGGGAAGGACTTCGTCTTCGTGATCGACGAGATCAACCGGGCCGACCTTTCCCGCGTGTTCGGCGAGCTGTTCTTCGCGATAGAGCCAGGGTATCGCGGCAAGGCCGCAGTCAGCACCCAGTACGGGTACCTCAACGATGACGCGAGGTTTTCGGTACCCGAAAAGGTGTACATCATCGGCACCATGAATGACATCGACCGCAGCGTCGAGAGCATAGACTTCGCGCTGCGGCGGCGCTTCGCGTGGGTCGAGATAAAAGCCACCCCCGACCGGTTCATGGCTGTGCTCGATGACGTGAAGAGTGCGGGCAAACTGACCGACGGCGAGTTCGACACGGCGAAGAACAAGTACACGACGCTTAATGAGAAAATTAGGAGTACGGCTGGCCTGGGCGAATCCTTCCAAATCGGACCGGCGTATTTTCGCAAGCTTACTATTACTACCTACGCCCCAGAAGAGAGGTTCGCTAAACTTTGGACCAATCACCTTGAGCCGCTTCTTCGCGAGTATGTGCGGGGTATGCCAGATGCGACGGACGTTTTGAAAGGCCTCAAAGAGGCTTATGATTCGGAAAAATCGTTAGGTACCGGGACGACTGCGCCACACAGTTCCGGCCCCGATACCCCGGGTGCGTAAGGAAATGCCAGTCGGAGTTCCCAAGTGATGCCCACAGCCAACTCCATCCGTTTGCGCGACCTTCGCGACAACCGTTTCGGCGACCCCAATAATAGGGGGCAGGGAAAGCTCTTGGCGGAGGTAGCCAACGGGCCCCATGACAGCCTGTCCAAGGCGTACGACGTTTTGCAGGGTTTTTCGGACAAGAAGCTCAACGAGTTTACAAGCAAGCACGTAGCCCTTTATTCCGCGTGGGCTACCGGGTTTGCCGCTTATGACGACAAGGCCTTTTCCGACCTTAGCGTTTTCTCCCTTGTTGGCGAAACCCCAGAGAAAGCCTGGATCAACACGCACAACTGTATGGGGGTTGTGCGCCTACGTGCCAAGGCTACCGGTCAATCTGTGCAGTTGGAGATCGGCTCGCGCTTCGACGACGGCGATAAGCAGTATTTTCTGACCTACATGTTGATCAAGATATTCGGTGGCAGCATCGCCGAGAATGTTGAAATCGGAAACCACTCGCTCTGGGACATGTTGTTGGCGTTTGTCTTTCGCCACAGGCTTTCTGGAGCCTGCAAGGTGGGATTGTTCCGGGAATACCGCATCTTTCAGCACAACGACCTGCGCTTCAAGGGCAAGCTCAATCTGGATGAGCACCTCCGGCGTAATGTTCCATTCCTCGGAAGGCTGGCCTATACGACGCACGAGATCACCTTCGACAACCCGATCAACCACCTGATTCGGCACGCCATGGAGAAGGTAAAGCGCAAATGGCCGGGCATTCTCGCGGTCGGCTCCGGTGCGCTCTCCGACGGCCAGGAGTTGGCTGCCTTCCGGCGCGACCTTGAGCAGAACACCCCAGGCTGGCGTCGCTGCGGTGTGCTCGCTTGCATCAGGGAAAACAGCCGGCGGCCGGTAAAGCATCCCTACTTCCAACCTTATTACGAGCCGCTGCGCAAAATCGCTCTTTCCATTCTGCGTGATGAGGGCGCGGGTCTGTACGAAACCGCCGAAGAGGCTGAAGGCGTGCTTTTCGACGGATCGTGGTTATGGGAGAACTACATAGCGCAGGTCCTTGGGCCAGACTTTACGCATTACGTGTACCGTGTCAAAGGACGGCCGGTCTTCAAGGACGAGAAGGACCGGAAGTACCGGGAGTACCAGCTTTACCCCGACCTGTACCACCCTGAGCACAATGTGGTCATTGACTGCAAGTACAAGCGCACCGAGACGCGGGAAGACGTACACCAACTTCTTGCATACCTTTGTCTTACCGGCGCGAGCCACGGCGGGTTCGTTTTTCCACAAGAACCGAAGAGCGGCTACCCGAAGGTGCCAATGTCTCATGAGGTTAATGTTAATTTGGGACCAGCGTCGCAGTGGAAGCCGGGCGCACGCGTGTTTTGGCATGATGTCCGCTTTGGTATTCCCAAGCATGGAGAGTGGAAGGAATTCACTAACGAAATGGCCCAGGCAGAGGAAGATTTGCGGCGGTATATCAGGAAGCTTGTCCCGCTCTCCATTTTCAACGGAGAGCGGGACAAGCCCACCATCGGGATTCTCCCGGCGCCTACGGCTTCAGGCAGACGGTCAGTAACATGCGACTGGTTTTGACCGCCTGCACGTCGTGCGGGACGTTCGGCGCCAGAACCAACATCTGGCCCGCTTCCACGCGGTGTGTTCCTTCCGGAGTTTGCACGTTCACCTGTCCCGTCATCACATGTACGTTTACGACGGCATTGGCGCGATGATTCACCAGGCTGCCGCCCGGACCAAAATGGAATAACGCCAATGTCGCCGCACCGTGGCGATACAGGGTGATCTGCCGGTGTCCCGGGGTGGGATGCGGCGGCTCCGCCAGCAGGCGTTTGCTCGCCGTACGCAGATCGATCAGGTGAACAGGACCGGCGAAGCGTTGCTCCGGCGGCTCGCGCAGACGGGCGGACGATTCCGCGGACATGACACACCTCCTTCGGCGATTTAGACCTGATAATAAAAGCTATTCGCTTCTACCCGCGGCCATCGCCCGTGGAAACAGAATATTGTTTTCCTTGTGAATGTGCGGACGGATGTCGGCGTCCAGCTCGCGCAGAGTATCGAGCATGGCGCGAAAAGTGTTGCAGGCGTCCGCCGGCGGCGTGAAATTGTCCGTTAATTCGCGAATTTTCGCCAGGGAACGGGCGTGCTCGTCGTGCTCATGCTCCATCATCGCAATCGGTGGCGCGAGCGGCATCCCGCCCGCGGCGCCCGCTTCCCGCCGGCGGATCAGCGGAAAGAGAATCTGTTCCTCTTTTTGCATGTGCGCGTCCATTTCCGCGGCGAAACGGAGGAAAACCGCCTGGAGTTCCTCCAGATAGCGATGCCGGCTACCGTGGGCGTGATTGACTTTTTCCACCAGCGCCCGCAGCCGCGGCAGCTCGCGCTTCAACCAGGCGTGGTGGGTCTGTTCAATGTGATCCGCCAGTTGAGTCAAGGTGGCCCGGCTCCAGTCCTTCTCGTCCGGGCCGGCGGAACCTCCTTCCTGGTTTTGCAGCTCCCGCAATATTTCCCGCGGATCGATTTGATTTTTCGCGCAGGCCGCGCGCAGCGTTTTTTTGCCGCCGCAGCAGTAATCAATGGCGTATTTCTCGAATACACGGGCGTGCGAGGGTTTGTGAATAACCCATTCGGATACGGTGTTGTCGATATCCAGGGTGGCGGTGTTTGTGGTCATCAGAGCGTCTCCTTATATAAGCGGCCCATACGGATATAAACGGCCCGTACGGGACCTGGTCTGACCATCCGGATTATAGCGTTCCTTAGAAGAATATTTCAAGACCTTTTTATCTTAATTAGAGGTTTGGTATCATTAGCTGGTAAGGAGTCCGCCGATGGGCCATCGTTATCCACCCTTGAAAAGGCACGTGAGTCTGCAGCCTTTTTCCCGCGATCATTTTCTGGGATTGACACGCGCGCGGCAGCTTCAGCAGGCGGCCACCGCCGGCGCTTCCGCCCGTATCCAGGCGAAAAGAGATATGCTGGCGGCCTGGAAATCGGAAATCGCGGCCCATTTTGACGAAGAAGAGCAACTATTGTTCCCGCTGCTGACACCGCCCGGAAGCGAGCGATTGGAACGGGAGCACCGTGCGATTCGCCGGCTGGTCGCCGCGGCGCAAACGGACGGTCCCGACATGGGCGCCACGTGGTGCGGAGAACTCGGCCGGCGGCTGCACGACCACATTCGCTGGGAGGAACGGGAACTTTTTGAAGCGATCCAGAAGAGCGCGACATCCGAACAACTGGCCCAACTGGCCGCGGCGACCGCCGCCATGGAAAAACGCCGGCCCGGTATCCGCATTCGTGGTCGCGGACCACGGCCGTAAATTCGCAGTTCGTGGTTCGCCGGTAAAGACGAATCACATGGATAGCCGGACGATTTTCGATCTGAACGCGAAGCTGGCGGGCGGCGATCTCCGGCAACAGGCGCACGCCGCCGAGCCACCGGCTGATGACCCCGCTCCTCCCGGCCCGGCTGGTGTTTTTGCAATTCGCCCACCGGCCGACGCTGGCTCTCTGGGCCAAGCCGGTGCGAACCTGGCGGGCGCGAATGTAAAACCGCCGCGCTCTTTCCACCGGCGACAAATCGGGATCAAGCCGGCAGGCAACGGCGAATTCTTCCCGCGAAAATGGCGTCAGAGCGATAGCCGCCACGAGGGACTCTTTCTCATCCCGCAGCACACGGAAAAAATTGCATACCTCCCCGTCCAGATCGTTGTAGGTCTCAATGGGCGCGGGGG
>JAJYFE010000144.1 GCA_021785435.1 Planctomycetota bacterium
CCCCGCACGTCGACCGAGCCGCGACCGTCAGGGAGCGCGCGCCCCCCCCGCACGTCGACCGAGCCGCGACCGTCAGGGAGCGCGCGCCCTCCCCACGCCGGTTCCCGTAGTTAACCCAGCGGTCCGCACCCCCAGCCTTGGCCGCGGGTTTCCATTCTGTGGTGCAGGTCTCCAGACCTGCTGCCTCTTCATTTCACCGGTCGCCGCAAGAGGCGACTCGACAAAGCCCTGCCCACCCCCGGCCGGGTCCCCCAAGGCGACTCCACGATCCGCCGTGGCCGCTCCGCCTCCGTGCGGACTGGGGGCTATATATTTCGGTCGTCGGCGTAGTGTAGTCGCCACGGCGACCCGCGTTGGGAACTCGGTGCGCGCCGGCTCGGTGATGAAAAAACCGGGCTGAACGGGAACGCCTTTTGAATTTTTTGCGGCGGGGGGCGACAATACCATGGGCGCGTTGCGGGCAGCGCGACGAAAAGCGGAACTGGATTGTGTCCATTCAGTTTGTTGAGCAACTGGAGCAGCTGAAGCGCCGCTGCATCGATATGGCGGCGCTGGTGCAGGGGGCGGTGGAGCAGGCCAGCGAGGCGATCCTCGCCCGCCGGCCCGAATTGGCCAGCGCGGTGCTCGATAATGAAGCCCGTATCGACGCCGAGGAAGTCAAAATCGAACGCGCCGCGATTGACCTGCTCGCCCGGCATCAACCCGCCACCGAGGACGTGCACACCGTCTTCGCGATCGTCAAAATCAACAGCGATCTGGAACGCATCGGCGACTGTGCCTACAACATCGCCCAGCTGGCCGCCTCTTTCCGCGCCTCGGCCGGCGAAATGCCGCAAGGTCTTTTGCGCACGATGGTGGGGGCGACGCTGCAGCAACTCCACGACACCACACGCTGCGTGGGGTTAAGCGATCCGAATCTGGCCGCCCAGGTCTGCCGCGGCGATGATGTCATTGACGCGCTGTACCATCAGATCTATCAGGACATGCAGGCCGGGATGGTGGCGGATACGCACCGCATTCCGGAAGATCTCGCCCTCATCATGGTGGCCAAAAATCTGGAGCGTATCGCGGACCACTGCACCAATGTGGCGGAGGAAGTGGTTTTTCTGGTAGGCGGGCGGATCATCCGGCATGAACATTGAGGCGGTCCGCGGCGTTACACCGAAGCACGAGTCAGGACGGGATAATTTTCCCGTTCGCCCAGGCCGGTGACGGGATAATCTTTGCGCAGGGGATGAGATTTAAAACCATCCCACGTCAGAATGCGGCGCGGATCGGGATGGCCCTTAAAGCGTATGCCGAACATGTCCAGCACCTCCCGCTCCAGCCATTCCGCCCCGGCAAACAGGCTGGTCAACGAATCCACTTCGAGTTCATCCTCGTTTAGAAACACCCGCAGAATCAGACTGCGCTGCCCACCGGAAACGCTGTGTAAAACATAAACTAGGCCGAAGCGCGGCTTATCCCAGCCGGGAAAATTCAGGTAATCCACGCAGGTGATGTCGGCCAGCAGGTCGTAGCGCAATTGGGGATCATCACGCAGGAAACGTACGATGGCGGTAAGCTGCTCCCGCGGAATCCAGATTTGCGTCTGGCCGCGAAAGGCAGCGCCCTGCAATCGGACGCCCGGAAATTGCTCCTTGAGCCGCGCTGCGGCCGGATGATCGATCGCCATGCTGCACCTTTCCGTTGCCGCCGGCCCCCGGTCGGCTTGAAGGGATGTGATTATAAGAAGATACTGGGCGCCTGGCCAGCAGACGGAGATTTCCGGTTTCAGGGTCAGGGAACCGTCGTGCCTGTCCGCCGCGGACACCGACGGATGACGAAAATGGCGGCAGCCGCCCAATATCTACCAGCGGAACATGGACCTCGGGGCGGTAAACAATGAAGGCGCACCCATGATCAGCATCGAAAAGAGTTGTTCCCGGCTGATAATCCGTAATTCACTCGTTTTCGCGCTCTTCGCGGCGCAGTTTAGTTGCCACGGCGACCGTGAGCTACAGGGCCGCCTTCGTGCCCTTTGTGGTGAAATCCCTCGTCTCGGTGCTCTTGTAAGAAAATAACTTGGCGGACTTGGCGGACACTTGACAAGTGCGGTAATCGAAATCAGTTACGATTTTGTACCAACCTGGCGGGACCCACAACCCAACACGCCCCGCCCGGCGGCCGAGCCGCGACCGTCAGGGAGCGCCCCCCCACGCCGGTTCCCGTGGTTAGCCTGGCGGTCCGCACCCCCCGCCGTGGCCGCGGGTTTCCACCCTGTGGTGCAGGTCTTCCGCCCTGCCGCCTCTTCATTTCTGTGGTGCAGGTCTCCAGCCCTGCCACCTCTTCATTCTGTGGTGCAGGTCTCCCGCCCTGCCGCCTCTTCATTTCACCAGTCGCCACCGGCGACCTCCGGGCTATGTAGGGCCGATGCCCTCATCGGCCAAGTGGCCAGCCGACGAGGGCGTCGGCTCTACTGCGATGGAGAGCAGATTTGCATCGGAGAGGTGGAAGTCCTCCCCACGCCGATGTTCCGGCGTGTAGTCAAAGGTAACCGCGTTGCCGCGAGGCAGGCTGGCAAGCAACTCGCCCCGCCCCCCCGCCCGGCCCCCCGCACGCCGACCGAGCCGCGACCGTCAGGGAGCGCCCCCCCACGCCGGTTCCCGTGGTTAGCCTGGCGGCCCGCACCCCCCGCCGTGGCCGCGGGTTTCCACCCTGTGGTGCAGGTCTCCAGCCCTGCCGCCTCTTCATTCTGTGGTGCAGGTCTCCCGCCCTGCCACCTCTTCATTTCCGTGGTGCAGGTCTCCCGCCCTGCCGCCTCTTCATTTCTGTGGTGCAGGTCTCCAGACCTGCCACCTCCTCATTTCACCGGTCGCCGCAGGAGGCGACTCGACAAAGTCCCACCCACCCCCGGCCAGGTCCCCCAAGGCGACTCCACGATCCGCCGTGGCCGCGGGTTTCCACCCTGTGGTGCAGGTCTCCCGCCCTGCCACCTCTTCATTTCACCAGTCGCCGCAGGAGGCGACTCGACAAAGTCCTGCTCGCCCGCGGCGACGCGAGCGGGGCGAGTGGGCTTCGGAACTCCCGTGAAAAGGTGGCCTTTTCAACCCCCGCCCGGAAAAATTGCCGCGCCCTGGAAGGCCGCCCCCCACCCAAGGCCGCCCGCCAATGGACGGTCCGCTGGCCCCGGCCGCGTATGGTTTCAATCTTTCGTACTTGTGGTATACCTTCCGGTCGAAAAGTCGCCGCGGAGACCTCTGCCGGGGGTGGAATTCCCAACGGCGCCGCCCCCCGCCATTTTCAGGTCAGCGTAAGGATTCATGCGATGCGTTTACTCGTGGCTACCCGCAACACCGGCAAGCTGCGTGAAATACGCCATGAAATGGCGCGGGCGGGTTGGACGGAGCTGGAAATTGTGTCCCTGGCCCAAGTGGGGCCGGCCCCCGTGATTCCGGAGGATCAGCCGGATTTCACCGGCAACGCCCGCCAGAAGGCGCTCGGCTACGCCAGCGCCACCGGCCTGTTGACCCTGGCGGAGGATTCGGGCTTATGCGTCGATGCGCTGGATGGCGCGCCCGGCGTGCGCAGCGCCCGCTACGCCGGTGAGCCATGCGACGACCGTGCGAACAATGGCCGTCTGCTGGGGGCCTTGGCCGGCGTGGGGGCGGCACAGCGCACGGCCCGCTTCGTGTGCGCCGCCGCGCTGGCCCGCCCGCGGGCCGTCCTGACGGTCCTTTCTGACCAGTTAGAGGGAGTCATCCTGGAGGCGCCGCGCGGCGCCAACGGCTTCGGTTACGATCCACTGTTTTTTGTGCCGGAGCTGGGCCGTACGACGGCGGAATTATCTCTGGAAGAAAAAACGCGTTTCAGCCATCGGGGCAAAGCGCTCCGTCGGCTGATGCAGTGGATGCGGGAACATCGCCCGCTATGGTGGCAGATGGACCCATGAGCCTGGTTTTGGGAATAGAGACCACCTGTGATGAAACCGCCGCCGCGGTGGTGCGGGACGGCCGAACCGTGCTTTCCAGCGTGGTGGGGTCCCAGGCGGCCCTGCATGAACCCTACGGGGGAGTGGTGCCGGAAATCGCCGCCCGCGCCCATATCGAAACGCTCAATGGCCTGGTGGAAAAGGCGATGCGGCAGGCGGGTGCGGCGCCCGCGGATCTGACGGCGATTGCCGCTCCGAACCGGCCCGGGCTGATCGGTTGTCTGCTGGTGGGGGTGTCGGCGGCCAAGGCGTTTGCTTTCGCTTGGGAGAGGCCGCTGATCTGCGTGAATCATGTCGAAGCGCATTTGTATAGCGCGTGCCTGCGGAGTGCGTCGGCCTGCGCCGAAATGGCCGGGCCGCCACTGCCGGCTCTGGGCCTGGTGATTTCCGGCGGGCACACCAGCCTGTATCGGGTGCACGATTTTGTCCATATCGAGTGCCTGGGCGCCACCATCGATGATGCCGCCGGGGAAGCCTTCGACAAAGTCGCGGCGATTTTGGGGCTGGGCTATCCGGGCGGCCCGCAGGTGGATCGCCTGGCCGGCGACGGCAATCCCCACGCCGTCAAATTCCCCATCAGCCTGCTGGGGCGCGATTCTCTGGATTTTTCCTTCAGCGGCCTGAAGACGGCGGTGTTGTATCAGGTGCAGGGAGGCGCCGCCCCGGCCGCCCGCCGCGGCGCGGCGTCGTCGAACGCCGGGCCTGCACCGCGCCCGCCCGGTCGCGGCGCCAGGCGGACCGGCCCGCCGATCCCCCCGCGGAGCGCCGATATCGCCGCGTCATTTCAGTACGCCGTGGTCGAAGCGCTGCGGATCAAATTGCGCCGCGCTGCGAAACGCCACCCGGTGCGCAGCATCATTATTGGCGGTGGCGTCTCAGCCAATCGCCGGGTGCGGGCCATGATGGAGGCGCTGGGCGGCGAACTGGGGCTGCCGGTTTATCTGCCGGCGGCCGAGTTTTGCACGGATAATGCCGCGATGATCGCCGGTCTGGCAGCGGAACTGCATCGCCACGGTGTGACACATACCCTGGACACACCGGTGATAGCGACGATTTGAAGCGCGGCGGGTACAATGGAGCCGAGGGGCGTTGGGGCGCGGCTTGGCCGCGGCGGGATTGATCGTGTCAGGCGCTGTCGCAAAATTTCTTCTGGCCGCTCTGGCCCTGGTGGCGATGCTGGTGATCTTGGGCTGGCTGATTCGCTATGTCCGTCGCCAGGCCCTGCAGCCGCCGACGGAAGAGCAGGGCGTTGGCTTTTCGCTCAAGCAGCTGGAGCGACTTTACCGAAAAGGTGAGCTAACCGAGGCCGAATTTAAGGCCATTCAGCGCAAACAGGCCATCCAGGCCGCCCAAGAAGGCGGCTCGACAAGGCGAGCCGCGCAAGCCGCGGGGTTTTCTCCGCCCACTCCGTTCAACGGGGAGAGTCCGGCCGGCGGCCCCCCCGGGAAATCCGAGAAGGGGTAGAGTTGGACGGCACGGCCGTGATGTTGTGCCTCTCGCGGTGGCGGCGGTCGATGGCTTGGTGGAATGCCGGCGCCCACTTTCCAGTTTACCACCGCCACCGCCAACAGCGCCAGTAACAACATCAGCAGCAGAACCAGCCAACGAATCCAGGGCGAAGCCGCAGGTGGCGGGGGAAGGCCTCGGCCTTCGGTCTCCGGAAGCGGGGTTGGAATGAATGCAGCCATGCAGCGCGATTATACCCAGCGCGGCCCCTGACGATACATTCTTGTGGTGCAGATCTCCAGCCCGTGGTGCAGGTCTCCAGGCCTGCCGCCCCTTCATTCTGTGGTGTAGGTCTCCAGACCTGCCGCCTTTTCATTGATACCCAACGCGACCACTGACGATACAGGGTAGGGAGCAAAAGCTGCGGCAAAATGCTGATTTTCCAGCCATAATACCGAATCAGATATCCCCTTATCAGCCGCGTCGAGTAAATGTCTTATTACCGGCTAAACGGAGTACAATCGCATTCTTGCGCGCCAGCCGAGACGTGGCGCCGCCGTTCGACTCGGTTCAGCTACCAAACAAAAAAGCCGCTCCCGATTCGGGGGGCGGCTTAGCAAACGGCCGTTGTGAATTCGCTGGTGCGCGTTACTTTATAAACAGCATCTCGCGGTAAGTCGGCAAGGGCCAGAGATCGTCGGAGACGATGGTTTCGAGTTTATCCCCGAGACTTCGAACCGCCGCCATCGCCGGCAGAAGCTTGTCGCGAATATATTTGGCGTGCGCCAAGCTGTCACCGTGCGCATGATTTTCGGCGAGCGCCGCCAGCGCGGAGGTTTTGGTCTGCAACGCGCTGACCGTGGACGCCAATTCTTGCAGCAGGGCCTCTTGAGCCGCGAGGTCTTTGCCGGTCACGCCCGCCGCCTTGGCCGCCGCCACGGAAGACGCCACTTCCTGCTGGTATTTCAGAGCCGCCGGCAGGATCATCGTGCGGGCGATGACCGCGGTCATTTGGGCCTCAATGCTGACTGTTTTGATGTAGTTTTCCAGGTAGATTTCATAGCGGCTGTGCAGCTCTTTTTCGTTGAGCACCTTGTATTTCGCGAACAGCTCCAGGGACGCCTTGCTGATCAAATGCGGCACCGCTTCGACCGTGGTTTTCAGGTTGGGTAAACCGCGTTTCTCCGCTTCCTTGGGCCATTCGGGCACATAATTGTCGCCATTGTAGATGACCCGCTTGTTCTCCTTGATGATCGACGCCAGCAGATTCTGGACGGATTTATGCAAGTCCTTGCCAACTTTCTTATCGGCCTCGAGTTTCGTGGCGATGTAATCCAACGATTCCGCGACAATGGTGTTGAGCACGGTGTTCGGGCCAGCGATGGACTGTCCGCCGCCGACCGCGCGGAATTCAAACTTGCTGCCGGTAAAAGCGAAAGGCGAGGTGCGATTGCGGTCGCTGGCGTCGCGCGGCAGGCGGGGCAAGGTGGTCACGCCGACTTCCATGTGCCCGCCGGGTTTGGCGCTCTTGGCCCCGCCGCTCTCAATCTGATCCATGATGTCCTGGAGCTGTTCGCCCAGATAAATTGAGATAATCGCCGGAGGGGCCTCTTGGGCGCCCAAGCGGTGATCGTTGCCCGCGAAGGCGACGGCCACCCGCAACAATTCGGCGTATTTATTCACGGCGCGGATCACCGCGGCGCAGAACACCAGGAACTGCGCGTTTTCGTGCGGTGTCTCGCCGGGGCTAAGCAGGTTTTCGCCGGTATCGGTGGCCATGGACCAGTTATTGTGTTTGCCCGAGCCGTTGACACCCGCGAATGGTTTTTCGTGGAGCAGACAGGCCAGACCGTATTTTTCGGCTACACGGCGCAGCGTCTCCATGGTGAGCATCTGATGATCGGCCGCCAGGTTGGAATTTTCAAACAGCGGGGCGATTTCATATTGCGCCGGGGCGACCTCGTTATGGCGCGTCTTCACCGGCACGCCCAGCTTGTACAGTTCCTGTTCCACTTCCAACATGCACGCCAACACGCGCTCCGGAATGTTACCGAAGTAGTGGTCTTCCATTTCCTGGCCTTTCGGCGGCTTGGCGCCGAAAAGCGTCCGCCCGCAGTTGATCAAATCGGGCCGGGCATAATAGAAGTTCCGGTCGATCAGAAAGTATTCCTGCTCCGAGCCGACGGTCGTGAACACCTTGGAAGCGTCGGTCTTGCCGAAAAGCCGCAGCACCCGCAAAGCCTGGCTGGAAAGCGCCTCCATGGAGCGCAGCAGGGGGGTCTTTTTATCCAGCGCTTCGCCAGTCCAGGAGACAAAGGCGGTGGGGATGACCAGCGTGGTGCCGTTGGGATTCTCCAGGATGTACGCCGGCGAGGTGGCGTCCCAGGCGGTGTAGCCGCGGGCTTCAAAGGTGGCGCGCAGCCCGCCGGAGGGAAAAGAAGACGCATCCGGCTCGCCCTTGACCAGTTCCTTGCCGGAAAATTCCAGGATGGCGCCGCCCCCCTCGGTCGGCGCCAGGAAGCTGTCATGTTTTTCCGCGGTTAATCCGGTCATGGGATAGAACAGATGGGTATAGTGCGTGGCGCCTTTTTCCACGGCCCAATCGCGCATGGCGGCGGCGACGGAATCCGCAATCGACAGGTCCAGCGGAGCGCCCTTCTTGATCGTCTGCTGCAGCTTTTTGAACACCGCCTTGGGCAGCCGCTGCCGCTGCACTTCCTCGTTAAAGACGTTGGAGGAAAAGACTTCCTTCACCGGTGTTTCCTTGAAGTTTACACGGGGCGGGACGCTGCGGAAATTGGTCAAGGCCGAAATCGCAGCGCGGCGAGCGGTGGATGCACCCATAACCATAGGACTCCTGCAAAAAATCTTCACTGGGCCGCCGGTATTCACGTATGCTTTTCGCCTCCGGCGAACCCCACAAAAAGGCGTACTATATCCTTAAACTTGATTTATCGCCAAAGGCGATAATATTACCTTCCCCGGCTCAACCAATGCAAGTTCCGTGCCAAGGCCATGCGTCCAGGGCCTTGCAAAAAATGTTGCCAGATCCAGCCGAACGTTAATGTAGTTTTTAATCATGCCCTTTCTCCAGTCAGTACGGCAGCGCTATGACCAAGCGGCAGAAGTCACCTGCCCGCGTTTTAGGCATCACGACTATTACGCGGGTCTTTCTGCCGGGTTTTAATGCAAGGGCGCCACTTGACAAGACGCCGCGCCGCAGTAAACTTTCGCGTTATCAATTGGGACTGAACGTGGGAAAGGAAGCCGCACGGCTGCTATAAATCCACGGATCGGGGCACAAAGTCTATTCATTCAGCGAATCCGGCGGCGTTTTCGTGCGCTGCGGCAGGGGTAAGAGTCCGGTAGTCCGAAAAATCTGGCGTTCGCGCAACATCCGCGTACGGATGTTGCGCCAACTGCTTTTCGTGTCTTACGCGGAAAGGGCGTGTTCCATGTCGTATCTGGCGGGTTCCCTTCGGAAAAGACTTCGCATCCTGGGCCTACTGGCGGTTCCGCTGGGCGCGTCTCCGGCGCTGGCCAATTACGCCACGCCGATCGGCTTTTCGACCGCCAGTTGGAACAGGGACGTGGTGTTCGCGGCCGGCGACTGGAACGACGGCGCCGCTGGCTTTGACGGGACTTCCACTACGAGCGATACCTGGTACCAGAGCGGCGCCTACGGGATGAACGGCGAAACAAGCCCCGGCGGCCTACCCGCCCTCGGCACGGTCGACGGTTATACCAACAGCTTTGTCAGCCATGCTGCGCCATTGATAAACTCGAAAAATACGGTGTTCCAATTCCAACCGTTTGACAACGCCGATAGCGCCGCGAACCCCTACGCCAACAACTGCCTTTTCCTCGGCGACAGCAACAACGCCGTCAACACACTGACCCTGGCAGCCCCCGCACGCTACCTGAACCTCGCGATCCTGGCGGCCTCGTCAGGAGTGGGCAATGGAAGGGAAACATGCACCCTCGTGCTGAATTTTACCAACGGAACATCCAGCGCAGGGCTGGCCTATGACGGTTATGATTGGGGGAACCTGGGCAGTCCGAGCGATCGCGCCGTGTTCTCCTCCAACGTGCAGCGCAGCGCGGCGAGCGGTTCTCATGAGCACACGGCCTGCAGTCCGCAGTCGGGCTCGTACTACCAGATGTACGAGAGCGACATAGACTTGCAGTCGCTCGCCTACGCCGACGAGCCGATCGCCAGCATTACCTTCGCGGAGCCGAGCTCAATGAGCTACGATGGCTACATCGGCATCTTCGCCGTCAGCGGCGTGGAGAATACTGATCCGTCTCCGGCGCCGGAACCGGCGACGCTGGCCCTTTTTGCCCTCGGCGGCCTGGTGTTGCTGGCCTCGCGCCGGCGGCGAAAGCGGTAGTGGCTTGTGACAGTGTAATGGTGATGTGCTGGTGTGGTGACGGTAAGGAAGGATTACCGGAAGTTCATGGGAAACTGTTTACCGGCTCGCCAGCTTGGCTGTGATCTGGGCGACATGGCGGCCTTGGAAGCGGGCGATGGCCAGTTCATTTTCGCTGGGCTGGCGGTCGCCGCGGGCGCCGGCCAGCGTCGTGGCCCCGTAGGGCGTACCGCCGGAAATCTGGTCCATCGCCAGCAGCCGCGCTTCGGAGTAAGGTACGCCGACGATAATCATGCCATGGTGCAAGAGCGTGGTGTGGAAGCTGGTCAGCGTGGTTTCCTGGCCGCCATGTTGGGAGGCGGTACTGGCGAATACGCTGCCGACTTTACCGATCAAGCCGCCCTTCAGCCAAATTTGCCCGGTCTGATCGAGAAAATTCCGCATCTGGGCGGCCATATTACCGAAACGCGTCGGGGTGCCGAAGATAATCGCATCCGCTTCCGTGAGCTGCTCCGGTTTTATAATGGGGATGTGGGCGAACGCTTTCTGGGCCGCGGCGGCGCCGTGTTTCTCCAGAACATCCGCCGGAATCGTTTCCGGTACGCGGAAAATTTTCACCGCTGCTCCCGTTACCTCCTGGGCGCCTGCGGCGACAGCCTCAGCCATTTTCCAGACATGGCCGTACATACTGTAAAAAACAACGTAAACTTTGGCAGGCATGGAGCGGTCCTTACCATCCTCATAATGCGGTGAATTCCCCGCAGGTCCACCTTTTAATGGACGATACCGGCGAAGCCGTTTAACCGCAGCGTCGAATTATAGCGCCGTCCGGTCGCGTCAGTCAAACAGCCTGCCGCTTAATTGAGACTTAATGTCATTTAGTATATATTGTTATCATAAGCGCTCTT
>JAJYFE010000145.1 GCA_021785435.1 Planctomycetota bacterium
TGAATCTCGGCGCGGCCCTGCTGGCCCGACGAACCGCCCAGCGCGCGCTGCTCCAGAAGCGGCTCAAGCTCGGCGCCATCCGAGGGCAGGCCGCCAGCGCCGCACCGGTGGCGCGAAAGTTCGGCCTGCTTGCCGCGAAGGTGGGGGGCAAGGTGTCACCCGCGCTGGGCGATAAAATGGCCCAGGCCGGCTTTCTGCATCCAGCCTCCGGACGCATCTACATGGGCATTCGCGTGCTGTCCATGGCCGGAGGCGCCGCGCTGGGTATGCTGGTCGCGGCCCTGGTGGCGCCCAGCCCGGCGGCCAGAATGTTCATCATGGTCGGCGGCGCCGGCCTGTTCTTTCTGGCGCCGGGAATCTATCTGAGCCGCCGTCGCTCCCAGCGCATTGCGGAATTGCGCCATGTGCTGCCGGATGTGATTGATCTGCTGGAAATTTCCACCGCCGCTGGCATGGGACTGAGCATGGCTTGGAACGCCCTGACCGAGCAGATTCGCGCTGTCTCACCCACCATGGCCAATGAGATGGCGCTGGTGAATCTGGAAACTCACTTGGGCTCCAGCCAGATTGATGCGCTGCGGCATATGGTGCGGCGTACGGGGGTTGACGAGTTATCCTCCTTGGTGGCCTTGCTCGTGCAGACGGAGCAGTTCGGCACCGGAATCGCGGAGGCTTTGCGCACCTTCGCGGTATCCATGCGCGAAATACGCAGCTTTAACGCCCAGGAGCGGGCGGAAAAGGTGGCCGTGAAGATGCTTTTCCCCATGGTGGGATTTCTGTATCCAGCGACCGTGATGATCATGGTTGGTCCGGGTTTTATGACGCTGATGCACGCGCTAAGCGCCGGCGCCTAGGACCCGGAGGCGGACCAAGGTTTTAGGTTTTAAGGGTTAAGGGCCAGCGGCGAAGGAAGAACGGATTTGCAAGCACCGCGTTTTAATCCCGGCGCGCACGGCGCCTACGGTAGCCGGCTTCGGTCCACCCGCCGATGCGGATGAAACATGGCGCCACGATGTCGCCCGATGGTGGGTGCTCCCGATAGCTGACCGCACCAGGGGAAATCGGAACGGGTGCCGCGAGTAACGCGAACGATAGCCGGGTGAGGAACATGGAAATGGCTGCAGTGCGATTTTCGCGTTCTTCGCGGCTTCGCGTGAGATGAGGATTTGCAGGCACCGCGTCGAAGAGTTGCTACGGCGACTTTCAACGCGGTGAACCGCCGCGACCGGTGGCCTCAGGAAGAACCGATGCCGGGACATGCGGAAATGACAGACGGCCGAAACAAAACCCCGAAAATGCTCAAGGAGCTGACGGATGCCAAACGCTAACCCAAAACTAGATCCAAGAGTCACTGCGGCGACGACCAGGAACCAGAAACCCCAAACCACCATGCCGCGGCGGCGGGGATGGCAATTGAGCCGGGGCGCTCTGCTTGGGCTGGCCGGCCTGGTGGGCCTGGCGGCGTGCCATTCCGCGCCGGTGAATCCCGCCGATCGCACGCTGACGGATCACGAGCATGTTGTCGCCAACTACTGGATGGTCAACAACAATCTGGATACGGCGATTCGCGCCGGGATTATTTCCGAGCATACGCTGTATCCGTACGATTTCGTGGCGGATTCCAGCGCGCTTAACCCGTTGGGCTGGCGCGATTTGGGCGTGCTGGCGCGGCATTACCAGGATACGCATGGGGGTGTTCTTTCGGTTTACCGCGGCGGTACCGCCAGCGCCCTTTACACCCGTCGCGTTCAGGCCGTTACCAAGGCTTTGGTTGCCGCCGGCGTTGCCAGGGGCCAGGTCACGATTGTGGACCAGATGCCGGGAGGGCACGGCATGGTGTCCAACACCGCCGTGAAGAACCTTACCCGGAAATCCCCCTCCTTGGGTGGGTCCAGCGGCGGGGCCATCGCTTTCCCGGCCAGTGCAGGCGCCGCGATGAGCGGAGGTGGACCATGATCTACCCGACGCACTCAACCCTGAAGCACCGTGGCTTCAGCCCGGTGAAGGCTGTCCACGAAAAGCGCCGTGCCTTCGCCTCGGTGCAGGCGGGCAACGGGCCAGCCCATGCCCGCCCTGGCCCTTTGTTTCAAACTCGGTTGCGCGCCGTATAGGTATGGAGTTGGTATTGACGGGAGATGTACCATGATTACCATTCATCTCGGTCGTGTTGGCACCTGTAACACCGCCGTAACCAGAAACCACAAACCACAAACCAGAAACCACCGGCCCTGGCCGCTGAAAACCATCAGTCTGTGGCTGGCCGCGGCGCTGGCGATCAGTCTGGTGCTGTTGGCGTCGGCCGGTTGCAGCCAGACGGCCCCAGCCGCCATGGGGGCCAACAGCGCCGCCGCGGTCCAGGCGGACAGCCGCTTTGAGCGGGCTGCCCATCGCCCGCCCACCGCACAGACACTTTTCGCCGAAGCGCGGATTCTGGAAATTCAGGGCCGGGATAATGTGGCCCGCGTGGTTCTGTATGAGATTATCCACCGCTATCCGGACTTTCTGCCGGTCTATTCCGATCTGGCCGAGTTGCAGGTGCGACATCGCCAGATTGGCCTGGCCGTGGATACCTTGAACGCGGGCCTGCAACTCGCCCCGCACGACGGCCTGCTGCTCAACGACCGTGGCATGTGCCGTCTGATCACGAAGCGTTATGCGGCCGCGTTGAAAGATTTCACCCTGGCCACCGCATGCCAGCCGGCCAATACACGGTATCGCGCCAACCTGGCCCTGACGCTGGGGTTGATGGGAAAATATAAACAGAGTTTATCGGTTTATCGGTTGATTCTCTCGCCGGCTGATGCCCACTATGACTTGGGCGTGGTTTGCCAGGCCCGGCACGATGCCGCCGAGGCCGCGAAACAATTCGCGCTGGCCAGAACACGGGTCGTTGACCCGTGAAAATGGAACGCTTGGGGACTGTCAATGAATAACCTTGACACTTTTCAGCCACCGTTGCCGCCACGAGCCGCTCGCCCCGCCAGCGGGCGGGCAGGGCTTTGTCGAGTCGCCGATCGGTCTCTCGGCGGCGACTTGCGGCTTAGCCTTCCGCGCCCCGCCAAACACCGCCGTTCCCCGAAATATACAGGTTATTTCCTGACGGATGCTTGGTGAGCTATGAGAAAAAAATATTTCCGACGCGGCTTTTCGCTGGTCCTTACGGCGATGTCCGGTCTGGCCCTGATCGGCCTGATGGGCCTGGCCACGGATACCGCTTGGGTGTTCCTGAGCGCCCATCAATTGCAGAATGCCGCCGATGCGGCGGCCCTGGCCGGGGCGGATCAGCTGCGACAAAACGCGGCTGCGGCCCAAGACGAGGCGATCCAAACCGCGGCCGCCAACACCGCGGGCGATAAATCGGTCCAATTGGTGCCGAACTCCGACAACGCCGCCGGCGGCGATGTCGTGATTGGCGTATGGCGCTACGATACGCAAACGTTCACGCCTACGCTCGTTTACCCCAATGCCGTCCAGGTTGTGGCTCGTCGGACCTCCAATTCCCTCAACGGTGCCTTGCCTCTGTTTTTTGGCCAGATGTTCGGCATTACCACTGTCAACGTTTCACGCTCGGCGATCGCGGCGAATACCGCCCCCAACGGCATTATCACCCTTGCGTTAACCGGCCCGGGAACGTTAGATCTACACGATGCCGGCGCCAATGTGCAGGTTGAAAACGGCTCGATTTATGTGAATTCCGACAGCTCCAATGCCGTGCAAACCAACACCAACGCCACGCTTAGCGGCACCGACATGTTTATCGTGGGAAATGAACCGACGGTGGCGTCGTTTACCGGCGGCAACATATTTCCCAATTCCAGCGTTTTAACCGATCCCATCGTGGCCGACGGCCTGACGCCTCCAGCCCAGCCGGCGCTCAGTGATACCGCCGCCAACGCCAATGTGGCCGGTGCGCCGCTGGATCCGGGCTATTATCCCAATGGGATATCCCATTCGCATGTGCTGGCTTCCGGTATTTACTGGATTGACGGCGGCATCAATCTCTCCGCGGATAGCCACGGTATTCTGGACGGTTCCGCGGGGGTCTTGCTCTACATCAACAGCGGGGCGGTCAACATGGGCAACTACTCCGAGCTTGAACTGACCGCCATGACCACCGGTCCCTACGCCAATATCAGCATATGGCAGTCGGCTTCGGATACCGACGCCGCCACCCTGCAGGGAACACCCGGGTTTAACAATACCGGCTTGCTGTATTTCCCCAGTGCCAGTGTTACCGCGGTCGGCAATGGTTCCATTTTGGCCAACATGCTGATCGCCAACACCCTGACCGCCGTCGGCAACGGCAGCGTGGTCATCGACTACAACGGCCTTTTCCCCAGCGGTCCGTCGTTTCCACACTTGGTGCATTAGTGCTCTGCCAAGTGATAAATTCATGGTGGGAGAAACGGCCCCATATCCGCCACCGAACCCGAAGCACCGGCCTTTAGCACCGGCCTTTAGCACCGGCCTTTAGGCCGGTGAACGGCGGCGGCCAGAATAGCCGAAAGCTAAGTGGTGTCAAAGCACTCGAAAGGCGCCTGATGGAGCGATTAACGGAGACGCTGGTTCTTGATCCAATGCCCCGACCGATCCACCTGGCCGGCGGGGAACGGGCCAGCGCCCATGGGGTTACTCTGCGGGCTGTCCGCTGGGGATTTTTTCTTATTTTGGCTATGCTGGCGCTGGGGGCGGCCAATCAGATGCTGGCCAGCCCGATCGATCCTGATTTGTTCTGGCATTTATGTGTCGCCCGCCAGCTGCGCGCCCAGGGCATCCATCCGCTGATCGATCATTTGGCCTTTGCCTCGCTTCATCGGCCTTGGACGCCCTATTCGTGGCTGGCCGAATTGGGCATGAATGCTCTGTGGAATCTGGGCGGCTTCCGGGCCACCGTTTTGATATTGGCCCTGCTGGCCAGCACGTTAATTGTCTTGATAGCTCTGACCAGTCTGGAACTGACCCGTGCCACGCAAGGCGAACCGCGTTATCTGGCCGTCGCCGCCGCCACCCTGGCGGGCGGATTTATGGCGCTGCGCTACCTGAGTTTTCGGCCCGATACCATGGCGCTGGTGCTCTTGGCGCTGGCGGCGTGGATACTGCAGCGCGATCGGCGGCGGAAGGAACGGAGCCGTGCTGTATGGTTGCTGCCATTGCTGACGGCGGGGTTGGTCAATATCCATCTCTACGCGGTGTTCGTTCCCTTATTTGTGGCGGCCTTGGCGTTCGGTGCGTTCCTTGAAACCGGTGCGATCAGAATTTTCATCACGCGGTGGCCAGCGCCGCGCGATGCCGGCGAATGCCGCCGGCGGCTGCACCGTTACCTCCTTCTGACCCTTGCCACCGCGTTGGGCTGCCTGGCTACCCCCATGCTGCCTGGCGTGATTGCCAGCGCGTGGCATTATCAGTTCCACGACGTGATGGTCAATAGCGGTTTGATCGCCGAGATGATCCCCTTCTATCGCAACAGTCCGCTGTCGGCCGTGGATGTGGGGTTGGTGCTCATCATGCTCGGCGTGGCCGTCTGGAAACGCCGCAGTCTGCGCGCGGGGGAGTGGTTGTGGTTGCTCGGAGCTCTGGCCATCGCCCTGCGTCTGGGCCGCTTCGAAGCGATCTTGTCGGTTTTTGGCGCGCCCGTATTCGCGGGGGCGTTGGCGGGCGGTGTCACCGATAAAATGCTGCGGCACCCGCCGGTTCACGCCGTGGTGGCCGGCTTGCTGATCGGGCTGGGCGTCAATGCCGCCTACGCCTTTCCCCAACCGGGCGAAACGTTATCCTATTGGATTAATCGGGTCGGGCCGAATGGCCTCTTCTACCCAACCGCAGCCGCCGATTACGTTGCCAGCCAGATCCAGCCACGGACGCACCATCTTATCGCGGAATTTGACTGGGGTGGGTATTTGGAGTGGCGTCTTGGTCCTACCTGGCAACCAATAGTCGACGGGCGCACGCAAGTGTTTCCTGCTTCCGTCTGGAAAGGCCTGTACCTGGGCACATCCGCCCAACGGCGGGCATACCTGGCCACAGTGACGGCCGATGCGGCGATTGTGAATCTGCAAAGTAAACGACTGCTGCCTGCTCTGCAAAGCCTGGGATGGCGGTTCGTGTGGCGCGACGACCGCTCCGGGGTGCTGGTGCCCCTGGTGAGGGTGGAAGGCGGAAAGAGAAATGCGGAAAGAGGAAAGCGGAAAGGCCGCCGAACTAAAGCACCGGGTCGAAGAGTCGCTACGGCGACCTTCAGCGTGGTGAACCGAGCGAGAATGGGCCGCCCGCAGGCGCGGCGGAAGGCAAATGATGAGCCGCGAGAGACACGAAACCCCGGAACCACAGTTTATCCGCCGCGGCGGGGATCCTACGGATGGCACGGACAAAATTGGTTTTCTCCGTCGATCCATAGCACAATTTCCGTGTTTCTTCGCGCGACGCGAAGATTTTGGCCCGCGGGGAAGTCCCGATTTCCGGCGGAGAATCCACCCCCGGCAAGGTCTCCAAAGGCGACTCCTCGATCCGCCGTGGCCGATCCGCTTCCGTGCGAACCGGGGGCTATATATTTTGGTTGCGGCGCAGTTTAACCGCCCACGGCGGGCCGCGCTGGGTAGTCAGTGTCACTGCGTGTTTCCCCGTCGGTTATTTTCAGACGACGCCGAAACAGGTGCAAGGGTGCACAAAAACCATCCGTTTGGCCGATATTCCTGATATGGGACGCGGGGATTGTCGCTATTTTTAGGACAACCATGCGAAAGTCTAGCACGGGCCAACGATATTTTCGGCGCGGCTATTCGCTGATTCTGGCGGCGATCTCAGGCCTGGTTCTTATCGGGCTTATGGGACTAAGTCTCGATACCGCCTGGGTATACCTGAATATTGAGCGATTGCAGGCAGCCGCCGATGCTGCCGCACTAGCCGGAGTGAACAATCTGCCGCAGGGAACCAGCACCACCCAATCGCATGGCAGGTCGGCCGCGGCGGCCAACTCCGCCAACGGCCATCCCGTTTTGTTGGCGCCGAATCCCAACAACGATCCCGATGGGGACATTGTCATCGGCTACTGGGATTCCAATCACCATACCTTCACCGCCACTACCAGTAGTCCCAACGCGATTAAAACCGTCGCCCGTTTGACCAGCACTTCGCCCAACGGTTCCTTGCCCCTGTTCTTTGGCGGTATGTTTGGTGTGCCCAGCGTCAATATTGCTTGCACGGCCATCGCCACGCGTCAGATCGTCGATGACCCCGGTCTTCTGGTGCTGGACCCACGTCGGGTCAGCAGCTTCAACATCAGCGGCAATGCCGACATCACGGTGGATAATGGCTCAGTCGTGGTGGACGCCAGCGGTTCTACCGCGTTGAACATCAGCGGCAATGCCGACATCGCCGCGTCGGAATTGAATATCACCGGCGGCTACAACATCTCTGGTAATGCCACGTTGCCGGGCCAAGATGGCACTGCCGGCGAAACCAACACCGGTGTGCCGCCGACTTCCGATCCGTTGGCCGGTTTAACCGCCCCGTCCACCACCGGAATGACCCAATATGACGCCTCCCAGGGGGCTTTCGCGGGCAACCAATCGCCCACCCTGCAGCCTGGCTATTACACGGGCGGTATCAATTTATCGGGTAATGTGAACGCCACTTTTGATCCAGGCGTTTACGTGATCGACGGCGGCTTTAATGTCTCGGGCAATGTGTCCATCTCCGGTCAGAACGTGGTTTTCATTGTCGAAAGCGGCTCGCTGAATTTAAGCGGCAATGGGGCGGTGAACCTGACCCCACCAGCCTCCGGACCCTACCAGAACATTACTATTTTCCAGCCTTCCACGAACACCTCATCCCCGTCCATCTCGGGCAATGGGAATATGAATATGTTGGGAACGCTCTACTTTCCCACGGCGGAACTTAATCTTTCTGGAAACGCCGGCGCCACCCCGATTCCCGGCGATCAGATTATCTGTTACGATCTGAATATCTCCGGCAACGCCGCTTTCACCATCCAGACCGGCGCGCGCTTCGGCCAGGTGGTAATGTATTTGGTACAATAAGAATCCATCTCAAAATATCGTGGGAGTCGCGTTGGCCCGGCCGGGGGCCAGATGCAAGCAAGAGCGACGCGTGCTCTGTCAAGCGATAAATTCCCGGTGGGCGAAAGAGCCCCGGACCCGCTACCGAACCCGAAGCACCAGCCTTTAGGCTGGTAACTGGCTTCCGACCGTGGCACCTGAAGGCTAAGTGGTGACAGGGCACGAGGCATATTGAAAGAAAATATGGCGGGCAGCGATGACGCCGCAGATGGCCCCCTGCCGGGCTAACATGGCCCTGCCAGGTTTTGAGATGGATTCTCTAAAGCCGTGGTATATTTATGCCCGCCCAGCCTCTATAATGTAAGCGGATGCGGCGGCGACTACCGAAGGTGAGGCAACCGCTTCCGGGATTGAGGTATTTCATGGCGAATTCCGAGCCGGGTTCAAACGGCGCCGGCCCACGGCCGGGCGGCGAGGCGCCTGATCCGCGGAAAAACGGCAAACCTGGCCACGACAGCAATCAGCGCTTCAGCCACAGCATGCTCAGTTGGCTGCTGATTGTGGCTGTGGTCACGGCGCTGCTGCTCCTGTGGCAACACACCGGCGGTCCGAAGCAGGTTCCTTATAACACGTTCTACGCCCAGGTCCAGGCGAACAATGTGTCCAAGGTGACCTATTTCGGCGACGGCAAGATTACCTTTGCGCTGAAAAGCCCCCTCGCCATCGGAGGTGTGAACGGTTCGCAACTCGTGACCAACCAACCGCCCGCGGCGTTTCAAGGCGGCGGATGGCTGCAAACCCAGACCTGGCTGGCCGAACATCAGGTTTCCATCCGGCAATATAAGCACTCCAGCCGCCTGCTCTGGGATATCCTCTGGAATGTCGGTCCTGTAGTTCTGCTTTTCGCCTTCCTGTGGTTCCTTTTTGCACGGCAGATGCGGGCGGCGGGCGGCGGCCTGAGTATGTTGGGCAATTTCGGGCGCTCGCGCCATCGCCTGTTGTCCAAAGAACACACCAACATCACCTTTAAGGACGTTGCCGGCATCGACGAAGCCAAGGAAGAACTCGCCGAAATTGTGGAATTCCTGAAAAATCCGCGGAAGTTTCAACGCTTAGGTGGGCGCATTCCGCGCGGCGTGCTGCTGATTGGCTTGCCCGGCGTCGGTAAGACCATGCTGGCTAAAGCCATCGCCGGCGAAGCGGATGTTCCGTTCTTTTCGATCAGCGGATCGGACTTTGTGGAGATGTTTGTCGGCGTGGGCGCCTCGCGGGTGCGCGATTTGTTCAAGACGGCCAAAGAAACCTCGCCCTGCATCGTGTTTCTGGATGAAATCGACGCGGTAGGGCGGCGGCGGGGCAACGGCTTCGCCAGCGGCGGCCACGACGAACGCGAACAGACGCTTAATGCCATTCTGGTGGAAATGGATGGCTTCGACACCAACGACCAGGTCATCGTAATCGCCGCCACCAACCGCTCCGATGTTCTGGACCCGGCGCTGACGCGCCCCGGCCGCTTCGACCGGCAGGTGAACGTGCCGTTGCCGGATATCAAGGGCCGCTATGAGATATTAAAGGTGCATGCCCGCAAGGTGAAATTGGCTTCTGATGCGGACCTGCTGCGGCTGGCCCGGCAGACGCCCATGTTCAGCGGCGCCGATCTGGCAGCGATTATCAACGAATCCGCCCTGATCGCCACCATGCTCAACCGCGAGGCGATTGAGATGATCGATCTGGAGGAAGCCCGCGACAAAATCCGCTTCGGCAAGGCCCGCCGGAGCCGGGTCATCGACGAAGAGGAACGCATTCTCACCGCTTGGCATGAGGGTGGTCATGCCGTGGTCCAGTTCTTTTCACCGGGGGCTGATCCGCTGCATAAGGTGACGATTATTCCGCGCGGCTCCTTTGGCGGGGCGACGTTTTCCCTGCCGGAAAAAGACCGCCTCTTCTTTCGCCGGCGCTATCTCCTGGCCGAACTGCGGATTTTATTTGGCGGCCGGGTGGCGGAGGAATTGTATGTCGGCGAAATCTCCAGCGGAGCCGGCATGGACATCAAACAGGCCAGCAGCATCGCCCGAGAAATGGTGTGCAACTACGGCATGAGTGACGCCTTGGGACCGATCCATTTCGGTCCCGAAGAAGCCGGGACAGTCCCGTGGCTGGAAAATCCGCGGGAATACAGCGACAAAACGGCCGAACTTATCGACAGCGAAGTGCATCGGCTGATCACCACTGCCTACAACGAGGCACGGGCTTTGCTGGTGGAGAAGAAACGGGAATTAACTGATTTGAAAGACGCCCTGCTCAAGTATGAAACCCTCGATGCCGAGGATGTTAAACGCATCATGGCGGGGCAAATCCTTTCCAAACCGACGGTAGGGGAGTTGCTGGCCGCGGAGCAGGAGCGGCTCCATCCGCAACCACAGCCTGGCTCCGGCGCTCCGGCCCCGACCGGCCCCGGCGCGCCCGGCCTTGGCCCGCTGCCCCAACCGGGATAATTTCCGCCTTTCCGCCTTCTTCAATTTTGAACTGGGGTTGCTAAGTACCGTCAGGTGTCCTTGCTGGCAACCCCCAGCGACCTTTGAAAAGTTTTTAACGAGCCTGGGCTGGCACGGGGCTTCGTCGTCCAATACACA
>JAJYFE010000146.1 GCA_021785435.1 Planctomycetota bacterium
CCACAAGCGCAGCAGCAGCTCTTTTTCCGCCGCCACGTGTGGGCAGGCGAAGAACCAGTCCGCGCCCATCGTGTTAACGGTGAGGAGACACTTTGTCTGGAGCCCCATCCCATGCGCCAGTTCGGTCACCCGGCGCATCGTCGCCGCAAAAGCGCCGTAAACACCCCCGCGTTCCAGCGCCTTGGCCTCCATCAGCGTCGGCGGCGCCCAGTACTCGAAAACGTTGAACCCGAACGCCTTAATCATCGTCAGGAACGCCTTCCAGTCCGCCGCGCTCCACTGGTTGGGCGCGCCGGGGTACAGCACATTCGGGTTCCACCGGTTCTGCAGGTGTTCGGCGAAATTGATGTAACAACTGCGGTGCAGCATGTGATCCTCGTGTCTTTCGGGTTGGAGCGGCCCAGCGCGAGTCGCCGTGGCGACTAAACCACGCCGACAACCAAAATATATAGCCCCCGATCGAGGAGTCGCCTTTGGAGACCTTGCCGGGGGTGGATTCTTAGCCGCAAAACGGCGATTCCCCGCGGGCCACAATCTTCGCGCCGCGCGAAGAAATACGGCGATTCTGCTACAGATAGTTCAGCTGGCCCCGCTGACACCGCAGGGCCGCCCCGGCGGTGTTGGCCTCCTTGCCGTCCGCGGCGGTCGCGTAGTCCCAATGCGTGTCCGGGGCCCGGCCGAAATCCACGGAAACCACCGGCGGCCAGAGGTTCCTCACCCGCGTGGTTCGGATCAGCCATTCCAGCAGCAGCCGGCGGCACTCCAGGACGACCGCTTGGTGCGCCGGGTCGTGGTACAGATTACGCGTTTCATTTGGATCGCCATCGATATCGTACAGCTCGCCGATATCCTGGCCGTTAAACATTTCGCGCTGGTAATGCACGAACCGCCACCGTTTCCATGTGCCGCGCCAAGTCCAACTGGACACCAATTATCTTCCAGGGCAGACCGGGCTGCGGCACGAAATCTTGATTCCGCCGCGCCCGCCCGGCGCCGGGACTCGCTTCCAAGTTGTCCTTACTTTTTACCATCGATGTTTTCCCCGCCTTCCCATCCGTCATTCGCCCACCACCGGCAACCGGCTCCGGCGCATCGCCTTGGGCAGGGGAGGAATGTAGTTATCCGGCCCGCCGTGGCGTTTCCAGCCACGATACACCTGCACCATCGGCACGATCGCCGCGGCATAGCAGACCAGTGACACCAGGAGGACCATACGGTAGTTGCCACCGAAAAAATTCATAAACGCCCCGACCAGGTAGCTGGTTAGGGCCAGGCTGCCCCAGCCGATGGCCATCAGACTGGATGAAAATTTTCCGAACTCTTCCGCCGGAAACAGCATCATCATCACCGCGAACGACCCCAAGGCCCAGCCTACCGCCGGTAGCATCGTCGCGACGGAGTACGCCAGCCACCCGGCCCGGTTCCATACGAAAAAGAACGCCGCCGCCGGCCCGACCGCCGTGAGAACCACCGACGCCAGGGTGACCCGCATGGGGTGAAAATGCTTGCACAAATATCCCATCGGCAGATACACGACACCGCTGGCCAGCGTGCTCAAAGCCAGGATTTTGCCGTAGTCGCCCACACCTATCCGCAGGGTCTTGATGCCGAAGAGCACCATGAACGGGGCCGTCGCCGTCTGCCCGGTAATCAACAGCACAAACACGAAAATATAGTTGCGGTAGATTCCCACGGACAGACATTCCCGGAAGTAGCGCAGGTAGGATTGCACCGTGCCGAAAATAGCGCCCCGCTCGGGCCGCGGCGGGGGCGGGGGGTACCGGCCCTCCCGGACCCCCCAGCAGATCACCGCGAACGACACCACGTAGAGCAGACCCACGCCCAGGCACAACAGTTTCGGGCGCCCCACGATGTAGCGAAACAAGTACCATGAGAACAGGCTTCCAGCGACAACCCCAACCACCCGGAACAGGGCTAGGAACCAGGCCATCACCTCCTGCGGCACCACGTCGCGCAGCAAAAATTGGTAGACGTTGTTGGTGGTCATCAGGAACAGTGTGTACAGCACCACCAGCACGGAGATGACAGCCAGGGTCAAGCCGGCCACGGAGAAAGCGCGCAGCGGGCCGCCCGTGCTTTGCAGCCAGGCGCCGATTTCCGAAGAGTAGCCGATGCCGACCAGCGCCAGCGCCGCGACCGGCGTGGACCAGAACAGAAAGGGTATCCGGCGGCCCCAGCGACCGCGGTGGCGGTCTGTCCACATGCTGATGTTGGGTAAGAACAGCAGGTTCATCACGCCCCCGACGCCGGTGGCGAGAAACGCGATTAGGGTGTTGGAAGCGCGCAGGTGATGTAGATACAACGGCAGGAAACTGCCAAAGATGCTCTGGAAAACCGTGGAGCAAAAATCACCCCATAACAGCCATATAAACAGGACCACCAGCCCGCCCGCGGTGTAGCGCAGCGTGCCGACCGTGAACACCCTGCCAACGGTGGCCTGCGGACCAGCCCCATCGGCCCCGGCGGCGGCCGCCAGGCGCTGGTTCCCAGTTACGCCCGGCAGCACGTCCGGGCTGCTTTTCGTCAAGGCGGAACCGCTCACTTACAACCTACCCCGCGACATCGCCCCTGGCCCGCTGGACAACGGCAGCACTTCTAAGGCGAAGTTTTACTCTGCCAGCGAACCACCCTCAAGCCGGGCAGCTGGCCGCTCTGCGCGAGGTTGGTGAATCTCTTGCGAATGTGCATCCAAATACCGTGCGCGTAGCCTATATATCGACCCAGCTGGATCGGAATCCACACCGTTGGCCTGGGGATGGGCCGCGGTGCGGTGAAGCGGGCCGCGAAATCATGAATAACATAAGTGACCGGCCGCCACGAGCGGTCCTGGTTGATGATGCCGAAATCCGACTGCGATGGTTCGCGGCAGCCGCCGGGGAAATACCAGCAAATAGCCCCATTGGCGCCGCCACGAAGCAGTGTCCGAAAAAAAAGCCTGTACTCGCGGGCCTCTCGCCGCTCGGCAACTAGGGAGGGGCGCAACGTTCCCGGGTCCGTCACGTTGTCCCCGAACTCCGTGTAAACGACTGGCAAATCGGGACCGATGGCGCGGGCGTAGCCGAGGTTAAATAGCCCGTAGAGCCTCCCCCTCCGACCACCCAGCAGATAGGGGTAGGCTTCCGGCCCGAAGAAGCCCACGACATTCTTCAGCCCGGCATAATCGTAGGGGAAGCCCCAGTCGTGCCCACCCCAGAGCGCAGGATCGCCAGCGCCGGCCATTCGAAAGCTCACCAGGTGGTTCGGATCGACAGCCCTGATGATTTTGCTCACGCGTCCGAAGCTCCGCGCGAGCAAAGCATTAAGAAAGTCGCAATAGGCCAGGACCATTTTGCGCGCCGGTCCATGGTAATCGACCATTTGCGCATCAAGCGGGTTGGTCACCTTGCTGCCGGCGCGCGGAGCTTGGCAGCCCCAAGTCGCTTCCGCCTTGCGAATCGAGCCATAACGCTTCCTGATCCAAGTTCGCCATGCGGCGTCGTGCACCATGCGCTGCGCATGCCAGCCCCAGTGTGGCTCCCACGACGTGTCGTAGGATACCACAGTACTGTTATGGGCGAGACGCATGGCGGTAATCATCCGCCCCACCTGGCGGGCCCAGCGGACGAAGCTAAAACCCGGGTACAACGGCCTGGCGAGCGGTACGTCGGTGCTGGATGAAGTGCAAAGCGCCAGATTCACCTTGAGTCCCAGCGCCCGGCATCGGCACAGCAGATCCAGCAGGTTGCGGGCCCGGTAGTCCCGGTAATAGAGCCACACGGAGACGCTGTTGAAACCAACCGCCCTGATGTCTTCAAGGTCGCGCTGCACGACTGCGGGGTCGTACAGTTGGCCGCCCATATAGTACGACATCGGCGAGCCTCGGGCCTGGCCAATGCCTGAGCTGGGCGCATAGTTGACGCCGTAAAAATACCACCTCTTGTTTCCCAAATAGAACTGCCCGTTCCGGGCCGTTACGAACTGTGGATGTTTCGGCGGAACCCATACCCACAACTGCTGGGCCAGACGATCAACCACCTTGCCGGCCCGGCGCAGCGTTACCGCCACCGAAAATTGCGGACGGCCGGTCCAGCCGACCATTTCGGCGCCCGGCACCCTCCATTGCCCCTGCCAGCGCCAGTGACCCCGCGGCGCTATGCTGGCCCTGGCGGCGCTGGACCAGACCGTCCGGCCCGCAGCGTCGCGCACCACAGCCGCAATACGTACTGGCTGCGGCCGGCCGCCCAAATTGTTCACAACCGCCCCGATGGGCATCACCTCACCGCCGAAGGAGACATAGTATTTGGCGCCTCCTTCGGCCAGGTAGACGCCCACGACTAACCGATGGATCGTCCGGGCCAGCCAGCTTTGCACAGCCGGATCGGAAAAAAACCGCCCGTCGGTAACCGGCATGGAGAGCGTGATTCCTCTGTGCCCCGGTCGGGTCGCCGGCAGCATCAGGGCCGCGGCCGCCCCCACGAATCGCCCCGCTTTATTCCGGCAATCCAGCAGCGGCACATAACGCACGGCCCGATGCTTGTCAAAGCCCGTCCCTTCAGGGCGAGGATCCACCGCATCGGTGGAGGCCGGTGTGGGCAGTGGCGTACAGGGCGCAATCGCCTGCGAAGGATCGACGTTTAACGTGGCCATATCCGTGACCGGATACACCATGTAAACCGGGGATACCGTGTCAATCACCGGGGCATCAATCAGCGGCACGCTGCTGGTCCGGATAAGCCTCTTTCGCCCTGCCGATAACCGTGCAGTGCCCACGCCGGCAACCTCGACCGCCCGGGTCCCGTCGGCGATCAGCGCCGTATGGTACCGGTCGAGGAAAAAACCCAGTGTGTTGGCCTTGGCCAACTCAAGGTGACCGGTTTTCGCCGGCGAAGGCCAGAAATGACTGAATGCTTTTTGCGGCAGAATGTAGCGCCGCCAGTGGGCGCTCAAATGAATAACCGCAACCCACCGCTTCCCATCCCGCTGCGTCCACATAACGCCTAGTTGGGGCGTGGAAAAGCGTTTGCCACTCTTGGCCCAGAATACGGTGGCCGTAGCGCCCGCCGGCGCTTTCGCCGTCGTCAGGAGAAAGTCCCAGCGACCATGAAATTTAGCGAACGCAAAGCGGTAGCCGCGCCGGGCCTGCGGTGGCCCGGATATCACCTGCACGGTTGCCGGCGTGGGGTGCTTCGGGGGATAGGCGGAGGTCCAACCCGCAGGCGTGTTAGGCAGGGCAAGGGGGCGGACCTTGATTCGCATTTGATTCTCGAGGGCCACGCGATTCAGCCAGGCGCGGCCATAATGAAACAGGGGCCGTGAAAAGGCCGGCCCCCCCAGCGCCACCAGGAATCCGCCGGCGTGCGCGTAGCGGCTGATGCTGCCCTCCGCCGTCGCCGGAACCGCGGCGATGTCGTCGACGACCAGGCAAGCCAGACGCTGGGGCCTCAGAAACGCCGCATCCGCCAGTTGCCTGGCGTTGAGCATCTCCACCGTGAATCCCGCAGCGCGTAGTCGCCGGGCCAGACCGGTTTCGACCCGCTTCGACCATCGGCCGGACGGCTGCTGGTAGATGCCGATAACGGCGCTTACTGCGGCGGGTTTGGGCGAAGCCGCACCCGGTTCCACCGCCGCCCCGGCCGCCCCAAGCCCCACAGTCCACGCCAACAGAAGCATCCCCCAGCCTCGTTTCCACCGCGCCGCCGGTAGTGTGAAAGCCATCGATAGCATCTCCAACAAAAAGAAGCGGACGGATGCCGCCCGACAACGGCCTTGACCCCTTGCCCTCTAAAGGAGCAGTAACATAAACAGGTTGGCCCCGGCCCTTACGGGACCCGGCATGCACGCCCGATGCGCTCATCGGCCGAGCAGTGATTAGCCGCCGAAGGCGGCGGTCGCCACAGCGGGTTGCGCCCCCAATGCCGACGGAAGTGCGCACGAGGCGAGCCGCCCTCGCTCCCTACTCCCGATTCCCTCCCTGCCACATCACCACGCGTAGCCCTTGGCGGCTGTGCTGGGATTCACCGTGCGCACCGGCGCCATGCACGTGTCAAACGGGGGAGCCATGGTCAGAATCTCCGGCGCAGGGACGAATCCCCGTATCCCCGTCAGCCCCACTTGGTCGGTATCCGTGGTTCCATTGACCACGCCGGTGGCGGTAGTGTAAGTGAAAATGTTATCACCGTTCTGGCCCACGTAGGGCGAGGTTTCCCAGGTGACGTGATCATCACCAAAGCCTACGTTCTGGCCATCGCCGGCATGGTTGCCGGAATTGTAAATGTACGGACCGTAGGTGTTCGCCGTCGGCAGGGTGGTCGTGATCCGCTGGTAGACGCCCGTGTCGCCAGCCATGCCGCCGTTGCCATCAAGGGGAGCCATGTCGCTGACCATTGGAACTTGCGTGTTGGCGCCGTTGGTGGTCCACCACCGGCCAGGTGATGAAGAAACCGCAAACATGCCGGTGGAACTGTGCCAGTGCCACGACCATGGGAAGGCGATGGAATAGCTCAAGCCTTCGCCATTCAGGTTGTATGAGCCGCTGCTCCCGGGCATGTTTCCAAAAGTGCCACTATAGTCAGAGGCGCCGGGGGTGAGGATCGAGGTGCGGTATTCCGTTGACGGTCCTACCGCCAGCGGATCGGACGGACAGATGAAACTCGCGGGCGCAACGTATCCTTGGAGCACCATAATCCACATGCTGCCCGACGGGGAGAGTGCCGAGTTCCAGTACGCTCCCGAACTCGTATCGTACCACTCCTGAACCACCTGCTGCGCCGTAGTTTCCTCGTCCGTGTAGTTTGCGGGCGTGTACGGGAGGTTCGTGTACCAAGTCCACCAGGGTTTGGCTCCGGCGACAATCGGGAAAACCCCGTTGTTGCTCTGTGCGTACGTCACCATGGACTGGACGATCCCGCGGATGTTGGCCATGCAGACGGCGCGGTTGGCCAGCTCCCGGGCTTTGGCTAACGCAGGTAGTAATATAGATATGAGAATAGCTATTATCGATATCACTACCAGCAGCTCGATCAGGGTGAAGGCGGCCCGCCTGCGTTGCGCCGGCTTCATGGGGGCCGCGAGGGCGGCCAGGAGCGGGGCGTCGGTGTAATCGCCGGGACGCCACGCGCCTACACGGTCCGACCCGGGAGGCTGCAGGTCCGCCACAGCGGCTTCGGCCGCCACGGCCAGCAGTTGGCTTGGGACGCTACTCATGGAATTTTCCTTGTAAATAGGGGGAACAATGTCGCCGGTTGGCAGTGCCAGTTTTTCGACGCCCTGGAAACTATTCATGGAATTCTCCTTGTAAAAAGAGGGAACAATGCTGCCACAACGCAGCTGTGAGTTTTCAGCGTTCAGAGAACTGGACATGGTAAACTCCTTTGAAAAATGGACCACAATCTTTACGCCAGCCGTCGAGGGCGACGGCTCTACAAAGCGCGACGGCTCCACCGGGAAACCGAATCTCACGCGAAGCCGCGAAAATACTTTTTTTAATGCTCCCGTAAAATCCTTGCCGAGTTCACTCCGCTGCCTCCATCATCCCTGGGGTTTTCTAATTCGTCCTTCGCGCTGTTCCGCGACGCAGTTTAGTCGCCACGGCGACCGTGATCTATACGGTCGCCTTCGTTTTCTTCGTGTCCTTTGTGGTGAAATCTCCCGTTCCGCCTCGATCCATCCAATCGCCCGTTGTGTTCTATAATGTTATATTGCATTCATATTAAACAGTCAAGCCCTTGCTTTGTCAATAGCCAAATTCAACCTCGTTGTCCCCGACGGCTTCATCAATAATATCCAGACTTTGCCGAAGCATTGTTGGCCGCATTTGTGTCCTTTGTGGTGAAACCTCCGGTTGTGTTCAATAATGTTATATCGCATTCATATTACACAGTCAAGCCGTTGCTTTGTCAATAGCCAAGTTCAATCTCGGTTTCCCCGATGGCTTCGTCGATAATATCCAGTCCCTGCCGAAGCATCGCATCTTCCATAATCACCGGAGGACTCATCCGCAGAATATGCCCGGCGGGAATCCACGCCAACCCCCTGGCAAAGGCCTTCTGGTAGACGCGCTTGCCCGCCTCGGCGAACGGCTCTTTGCTCTGGCGATCCTTGACCAGCTCAATCCCCATCAGGCACCCCTTGGCGCGGACGTCGCCGATAATGGGGTGCTCCGCCATCATTCTCCGCATCCGCTCAAGCGCCAATTCGCCCAGGCGCGTCGAACGCGCCAGCAATTGTTCTTCTTCGATAACCTCCGTGGCCGCCAAGGCCGCGGCACAGGCCATCGGATTGCCGCCATAGCTGGAGGAAGCGCTGATGCTCTCGAACTTTTCTTTGAACGGCTCACGCACCGCCACGCAGGTGACGGGAAAGCCGTTGCCAAAGCCTTTGCCGATCGCCACCACATCCGGTAAAACGTTCCAGTGTTCCATGCACAGCCACTTGCCCGTGCGTGCCCAGCCGGTGAGCACCTCGTCGGCCATCAGTAGAATATGGCGTTCATCACAGAATTTTCGTAATTTCGGAAAGAAGTCATCCGGCGGCATAATTGATCCGGCCCAGCCCTGGATCGGCTCCAGCACGAAACCCGCCACGTCTCCCACCGTGCCGCGATCCAGATACATCGCGTAGAACTCAAGGTACTTGTCCGTATCGATCGCGCCGTCGGCTTTGGTCCAGAGGGGCCGATAGCTATCGGGGCGCGGCAGCATGTGCATGCCCGGAGCGCGCACCCGGCCATAAACCGCCGAGCGGATCTGCCCCAAGGACACCGCCCCGTACGTTTTGCCATGGAAATCAGAAAAGCACGAGAGCAGTTCGTTTTTCCCCCTGGCGGCGCGCAGCACGCGCTGGCCCGCTTCTACCGCCGCCGTTCCGCAGTCGTAGAACTGAAAACCGTTCAAGTCCCCCGGCAGAATTTCCGCCAGCTTTTCGCACAGGCGGGTTTTGATCTCCGTGGTGAAATCGTGGGCGTTCATCAGGGTCCGTACGTATTGGGCCACCGCTTCGCTGATCTTCGGGTGGCAGTGGCCCAGCGTGGTCACGTAGATGCCCGAGGAAAAATCGATGTAGCGATTGCCGTCCGCATCGGTCAGCACGCAGCCCCGGCCGGATTCGAAGACCACCGGGAACAGCCGCACTTGGCTGCTTAAGCCTTTGAAATACTTCGTGCAGCGGGCGTGTAATTCACGTGAACGCGGTCCCGGCGGTGGAACCTGGATGTGGGGAACCTGCCCCAGGTTCACGCGGGCAAAATCATCAGCGGCCACGGTGGCCGGCCGCGCTACCCGCAACTCGCGCCCACTCTGGCGGCGGGCAACGCCTACACTCTCTTCAACGACTGCCGTTTGATACTGTTCGTCCATGCCTATATTAAACACACCCTCCAAGACAATGTCAAGCCCCCCACGAGCGTCCCCTGCGACATACCAGTTGACACGCCCTCCAGGTCCACACGAACATTAAAAGGATGAGCAGCGGAATCATCATCTCCCCGACATTGGCAACGGGAAGCCGGTTATTAAGGACACGCGCATCACCGTGCGGACCATCCTGGAATTTCTGGCTGCCGGCGACACCGTGGAAGTAGTGCCGACGCCCTCGTCGGCTGGCCGCATGGCCACTTGGCCGATGAGGGCATCGGCCCTACATGGCCCGGAGCGTAAGCGACAAGGGCCAGGAACGCCAGTAGATCCGACGCCCCCGTCGGGATGTGCTGGCGGAGTATCCCCGGCTGACCCGCCGTGATATCCAGGCGTGCCTGGCCTACGTATCGCTCGCGATGGGCAACTATTTTTCGACGGTGCCGGTGGCATGAAGGGCTTACTTTAGGCCGCTTGCGGCTTAGCCTTCCGTCTCCCGCCAAATACCGACGTTCCCACCAAACGTAAAGGCCATTTCCTGACGGCCTTCTTGGCATGAAATATCCGGGCAACTGAAGCGGTGAAGTTATTCGGCGATCATGATGTGGGTCCCGGCGCGTTCGAGCGCCCGCTGATGGCGGGGGTCCAGGGCCGCATCGGTGATCAGTCCGGTCCATTGCTTAAGCCATCCGAGCCGCAGCAGCGCCTCCCGGTCGATCTTGGAGCTGTCGGCCATGCAGTAAACCTTGCGGGCATTGGCGATCATCATTTTCAGCATGCGCGTCACCGCCAGGTCGGCGTTGTAAACCGCGCCATCCAGACCGATGGCGTCAGCGCCGATAAAGGCGATATCGCCGCGCAAGGTTTCAAGATTCTGTTCCGTCATGGGGCCGATCACATCGGGCGACCCCCGACGTAAATGGCCCCCCAGCAGCAACAATTGCACCTGGTCACAGAATTGCAATTCCGAGGCGATGGCCAGGGAGGCCGTGACCACGGTCAAGCCCTGCCGCTGGCGCAGTTCGCGGGCCAGGGCCAGCGTGGTGGTGCCGGTGTCCAGCAGCAGCGTCTGATGGTCCGCAACCAACCGGACCGCGGCGGCGGCGATGGCGGCCTTGGCCGGCGCGTGGCTTTGCGCCCGCGCCCGGAATTGGAACTCGAAGCTGATGCGGTCCGCCGGCGCCGCTCCCCCATGCGTTCGGATCACCCGCCC
>JAJYFE010000147.1 GCA_021785435.1 Planctomycetota bacterium
GGCGTTCATTGCCACATACAGCCAGAATGCCAAGCCGTTCAAATGGCGGAAACGAGAAGTGAAGGGGTCTCAACTTAGAAATACTATCGTTAATTTATGCAATTAATCACTAGTTCGCCGGATCGGGCGGGCCAACTCTTGTTCGGCGTATAAAACGCTGTATTTGAGCATCACGCCAATGGTCGTCTTGTACGCCACTACCAGGCCGAAACGCCCCTGCAGGAAACCGCCGCGCAAAAGATAATATTTCAGAAAAGTGCTGCTCGGGCGCAACAGCAGATTAAGCCACGTCGCCCGCCGACCACGGGCGAGCAGTTCGCGAGCCAGCAATTCCGCCCGTTCGGCCATGACCGGGCCGTCGTTAAAATCCGCCAAGCGGTACGGCGCGGTGCGATTGTGCCACAGCGGGCCACGCAGCGTAGCGGTGCGAAATCCGGCCCGCGGCCGGCGGGTTTCCGGTAGACTGAGGCTGTCCCATTCCAGCCGGTCGCGGTGCACCAGCCGCACTTGATAGTCGGGCGACCAGCAACGCACCCAACGCCCGGCGATGAAGTTGCGCCGCGGCATAGCCCAGGCCGCCATCGCGGTCAGGCGCGATTCGGAGAGCGCCTGAATTTCCGCGGCCAACTCCGGTGAGCATTCTTCGTCCGCATCCAGGGCCAATACCCAGGGATGACGGCATTGCTGAACCGCGAATTGCCGCTGGCGGTTATAACCAACCCACTCCTGCCGCAGCACGCGCGGCCGTACCGGGTGTCCACTCGCCCGGGCCACGGTATCGTCGGTGGAGCCGGAGTCAACCACCACGATATCGGCACACCACGCCAGCGAATACAGACACGCCTCAATTTGGTCGGCCTCGTTGCGACAAATGATACAGGCGGAAACCGTCGCCATCGTCTTACCCGATACGGGTTAAAAGTTAAAAGGGAACCCTGCCGCTTGCGGTTTAGCCACTTTTTGCTATTGGCTTTGGCCTTGCGTCAGTGACGGCCGGTACAGCGCGCTGCCGAAGGCCTTCTTGAAATCCGTCCACGTTGCCGTCTCGGTGGGTGCGGCCACGGCGTCGATCGCCATTTGCGTCTTGGCGTCCAGATTGTCGATCATATTGACCAAAATAGCCTCCGGAGTTTTCGGCAGCACCGCTGCGCCAAATTCCGGCTGACCGTGATGCGACAACACTATATGCTGCAGCACCATCACCAGGTCGCGGCGCAGGGGCCTGCCGCGACGGCGGCCTATTTCCTCCGCCCGCTGTTGGATCCAGATTGCTCCCAAAGCCACATGTCCAACCAGCCGCCCGAGGTCCGTATAGTCGAAACCGCAGGCGTAGGACAATTCCTCCGTCTTGCCGATGTCATGCAGAAATAAGCCCACCAACACCAGGTCCCGGTCGATGTCCGGATAGCGCGGGCAGATGACCAAGGCTAATTCCAGCAGATTAACCGTATGCTCCAGCAAACCGCCCAACCACGCGTGGTGCAGGCTTTGCGCTGCCGGCGAAAGGGAGAATTTTTTCATCCATTCGGCGTCGCTTAAGAATGTGCCGACGAATTCGGATAAGTCCGGGTCCGTCACGGAACCGAGAACCTCCTTCAGGCGTGTCTGCATCGCCGGCACACTCTTTTGTGTTTGTTTAAGCAGTTCGGCCAGGTTCAGACGGCTAGAGTCCGCAATGGGCGCGATGCTCTCGGCGACCAGTTGCAAATGCCCCTGGTAGCTTTCCACCCGGCCCCGAATCTGCACGTAGCCGGGCGAGGGAAGTTTTTCGTATTGCTCCCGTGAAATATTCCACATGCGGCAATGAATCTGGCCGGTGGCGTCCGTGCCGTCCGCCTTCAGATACAGCTTGTTGGTGCTGGTGGTGCCAAGTTGCTTGCCACCCAGAATAAAAGCCTGATCAACAGCATCGGCTTCGCGTAATTGAGCGATGGCAATTCTGGCCATAAGGAAATTCTCCATCGAGCGCGGGCTTCCCGCAGAAGCTAAATTACGGGATTTTCCCGCCGACCACAAACTAGAGCGACACGGCCGCCAGCTGGCGCATGGACGTGGAGCACTGGAAGTTCGATTCGCACTCGGGTGCCGTCTACACGGCGAGGCCATGAAAGTTCAGTCCCCGACACGGCCGGACGGACCAACCCGTCTTCCAGCAGCTAAACCGGGGCGCCGCCGCATCCGGAGTGGACGAACCTGCCGTCGGCGTTGCGCATAGATCCCAACGCATCGGGCTGGCCGGTAGCGTCATGGCGGCGTTCTTTTCGTCACCGGAAATCTTAATGTCCCGACCCGCCCGACGCACGGGACGTCCCCCTCATATTGCGCCTTTCGATCGCAACGCCGGTCTGGCCAAGGTATATCCTCGGGTTCGGGTTGCGGCCTGGGGGTCACATTGGGTGATCCGTGTCGCCTAAAGGCCAGCCGTCCGTAAGCAGCGTGAATTTGCCTTGGTGCGACCGTGAACCTATAGTGAACCGAAGGTTTCAGAATGACGAAAATCAGCACCCCGGAATTGGCTTGGAATGTGACCCGTGGCATGCCCGACGTGCAGGCGGCCTCCGACCGGCGCAACATCGCCATCGACAAGGTGGGCGTGAAGAATGTCCGCTATCCCATCACGCTGCGCCAGCCGGATGGCGGCTGGCAGCATACGATCGCCATGATCAACCTGTATGTATCGCTGCCGCACCATAAAAAAGGTACCCATATGAGCCGGTTTCTGGAGATTCTCAACCGGCACCATCGCAGCATCACCCCCGCCCAAATCGTTCCCATTCTGCATGAAGTAAAGACGCGCCTGCTGGCCAATGACGCCCACATTGAGATGATCTTCCCCTATTTCATCGAGAAGGCGGCCCCGGTTACCGCGGCCCGTGGTCTGATGGATTATGTATGTTCCTTTGAGGGCACCAGCAACGGCCAGGACGATTTTATTCTGGGGGTCAAGGCGCCGGCGACATCGCTGTGTCCCTGCAGCAAGGAAATTTCGCGCTACGGCGCGCATAATCAACGTTGTGAAATCAGCGCCCGCGTCCGCTTCACCGGTGAATTATGGATTGAGGATCTGGTGCGACTGATGGAATCCGCCGCCAGCGCCCCCGTCTACGCCGTGTTGAAACGCCCCGATGAAAAATTCGTGACGGAACAGGCTTTTGATAATCCCAAATTCGTGGAAGATGTGATTCGGGACCTGGCCATGGCCATGGAAAGTGAGGATCGCATCACGTGGTACAGCGTGCAGAGCGAAAATTTTGAATCGATCCACAATCACAATGCGTACGCCCAGATCGAACGCCGCAAAACGCCGTGCCCGGTTTGCCCAGCATGATAGTTGATACCCATACGAGCATCTGGCAAAGTCCGGAACAACTCGGGGCGGAGGCCCCGGCCCGCCTGGCGCAGCTGACGCGCTTTGGCGCCGAATATGTGCGGCTGCTGCCCAAAGCGGATACCGCCGCCCATCTCCTGGCGGCGGAGCCGGTGGACTGTTGCTTCATTTTGGGTTTCCGCAGCCGCCTTCTGGGGGCGGAAATTCCTAATCGGTTTATCGCGGACTACTGCGCCGAACACGCCGACCGGATGATCGGTTTCGCCGGCGTGGATCCAACCGACGATGCGGTAGCAGCCCACCTGGAGCTGATTGCCCGCGAGCCGCACCTGAAGGGACTGGTGATCTGTCCGGCGGCGCAGAATTTTCATCCGTGCGATACCCGGGCGATGCGCGTCTATGAGCAGGCGGTAAGCCACAAATGGCCGATCATTTTCTCCTCCGGCCCCTATGCCGCGGCGGATGCCAGACTGGAGTATGCCCGGCCCTGGCTTTGGGACGAAGTCGCGCGGGCGTTTCCCGGCCTGAAAATCGTGCTCGGCCATCTGGGCTATCCGTGGGTGGATGAAACCTTGCTGCTCATCCAGAAGCACGCGCATTGCTTCGCCGGTTTGGCCGGCCTCTTACGTCGGCCCTGGATCGCCTACGACGCCCTGGTCCGGGCTTATCAGATGGACGTTTTGGATAAACTGCTCTTCGGAAGTGACTTTCCTTTCGCCGTCGCCGCGGACGCCATTGAAACGCTGTATCGCGTCAATCAGTTCGCCCGCGGTACGAATCTGCCTGTGATTCCCCGCGAACAGTTGCGGCAAGTCGTGGAACGCGACGCGCTGGCGCTGCTGAATATTCCCGCGCCGCCAGGTCGTATTCTGGCGGCGCTTCCCAAAACCCGGCGCGTAGGTCTGAGCGTCTGACGTGGGCTCTGCGTCTGGCACTATTCGCCGACCATCGCTCCCGCCTCTGCGGGCACTCCAGAGGCGAGTCGTCGCCCTGCGGATAATGAAAACGACACCAACTTGGTAGATATAGCCCCCGGCCGAAGAGCCGCCGGGGGTGGCACATCCGAGGACACCCAACCCAGCGATTTACAGGACCGTTCGTGGTATAGTCACCATCGACCAACCTGTCCACCCCAATAGGTCTCGGGGTGGTTGGTCCACAGGCGAGACGTCGGCGCGGGGAGGTTGATCCGGGTATGGACAGCAAAGATTTTGGCGTTGCGATTCTGGGCTTTGGGACCGTAGGTTCCGGCGTTTACGAACTTCTCCACGGCGCGGCGCTGCCGATCGAAGCGAAATATGCGGTGCGTTTCCACGTCTACAAGATTTTGGTTCGTCGGCCTGGAGCGATTCGGGCCAAGCCGGTTCCGCCGGGGTTGTTGGCGAAGGGAATTTCGGAGATTCTCGCCGATCCGCGGGTGGATGTGATCATCGAAGTCATGGGCGGTGAAAGCCCGGCACGGGAACATATTCTGGAATCTCTGAAAGCCGGTAAACACGTTATCACCGCCAATAAAAAACTTTTGGGGGCCTGCGGCGATACTATCGCTGAACAGGCCCGCGCGGCCGGCAGGTTTCTGGGCTTTTCCGGCGCGATCACCGGCTGCCACCAACTCTGCCCATCCATCGCCCGTTCCGTCATGATTCGCAGTTTGATGGGGATTTTTAACGGTACCTCCAACTATATTTTGACCCGGATGGAAGCGGGCCAGTCTTTCGCCGACGCTTTGGCGGAGGCGCAGCGACGCGGCTACGCCGAAGCCGATCCGACCGAAGATGTCGATGGCATTGACAGCCGCAATAAACTGGCAATCATGACCAAACTGGCGTTCGGCAAGCTGCTGGATCCGCGCGAGATCCCGACGACCGGAATACGACAGCTTTCCGCAACCGACATGACGTTCGCCCGGGAGCTTGGTTTCGCTATTAAGCTGCTGGCCGTGAGTCGTATGCTGGAGGGCCAGCGACTGTACGCCTCCGTCAGGGCGTCGTTGGTGCCGCTGGAAGATCCGCTGGCCGGTGTCCAAGGCGCCCATAATGGCATCCAGATTTATGACGCCCTGCGTGGCGCCCAAGCCATGCTGGCGCCGGGCGCAGGCAGCCAGCCAACGGCGATGGCGGTGTTCCACGATCTGATCAGCCTGGCGCGGGGGGAACCGAATCTATGGCCGCCGCCGACCACCCGCGATCGCGCGGAGCCGATTCACCTGGTGAAAGTGCCATCCCCCGGCGAATATTATGTACGAATGAACGCGAAGAACCACCCCGGAGTTCTGGCCGCCATTACCAGGATTTTCGCCCAAGGCCAAATCAACCTCGCTAACGTTCTGCAAAAAGGCGCTGCCGGCGCCGCGACGATCCCCGTGGTGCTGCTTAGCGGTCCGGTGGAGGAGGCGGCGATCAACACCGCCGTGAAAAAAATCCAAGCCACCGGGGACGTGGACTCCTGTGTGCTGGCCCGTGTGGAGAGATTGCAGGAGCGGAATTGAGTCCGATCCTGGAAAGGGTCGCGACGTACCCCTTTCCTAGCCCGGAAGTCGCCGCGAGCGACCAAACCGCGGCGATGGGGCGGACTACGCCGCGCGGGCCGAACCCCCAAGCGGTGGTTTAGTCGCCCACGGCGACCTTTGGGGCCAGAGCGTTTCTCATAATTATGTAGCGTTTTTCAGGCCCAGATGGTATCCTGTGTGCCCAGGGACAAGTGAGGAGGGCTGGGCATGGAAGCGATCCCTCTGGCCGTGCGACAACGGATTATCTACCTCTACGGACAGGGTAAAACCACGCGCTAGTCGCGGCGGCGTTAGGCTACTGCGTCGCGGCGGTGCGGCGCATCCGCCAGCAGTTTCGCGAACGCAGGACTGACCGGGGTAGGAAAGGACGCCGAACCGGCGTCCTTTCCTACCCCGATCCATCAGGGCCGCGAATATGGGGCAAATAAAATACGATGCGGGCGGACTAAAAAATCCGCCGCGTTGCGGCGTCAGCGGTGTCATACGTGTAGTCAACGGGGCGCAGTCGGCAGCCGCCGACGCAGGACCCGGCGTTGGCTCATGCAGCGGCTGTGGCGCCCACCAGGCGCGGCGATGGGCGGCGGTAGGTCCGGGGGAGCCTCCACAGTCGGTGCCGGCGCTGGCAGCGCGGCATCCGCCAGTTCTGGCAGCGTTTCGGCAGTGGTCCAGTCCGCCATCCCCTCCCGCCACACCGGGGTGTGGGCTGGAGTCGCGCCGGTCCACAAAACCTCTCCCAGTTTGTCCACGCTGATGGGGCCGCGTGGCTGCCCGCCAGCCGCATAGAACCAAGCCGCGGCAGAACGCTTCCCGCCGCTCATGGAATACACTCCCAGAAACCTGGCCGGCCCGCTGCTGCGTCTACAGCGCCCGCTCCGTCGTGCAAATCTTGATGCCTACAACCAATCCCGCAATGGCCACGCCGAACACGATGATCGGGCTGACGGGTATCAATGCCGCGCCGCTCACTGCGAAAAACCCATTATTGCCCGATTCGTAGGTGTAAGCCAGGCCGATGGCCAGAAAAAGGATCATGACCCCGTAAACCGACCAATGGACCCAGCGCGTGATTTGGCGAACGATGGGGAACGTCTGCATGGCCAGGTCCACGATGGCCGCCGCCAGGCCGATCAGACCGAATACGAACACCCAGATTTCCCACAACGCGCTGAACCCCCACACTACTCCAGTGGCGAAGCTGGAATGAGCCACGAACAGCGGCAGAAGCAGCGATATAACCGCGATGCTCGAGGCGACAATGAGGAAAATGCGCTGGCTTCGTCCGGCGGGATCGAACGGGGCGCAGCGCCGAACGGGCGCCGGTTGTGGGTAGCCAAAAGGCGCCACAGGTTGGGGCGTATAGGCGACCCGCGCTGGCGGGGCGGAGGGCGGACCGCCCGAGCCAGCGGCCACTGGCATAGGGGCCAGCTCCGGCACGCTGCCCACGGCAATCCAATCCGCCAGCCCTTCGCGCCAGACCAAATCCGTGGCCAGCAACTGGCGATTCGCCACCAACTGGCGTATCTGATCCAATGCGACCGGCCCTGTTCGCTGCTGGCCTTTCGCGTAGTACCAAACCGGATTTTCTGTCGCCATAACCGTGCTCTTGATCCAGTACCTCTATCAAAAACAAATTCCGGGAAAGGTTACCGAATCATGCGGGAACTCTCTCCAAATGGACGGCAGTATATGCGAATGTCCACATTATCGTTGGATCAAAATATCTGTCAAGTCACCTTCTTGACGATTTCTCTGCTTAACGGAAAAACCGGATCGCCAAGGCGCAGCGGTAATCTTTGCCGGCGCCCGTTTTTACCGCCCCAAGGATGCTGAAGATCAGCGCCACAATCCAGATGACTGGCAGAAGCAAAAAACCGATGAAAACAATGCACAAAAAGCCCGCCACAAAATAGGCGATAAGTAGCGTCAGCTGAAAATTGAAAGCCTCCCGGGCCTGGTCGGCCAGCCAGTTTTTCTTTTCCATATTGATCAACCAGATGATCAGACTGGGAATGAAACCCGCGATGATGCCGCCGGCCCATGCGAGCACGGCTAGGTTCTTTTGCTCGGAAGCTGGCTCGCCTGTGGGCGTCACCACGGGCTGCACCGGCTGCTGATATACAGGCGGGTACGGCCCCGTGGCGCCCGTCGTACCGGGAAGTGGCGGAGGTCCTGGCGGGCGAGCCATGGCAGTCGCCAATTCACGAACCTGGTCGGCGGCAACCCAGTCCGCCATCCCCGCTTTCCAGACCGGCGTGTCTGCCGCGACCTGGCCGCCGGCGATCAGCTGGCGCAACAGATTCGCATCCATCGGCCCAAAACGCCGGCCGCTGACGGCATAATACCACGTGTCACCACTTATCGGCGTTTCAACCATGGTCAGCTCCCAACAAACCGTCAATTCTGACCCGGCCCCCGCAGCGGTGGCGGGCCTTTTGGCAGCGGCGGAGGAGCCGTGCCTGCCGGCCGTATTGGTGGAGGGACCGCGGGCATTCGCGGCATTTCGCGGGCTGGGGGAGGCGGCGGCATGGCCGGCGGCCGTGCCGGCGGGGTGGGCGACATGCTCGACCTCGGCAGTATTGGCGGTGCTGTCGCTGTCCCAACCGCCATCGGCGCCGTAGCTGCGGCCGCCAGATCCTCTTCAATCAGCCGCTTAAAATGCCACGCCTTCACGTAAACCATGATCCACATGATCAACGTGATCAGGCCCACCAGGCCGCCGCCGATGTAAAGAATGACCGAGCCGACCGCAGCGAAGGCTAGGGACCGTGAAGCGACAGCGACCCCCAACACCACCACCGAGAGCACCGCCCAGATCAACGGCCCGAACACGCTCAGCAGGCACGTGTTTTTGTTAAGGCGGTAGCCGCAGTCGCCGACATCCCTCCGGCCCCGGCTGGCAAAATAAGCCTGATAGCCTTCCGCCAAGGGCGGGTAGACAAAAAACATCCAGATGATGTTGAACAGCGGAATCAGCAAAAACCACGCCAGCGCCGGTTCCTGTTTGCGAAACGGCTTTGGAATGCTGGCCAAACACCTGTAAGCCAGCCAGATGAACAGAACCGTGATGGCCACGCCGCCGAGCCAGGCGACCAGCTCGACCAGCAGCAGTATGATGGCCAGCGCGGCGCCCGTGCCGGACGAATGCATGTACATGGCAAATCTTCTCCTGAACCGGCGCCCGCCCGGTGGGCCGGCTTGGCGCCCCGATCACGCATATGCAGACGCCCATAAGCATAGCTGCAAGCGTACAAACCGCAACCCATATATCGCGACAGCGGGCTGGCCCGTACGATGCGGGCGCTGCTTAGGGCCGCTTGACGGTGCACCAAGGCCTGAGCCGACAGCTGACGGTGTTGTGTGTCGGTGCGGGGCTCGTGAATCTGTAACGTTCACGAACCGCACCTGACTCCGCGCTTATCCCCGTGACCATCGGGAGGGCTATGAAGTATCCTCCGGCATTTATTTCACACCCCGGATGTCGCCGTGGGCGACTAAACCGCAGCGACGGGTGGGGGCCACGACAGCAGCTTTACCATAAGGAATGCAGCTTGCTGTTGTCGTTGTTTGCCCTGTTGTACAACTCCAGCAAGCCCTGCCTTACCGTGGCGTTCTGGTCTATGTTGTAGTGGTATAGCAGATCCAGGAATGGGGCAAGGCCCGGGTTTACAAACCCAACACTTGTTGTGCATCCGCGAATCAGCTCCGAGACCTTGGCGTCAGGTCCCACGCGCTTCATCAGGCGGTTCAGGAGCGGCATATACACATGATGCGCGACGTAGAGGCGGTCCAGCGCCGCCATCACGCCAGCGTCCAGCGATGTCGCTTCCGCCCGGCTGCCGTTTGCGTTCCATGCCCGCCTTGAATAGGAGATTATACTTGGGTTGTAGATATACTGGTATCTGCACTTTCCGTCGGGGCTGGGGATGACCGATATCTCGCCCGCCGACCTCACCCATAGCTTAGCGTAAAGACGGGTAGCGGACGGACTCCCAAGGGTTACGGGACCGGCGGTATCCATGGTGCCAGGCATACCATAGCGCACCAGTTTCTTGATCCTCTTGTTGGTAAGCGCTGCGCTTTTTGGCTGGACGTGGTAGGATCTGTTTGGGTACGCCAGAGGGGTGTCGAGCTTGTAGGATGAGGCGATCTCCCTAGCAAATTTGTCATACTGCGCCACCGACGATATCGACGGGGTCACGACGCCCCCTATCATATAATGGCTTGGGGTGCGGAATCCGTCTGTGAGGAAATCGATAAAGGGGTGGGTTCTGCTCCCATCCATCAGCGCGCGGTTGCGTCTCGCCTGCTCGACGTATTTGGGAGTCAGAACGCCACAGTAAAACCGTCTCCCATTCACTTTTGAGCGCCTTATGAAGGGCGCCTTGCCCCTAAAGTCTGGCATCCGGAAGCCCCTGAGCGGCATATGGAAGAGCGCAGCATAGGCGGTGTTCAGCTCTGCGATGCTGTTGAGCCTGTGCTTCGTGACCAGTATCACTCCCGGCTCCTGCGGCCCTGCCGCCCCAATGAAGCCGTAGTGCTTTCCCGGACCCCTCCAGTATATCGCGGTCTTAGTCTCTCTGATAGGATAGCGTATGGAGCCCAGCGATTCCGCAGGGCGGGTCGCTAAAGCCGACAGGACAGCGGGTTGGGCGGTTTTGAGGCCAGAGGCAGATTCGCAGGGGCGTTTTTCGGCGGGGTGG
>JAJYFE010000148.1 GCA_021785435.1 Planctomycetota bacterium
GATGAAGGCATGGAGCATGGTCCGGTGGTCCCGGTATGGTCGGCCCCGCCCCTGTCGCGGCGGTAATAACGGTTCGATCTGCCGCCACTGCGCATCCGTCAGTTCGTATCGTCGCATCCTTGCGAACTCCCGTGTTGCGAATGTCCGGTGCAAAAATGAGCATTATAACGACGATCCGTACTTATGGGACACGACTTAGCACAAATGTGCGGTTGTGTCAAATCTTAAATTAACGCTTATGGGTATAGTCCTTCTCGTTTGGATAAGGAGGCGTCGACATTTGCAGTCACGATTACTGTGACGTACGTTCGGATAGTACGAAAACAGGTGACTGTCCTTCGGGTGTGATCACGGGGGTGGCGAGGGAAACTTCGGCCAGGGGGGATACACAACGGCCCCGTATCCCTGGCGGCCGCGCACAGCGCTGCCCCTTCGCCCCCGCCGGGTTAGGCCTCAACGGCACGTTTTTGGTACGCCGCCAGATCTGCCGGTGCCACTGCCTCTGGAGGCGCTAACCGGTAATGTTTTTCCGCAATCAGGCGCGGCTGACCCGTTTGTCCCGCCATGGTGCTTTCAAAGGAGAACATAGCGATAAGACCGTCTCCCATGAACTGGGCCGCAAGGGGCAGACAGACCAGTGCCGGGAATTTCGCGCGACACATCGCCACGTCCTGCTCGATCTGCACGGTGCTGATATGGTCCCGGCCGCCCTTGGCTTGCACAGGCAGAACATAGTGAACACCCCTCTTGTCTATTCCGACGTAAACTTCATCCGTTTCCAACTGTCCCACGCCGGCTACGGATGTCCGCAAGTGACTCTGGAGTGGATAGCATGTCAAGGCCGTGAATACGTCAACCAGTCGGTTATAGCGCAGCTTGGCCAGCAACGCCTGTTCATCACCCAGCGCATACATATCAATGATGCCGGGGGTGGCGTCAGGAATTTTAGTTTCAGCCAGAATGGGATTGGGGGCAAGCACCGCGGTTGCCACTGCCACAAAGCTATACTGGGAACGGCCGGCGGGCCGAATGATCCAATGCCGCCCGGCGGGCGCCAAGCGGCGAATAGCCTCGGGCAACTCCACGCGATAACGAAAACTATAAATGAGGTCGCCCAGATTTTTCGGTACTCGAATGCCCAGCTCGCGCGCCGTGTTCTCAATGTCGGTACGCTCGAACTGAACCGTTTCCCGTCCTGGCCGGAAGCGATTTAAAAATAACTTCTGGATCAATTGCGCATACAAATTGGCGGAGACCTTGCCAGGCGCCGTGGCACGTTTCATCCGGTTCCTCCCACCTGGCGGCGGGGTCTGGCTTCTCCCGGCCATTCCAAGCACACTACCTCTTCGCGCAATTGCTCTCGAGTTGCTGTCGCCAGGCGGGTGCGAAACAAGTCAATCCCCGTCACCCGATAACCAAGAGATTCCGCGATCGTCGCGAGAATCGCCCCAGTCTTGATTAATACGCGCAGGTATGAGGCTTGATCTCCCACGACATAGGCCAAACGGGCGCCGGGACGTAAGACGGACCGCAGGCCGGCTAGATGTTTGGCCATCCCACCGAAATAAAGTCTGGTCACCGACGCGTACATGCGCTCAAAACCGCTGGTCTTGTTTAACTCGATCCTCCGCTGCTCGATCCGGTCCGCCAGGTGCCGGATTTCTTTATGTGACGTCACCCAGCGCTCGTCGTCATCCCCCTGATAGACATTCCGCGTATTTGATCGCACCAACGATTGCTTGAGTTCGCGCAACTGAGCCTTGTTACGTATAAAGCCGAGGATTACCGATTCCAGCCGGGTGGTGCGGGTATAGTCCTTCTCGTTGGGATAGGGAGGCGAGGTGATCACCGCAGCGATGCTTCCCGGGGCCAGCACCGCGGCGGCATCGCGCGCATCAGCCTGAAGAACCCGGCAGGAAACACGCCGCTGCGACCGTAATTCATCGAGATCCACCGCCATGCTGCTGACCCGCCGCCACCATTCGCCAACCACCGCCACATCCGCCTTCGGTTTCCCGACTCCAACTTCCGGCCCAAAATGCAGGTTCCCTACCGCTTCCACGAGTGCCCGCGCCAACGCCAGCCGGCAATATTGGCCTATCACGGGCGGCGCATGTTGGTCTATCCGCTCCAGCAAAATCAAGGTTTTATGCAGCGGCAACGGACTGATGGATCCGTGCAACAACAACGCGAATGCTTCCGCCTCCAACGAGCGCAGTGGAATGCTCGGACGAGCGACTCCGTTTCCACAAAACAGCGGAGGGGCTGGTTCATCGGGGTAGCCCTGTTCGTCCAGTTCCCGGCGGGCCGCATCCGCGATCGCACCGGCGTGCCGCAACAATACTCGGCCGGACGTGCTCCAATCGGTTTTCACAGTGGATGCGAAATGCGCCAGGGGATTCGCTTCAATGCCGATACTGGCGATGCCATTTTTCTTGCACTCCACCAGGGTCGTGCCGGTGCCGCAGAAAGGATCAAGCACCAATTGGCCGGGGTGGATTTGGAGTTTTTCAAGGTAATCGCGCACCAGATGAGCTGGAAAGGACAAGACGAAGCGATACCAATCATGCGCCGCCCGGTCGGAGCGATGCAAGCGATTGGAGCCATGATCCGCCGGCGCTGCCTCCCGACCGGCGGGCGTCATGCGCACTGGCGGTGGCGGCGTTAATTCGGCGGTTATCGGCGATGCGCCCATAGCGTTTTCCGCGGAAGACGTGCCCATCATAACGGCTTTGTCGCGCCCGTGGAAATTCCCGCCTTCCATTTCGGAGCCATATGCACTCCAGCGAAATGTGTGCGATAATACAGTAGTCGACCTGTGGCTACGGCGGCAAGTGGAACACGGCTATGCTCAAATCAATACACATCCAGAATTTCCGAGGGATCAGGGACCTGACGATTGGCGATTTCTCCGCCGTTAACGTATTTGTCGGCACCAATGGCAGTGGTAAGACCTCCGTGCTGGAGGCGATTGGGACGTTCCTTCGGCCGAAGGAACCGTGGTTCCTCTCGATGTTGTCGTTTTGGCGGCGGATGGAATCCGCAACGGAGAAATCACCCCTGCCCCTGCGTGCCATCTTCTGCGACCTGCGCGTCGTCAACCCCGATCCAATGCAGCTTGAGGGTCGCCTGGATGGGGTGGACGACGTCCTGACAATTGAACCGATAACCGCATTGCCAACGGTCGGCCAGACCCATGAAAATTTGGCGATGAACGTGTTGCAGTTGCCGCCTTTTGAAAGATCGCTGGCCGGTGTTCGATTCCGTTACCGCCATGGCCAGGAGCCGGAGGTGCGGACGGACTCACTGCTAAGGGAGGACGGGATGGGTGCGGACGCCATTTGGCGTGGATTGGAGCAGCTTCGCTGTTTTTATGTTCCGGTGCAGGCGGTGCTGGGCGCGGAACTACTCGGGCGGTTTATTTTGTCGGTTAACAAACGCAAAACCGAAGCCCAGCTCACCAAATTTGTTCAGATGGTTGAACCCCGGGTTAGGGATCTGCGGGCCGGGGGTATCGAAGGCGAGACCGTCGTGCTCGCGGACGTCGGCACGACGCAGCGCCTGCCCGTCCAACTGCTCGGCGATGGCTTCATGCGCGCCTGCTCAATGGCGGCGGGGATCTTTGACGGCAACTACCGGGAGATTGTGATCGACGAGATTGAGAACGGATTGCACTTCTCTGTCATGCCGCAATTCTGGAGGGCGCTTGGCGCCTTGTGCCGAAAATATTCCCGGCAGCTATTTTGCTCAACCCACAGCGAAGAGATGCTCCACTACGCAGTCGCAGCATTCACGGACCATCCCGACGAGCTGAAGGTTTTCCGTATCGACCGGGGTAACGATGGGAAAACCACAGCGACGGCGTACCGGCACGAAGAGCTGCAGTTGTCTGACGAAATACATGTCGAGGTGCGTTAATGCCGCCGCCAATGATCCTCGATAACTACCGGCCAAAGGCGGAAAAGCCAGTGGTCCTCTTGGTCGAGGGAAGGAACCCGCTGGAGTTCATCAAACGCGTATTTAGAGAACAGCTTAACCGCGTCGAGATTGTCGATTATGGCTCCAAGGACAAGTTAAGCCGTGGGGTGACGCTGGTGTCGAAAACGAGCGGTTTCCGCGAGTACGTTCGACGGATAGGCGTCATTCGCGACGCCGAGGCGGATACCCGCACGGCAATCCAATCCGTGCAAAGCGCTCTCCAAGGGGCCGAGCTGCCGGTGCCGCATGGTCCCGCGCAGATGGCGGCCGATTCGGACAAGATGGTTCAAACGGCGTTCCTAATCATGCCAACGGGGGAGGATAGTGGGTGCTTTGAACACGCCCTGTTGGCGGCGTTCGCGGATGCAAAGACCCGTCGTTGCGTTGACGCCTTTCTGAAGTGCGTGCTGCAGCCGGCGAAAGCGGCGAATTGGGCGCTGGAAAACTGGCTCGCCAAGGCCAAAGTTCATGCGCTAATCGCGGTTAGCAATAAGCCGGAGCACACCTTGGGCGAGAGTGGCGATGCTAAGCTGTGGGATAAATCAAGACCCAGCCTCAAGGTGGTCGGCGAGTTTCTTGACCTGATTCTGCGCGATATCTGACTCGTCGTGTCATCTCCCGACATGCCGCAGCTTGGTCACACGGCCATACGGCAGTCGTTCGGTGACGTGGGTATTGCCTTCGTGATCCCACGTGGCGCCGTGCGGGCAGCAGAAATGGCCGGGCGTAAAGTCCACCGCCAGTACGCGGTTGTTCCCCCGCTGGGCGGCGTTCGGGTTATCACCGAGGTGCGCGACGACTTGGTTATCGCGATCCAAAATGGTAGCTCGGTCCCTTAAATCCGGAATCAGAAGCAGTCCCTTTGGCGAAAGATCGCTCACGTAACTATTGATCTGTTATTTTGGAATTAAACGAATGGGATTCTGTCCAAGTAATGGCCGTAAAAAAATTGTAAATGTAGTAAAAACAAGCACATACACATTTCGCGCACGAAACACGCAACTCATTGTATTAAAATGACTTATGCGTTTTGCAACCGTTTCCTTGGCTAGAATACAACTGATAGCGTATTGAGGCCTTAAAACTGGCAAAACCGTGCTTTTGTGGAAGGTGGCGATATTTATCGGAAACCGGTGAGGAAAGCGCAGATCCAACCAACCTTTTGGTGCGGGGCGTGTCCTATTATAGTATGATAACAGTGGCGCTAACGTGGGGTTTACGCGAGTAACTGCATGCTGGAAACATTGGATGCGCCGTCGGAAGTGGTTTCCGTGGCCGGTTCCCATATTGACCCAACTGCTGGGCGCAGCGAGCGTTATGGCTACGCTAATTATGACTACGCTAATCAGGGCAGGGTGCGAATCCGGGGCAAAGGCTTTCTCCTGAATCAACAGAAGTGGCGGCTGAAGGGCTTTGCCTATGGGCCGTTCGCTCCCCGCACAGATGGCCACCACTTACCGGAGCGCGGGCAGATTCGCCGGGATTTCGCGCACATGCGTGAACTAGGGGCCAACGCCATCCGGGTATATCACGTTCCCCCGGTGGTGCTGCTGGATGACGCCTTGGAGCATGGGCTGCGGGTGCTGGTGGATATTCCGTGGGAGAAGCACCGCTGTTTTTTTGAGGATTATGCTGCCCGTCAGGCGGCACGGCGCGCCGTGCGCATCAGCGCCATGCGCCTGGGCGCCCATCCTGGCCTGCTGGGATTAAGCGTGGTCAATGAGATTCCAGCGGACATCGCGCGTTTCTATGGTCCGCGGCGAATCGAACATTTCATTGAAGAACTGCTCGACGTGGCCCATCAGCACGCGCCGGAGGCGCTGGCTTTGTTCGCGAATTTTCCCACCACGGAATTCCTTTATGCCCGCAACAGCGACCTGGCTTGCTTTAATGTTTACCTGCAGGATCCACAGCGTCTATCGGATTACCTGGTCCGGCTGGGGCATCTGGCCGGGAATCAGCCGTTGCTGCTCGGTGAATTCGGTTTTGATGAACGCCGGGAAGGCGGCGCCGACCGGCAGGCCGAACTGCTGGCCAGACACGTGCCGAAGATCTTCGCGGCGGGTGTGGCGGGAGCGTTCACTTTCTCGTATACCGATGACTGGTTTACGGGGGGGCGGCAGATTGAAGACTGGTTCTTCGGCGTGACGACCCGGCAGCGTCAACCGAAACCATCCGCTGCTGCGTTATCCCAGGCCTGGCGGAACATCGGGCGGTTGGATCGCACCCGGTCGCCCCTGAGAAGCCTTTCGGCGAACCATGCCCGCCCCCAAGCGGGGCGTCTTTTGGAAATTCCGGGGCGCCGGGAAGTGGGCAACGGTTCCAGCGACAGCGAGCTGCCGCGGGTATCGGTCGTGGTCTGTTCCTATAATGCCGCCGCAACACTGGAAGCATGTCTGGCCTCGCTCGTGCGGTTAAATTATCCGGACTATGAAGTTATCCTGGTGGACGACGGCTCCACGGACCACACCGCTCATATCGCGGCGCGCTATCCGCAGGTGCGGTATCTGCCACAGCCCAACCGAGGGCTAAGCGCCGCCCGGAACGCGGGCCTGGCTGCAGCTACTGGCAAGATCGTTGCGTACACGGACGCGGACTGCATGGCTGAGCCGGATTGGCTGGAGCAACTTGTGCTGCGGATGCGCAGTCAATCGGTCGAAGCCATGGGTGGTCCCAATATCCCACCGGCGGGGGATGGGTGGGTGGCCCGCGTGGTGGCGGCCAGTCCCGGTGGTCCCAGCCACGTGATGCTTACCGATACCACCGCGGAGCATATCCCCGGCTGCAACATGGCGTTTAACCGGCAGCGACTGCTGGCCCTAGGTGGCTTTGACCCACGTTTCCGCCAGGCCGGTGATGACGTGGACATTTGCTGGCGCTGGCTGAACGCGGGCTGGGACATCGGTTTCGCTCCCGCCGCGGTGGTCTGGCATAAGCGCCGGCGCACCGTAAAGGCCTACCTGCGGCAGCAGGCTGGCTATGGACGTGCGGAAGGTATGCTGATGCAAAAATATCCCGAGCGGTTCAACCGCCTGGGCGGATCGCGCTGGCGGGGAATCATCTATGGTGAAGCGGCGGTGGGGCTGCCGGTTCTGGCGCCGCGCATTTACCACGGCCAATATGGCTCCAGCCTGTTCCAGAGCATCTACCGCAGCAACGAATATCGCCTGTCGGCTCTGTTTAGTTCGCTGGAATGGTACGCCCTTACCCTGGTCCTATGGGCCGCGGGTGTTTTCGTCGCCCCGCTGCTGCTGCTGGCTGCCGTCGCCACCGCGCTGTTGGCGATGGCCGTGTGGCGTGCGGCGATGGCCACTCCATTGCCGCCGCAGGCCCCGCACTGGGCGCGTCCGCTGATGTTGGCGCTGCATGCAGTCCAACCCCTGGTAAGGTCGATGAGTCGCTACCGCCAGATCGCTTCGGCGGCCGGCGCGGCGCGCCGGTCTGGCGGCCGGCGCCTGGAGCTGGCGTTGAAGAAGATCAACTGGCGCACCGGCGACCTTTATTTCACCAGCGCCGCGGCGCTGGGCCGGCGGGAATTGCTCCGCGAAATGGTTGAACTCTGCCGCGGCGAACAAATCGCCTGCGATACCTGCAGCCAGTGGGCGGACTGGGACCTCCAGTTGCCCCAGGGCCTGTGGCGCTATGTCCGGGTGCGCACCGCCACCGAAGAATTGGCTTGGCCTAATCGCTTTACCCGCTGTCGCCTGAAAATTTATCCTACGGCGCAATGGTGGGCGCTCGTCGCCGGGGTTGCGGTTCTGTCGCTGGCGGCATGGATCGCCTCGTGCTGGCCGGCCCTGGCTATCGGGGTCGGGCTTATGGCAGTTTGGGGCGGCTGGTGGCGCCTGCAGGCCCGCCGTGCTCTGCGCGCCGCCGGGGCGTTGGTCTTCGCCGCGGGCCGGGCGGCGGGCCTGAAGAGTTACACCGTCCCGGCCGCGGGTCGGCTGCGCCGCGGTCTGCGCTGGGTTGATCGCCCGACGCCGTCCACCCCGAGGCGGGTGGCGGACATGGCTCCGGCCTCTTGACAGCCGGGCTCGGCGCCAAGGAAATCAGAAGGATCCAGTACGGCGAAGCCGTAACCAATACATAGCCCCCGGTCCGCGCGGAGGCTATATGTTTTGGTTGCGGTTCCACCGGGCTGCCGCTTTGGCGGTGACCAATCCGGGCCAGGTCGCCGAAGGAGGCGACTCGACAAGGCGAGACGAGCCGATGCGGATGAATGCGAGTTTTTTCCGACGTCTCTGGCCGTTCGTGAAACCGGCGTCGGGCCGTCTGGCCTTGATCGGCCTGCTGACGCTGGCCCAGATGGCGGTTACCTTGCTGCGCCCATGGCCGCTGCAATTCGCCGTCGACGGTCTCTTGGCCCATAAGCATGATCTGCCGGCGTGGTGGTTCACCTGGACCATGACTTGGCCGGACTTGGCCAAACTCGCGGCGGTATGCGGCGCTCTGGTTATGATTGTGGCGGCCCAGGGCTTGCTCGACCTGGTCATGCTCTACCACAGCGTGAAGCTGGGCCACGGCATGGTGGCCGGCCTGCGCGCCGCCTTGTATCAACACCTGCAGAAATTATCGCTGGTGTTTCACCGCCGCCGCCGCACCGGCGACCTGATCAAGCGCCTGGCGGTGGACACCTTCTCCATTCAGAGCCTGATCAACAGTCAGTTCATTCCGGCGCTGGGCGCCGCGGTGACGGTGGTGCTGATGTTCGCCATCATGCTCCGGATGGACTGGATGCTGGCCCTGGTGGCGATGGCCGTAATTCCCCCTTTGTTGTTGAGTATTTTCCGCTTGAGCGGCCGCATGGAGGCGGTGGCGGCCCAGGCCCAGGAAGAGGACAGCAAAGTTTATAACACCATTGAGGAGGGGCTTAACGCCATGGCCCTGGTGCAGGCGCTAAGCCAGGAGCCGCGCCAGGCCCAGCGTTTTCAGAAGGCCAGCGACGCCGGGCTGGCGGCCAATCTGCGGCTCTACCTCACCCAAAGCACCTTCTCGCTGCTGGTGGATATCATCACCGCCTTGGGCACCGCCGGGTTGTTATATCTGGGGGTGGTGCACGTCTGGCAAGGCCGGCTGACCGTCGGCCAACTGCTCGTGTTTCTGGCCTACTTGGCGTCGCTTTATGCACCAATTAACACCATCGTGCAGAGTTATTCCCATGCCGCCGAATCCGTCGCCGGTCTGCATCGCGTGTTCCAGATTCTGGACGTACGCCCCGACGTGCAGGATGCTCCCCATCCCCGACCGCTGTCGTCGGCCCGGGGCCGGATTACGCTGGAAAAGGTGTGGTTCGGCTATGAACCGGGCCGTCCGATTCTGCGCGACTTGAGCCTTCAGATCGCCCCCGGCGAACATTTGGCCATGGTCGGCGAAACCGGCTCCGGCAAGACCACCCTGTTGGGCCTCCTGATGCGGTTTTATGATCCGTGGCAGGGACGCATTCTGTTGGATGGTGTGGATTTGCGCGAGATCCGCCTGCGCGATCTGCGCGCTCAGAATACGCTGGTTCTGCAGGATCCGATTCTGCTGGCGACTTCGGTGCGGGACAATCTGCGCTTCGGACACGATCAGGCCGATGACAGCGCTGTCCAACGGGCGGCGGGGCGGGCGCGGGCAGACGGCTTCATCCGGGACCTGCCCGAGGGCTACGCCAGTGTGCTGGGCGCCAACGGCATGACCCTTTCTGGAGGGCAGCGCCAGCGCCTCGGCGTGGCCCGCGCCTTTCTGCAACGCACGCCCATCTTCCTGCTGGACGAACCGACCAGCGCTTTGGATGTGGCCACCGAAGCCGAATTGGCTGCGGAGCTGTGTCGGCATATGCGCGGCTGCACGACCCTGATGGTCACCCACCGCTACAGTCTGGCCCGGTTGGCGGACCGCGTGGCGGTGCTGCGCGATGGCAGGGTGGTTGAGCACGGTACACCCGTCGAATTGATGGCCGGCGAAAGCCTCTACCGCCGCATGGCCCAGCCGGCGCCCGGGGCGGGCGATCTGGCGACGGCGATGGTGTAGCCGCGACCAGTGACGGAAGTTGGAAGTCAGGAGTTGGAAGTTAGATTCTGAAGGTGTAACTTCTCCGCACCGTGCGAAGAAGTTTCGGGCTTACGGTCGCCGAGGCGACTAAACTGCGGGGCGAAAAGACTTCGGGAGCACCGGGGGGGGCACCGGGTGATAACCCGGTGGTTTGGCGCCGAACGCGGACCAACCACCGCATTATCATGTAGTGCTGACTACAGCTTCGCACCTTGGCGTGTGATTCTTTTCGGTTTCGGCGCAGCCGGATTAGGTTATACGGCCCAAGTTTTAGCGGCGCGAAAAAAGCGAAATTGCAAGCACCGCGCTTCAGCGCG
>JAJYFE010000014.1:0-43479 GCA_021785435.1 Planctomycetota bacterium
GGGCTGCGGCGGAGATGTTGCTTCAATTGATGCGCCATGAACCCGTGGAGAAAGAACGGGTCATTCCCTACGAGCTGCTGGAAACACCCGGCGCCGCGGCGCCAGGTGAAGGCGAAATGAAGCAGGGACACGGCGAGGGGGTGGACGGACACGGGGACGCCCAGACACGGGGACACGGCGATGCCGTACCGTCGCCGGAGCTTGTCGGCGTGTAGGAGAAAATGTTGCAAGCACCGCGTCGTAGAGTCGCTACGGTGACTTCTAACGCGGTGAACCGATGGAGACAGGTTTTAGGTTATAGGGGCCAGGCTTTGGCGGTGCGGAAAAAACCAAATGGATCACGATGGATCACGCGAAGAGCGCGAAGGACGAATGAGAGAACCCGGGGGAATGGTTGCACGGGAAGTGAACTCGGCAAGGATTTTAAGGGATCATGAAAAAGGTGTTTTCACGTTCTTCGCGGCGCAGTTTAGTCGCCAGGGCGACCGTGAGATAAGGAATCATAACCACCGCGTCGAAGAGTCGCTACGGCGACCTTCAACGCGGTGAACCGAACAAGATTGGGCGCGCGGAGGCGCAGCGGAAGAGGAATGATGAACCGCAGGGGGCACGAAATACCAGAACCACAGTTTACCCCCTGCGGCGGGGATCACACGGATGGCACGGATAAAGTTGGATTTCTGCGTCGATCCGTGCGATCAGCGTAATTGTGAGGTTTGAAGGCCTTTGTTTAAGGAGATCCACATGAAAGGCGGAAGAACAAAGAACCAAGGCGGAATTTTGGGAGCGGTCTTGTCCGTGTTCGCCGCGTTGCTGGCCAGGAACCGGAAACTGGAAACCAGAAACCGGGCGTTCACGTTGATCGAGCTGCTGGTGGTCATCTCGATCATTGCGATTCTCGTTTCAATCCTATTGCCGGCGCTGGCCAAGGCCCGCGAACTGGCCAACCGGGCCGTCTGTATGGCCAATATCCGCGGGATCATCCAGTCCATGACGGTCTATGCCCAGGCGAATAACGGCGTCTTTCCGACGACAGCGATTCTGCCCCCGCCCTCGCCCAAACCGACGGTTTACATAAACGCCCCGTGGATGACTGAAGCCGGAGATGGCAACACCTCGGGCTGGCTTCCCACTGCGTCGGAGACGGTGCAGACCTGGTACGACGCCCAGACCTCGAACCAATACTGCCCCCTGGCGAACCTGTGGATCCTGGTGCTGCAGGGCTACAACACGCCGGGCAGCTTCATTTGCCCGTCCGACCCCATCGCGGGCAGCCCGTCGCTGGAATATTCGACGGTGATCGGCTACCCCGCCCAAAGGCCCCAAGTTCCGCCGCTCTACGCGCCGGATTTTGGATGGATCGCGGGCGGAGTGAGCGTAGTGGTTGGCAAGACCAACGGCGGTGACACGAACACATCCGGCTTAGGCGAAAGCTATTCCCTCGCCTGGTCCTGGCCGTGGGAAAATAATGCGATCTCCTACTCCCCCGGCCAGTGGTGGACCACCACTGGCGCCAATACCGAAGTTTCGCTGATCAGCGACATGGCCCCGCTGGATGGCACTGCCACCAACGGCGATGGCCCCACTAATGGCACGTTTCAGCGCGTCACCACGACTTTACCGACGGCCAATACTTTTGGCCCGTATATTTACAACTCCGGCAACCATGCCGGTGACGGCCAGAATGTGGGCTTTGGCGATGACCACGTAACCTGGGAGATTTCCCCCTATGTGGGCCAGAACGGCGACAACATCTTCACCTGGCACAACGGGCCGGCCAGCGCGGTCAACGGCACGACGGACACGAACCAGATCGGGCTGACCAAGACGTTCGCCAACGCCCCCCTGCCGAAGATTCAGACGCTGGCCCCCCCGTTCGACACCTGTATGGTGCCGGTGCGGGTGGTAAACAACGTCACAGCCCTCGAGGGCGGCGCGTGGTGAAGGGAGGATGAGGGATGAAGGATGAAGGTGGAGGGAGGGATGAAGGGTGAGCCGTAGGAGACGCGAAAGACCAGAACCACAGTTTACCCGCCGCGGCGGGGATCACACGGATGGCACGGATAACGTTGGATTTCTGCGTCGATCCGTGCCACAAACCGTCCAAATCTTCGCACGGCGCGAAGATTTGTGTTCGACACAAAGATTCCGATGTTCGGCGGAGCGCTGCCCCCGGCAAGCGGTCACCCCAGCGACTCTTCGACCGGGGGCTATATGTTTTGGTTGTGGCGCAGTCTACCCGCCCGTGGCGGGCCGCGCTGGGTAATCAGTGTAATTGTGAGGTTTGAAGGCCCTTTTTTAAGGAGATCCACATGAAAGGCGGAAGAACAAAGAACCAAGGCGGAATTTTGGGGACGGTTTTGTCCGCGTTCGCCACGTTGCTGACCAGAAACCGGAAACCAGAAACCAGAAAACGGGCGTTCACGTTGATCGAGCTGCTGGTGGTCATCTCGATCATCGCGATACTTGTTTCAATCCTGTTGCCAGCGCTGGCCAAGGCCCGGGAACTGGCCAATCGCGCCGTCTGCATGGCCAATATCCGCGGGATCATCCAGTCCATGACCACCTATGCCAATTCCAACGACGGCGTGTTTCCGCTGACGCCCACCGGCGGCAACATCGGCTACCAGAATCCGCCGGCTTTCCCCGGCGGATTCTACCCCAACCCCTGGCCCCACTTCCGCACTGCGGCGGCAGCGGTCGCGTGCTGGTACGACCAAACGTCGTGGGGCTACTATCCCGCGGGCGACATGTGGCTTCTGGCGCTCCTTGGCTACACCACGCCGGCGAGTTTTATCTGCCCGTCGGATCCCATAGCCGCCGGGCCGTCGGTGCTGTACGGCACGCCGAACTACGGCTATTCCCCCAATTTCGGGGTGATGAAGACCAACGGAGCGGGCATCGGCGGCGGCGGCGCGGGGGCATTCAACCCCTGGGGCCAGGGCTTAAGCTACTCCATGGCGTTTCCGGCGTGGACCCGATGCCCAACCCGGCCGGTTCCGCCCGGCCAGTGGTACACCACCGCCGGCGCCAACAGCCAAGTTCCCCTGATCAGCGACATGGCCCCGATCGATGACACGGCCGGGGATACGATGGGAACCTACCTGCGCATCACCACCACGCTGCCAACGGCCAACACCTACGGCCCGTACATCTACAACTCCGGCAACCATGCCGGCGACGGCCAGAATGTGGGTTTCGGCGACGACCATGTGACTTGGGAAATCTCGCCCTACGTGGGTGAAAATGGTGACAACATTTTCACCTACACCACGGCCACGAGCGTGGTGAACGGCACGACGGACACCGACCAGGTGGGCATGACGGGCGCGGGGAACAAGGACTATCCCGCCAATCCGCCGTGGGATTCCCAACTTAACATCACGGGGATAACCCCGCCGTACGACACCTGCATGACGCCCGTGCGCACGGTGAACCCGACGCACGCCGCAGCCAGCAACGGGGCGTGGTATCAGGGCGGACCGACGGCCTGGGGGCCGTGAGGGCGGACAACAAGGGAAAAAGAAAAAAACACTTGCGAAAGACAGGAAAAGCACGAAAAGCGACAACCACGGTTAACCCGGCGCGGTCCGGTCGCCGCGGCGACTAAACCAGGCCGCGACCAAAAGAACCGCAGTTTAGTCGCCAGGGCGACCGTGAGATGAGGAATCGCGAGCACCGTGCTTCAGCGCGGTGAACCGAACAAGATTGGGCGCGCGGAGGCGCAGCGGAAGAGGAATGATGAACCGCGGGGGGCGCGAAAAACCAGAACCACAGTTTACCCGCCACGGCGAGGATTACATGGATTTCACTGATTTTATCCGTCACCAGTATCACAATCTCCCTGTTTCTTCGCGCGGCGCGAATATTTTTTCTCGTCGCAAGTATTCCGATGTTCGGCGGAGCGTTACCCCCGGCAGAGGTCACCCCGGCGACTCTTCGACCGGGGGCTATGTATTTGGGTGCGGCCACGCCGCGCTGGGTAATCTGTGGCTAGGTATGGGTTCTGGTTTGTTGGATGGCTTGGAATGGCACGGTTGAGCGCGGTAGCAAGATATTGCCGGGGGGCGGCGGTGTTTCTGGTTCTGGCTGCGGCGCGGCCCGCCGCGGCCCGGCCGCATTGGACGCTGGCCGATCCCGGTACGTCGGAACCGGCCGGCATGTTCCTTCCGGCCAATATTTTTTTCATCGACACCCACCACGGGGTGCTGGTGGGGCGGGTTCCGGTTCCGCGAAAGGGCGTAAGGCCGGGAATCGTGTGGACCCGGGATGGCGGCCGCATTTGGCATCGGGCCAGGATTAAGGCCGATCTGAAGAATACCAACCTCGCCGGACTGTGGTTTTCCGATGCGCATCTGGGCTGGGCGGATGGGACCATGCCGGGCGGCGGGCCGGGCCGGTGCGTGCTGCTGAAAACCGCGGATGGTGGGCGGAGTTGGCGGCAGGTCGCCCTGCCGAGATCTATTGCCAACGTAAACCGCGTATGGTTTGGCCCGGGCGGCAAACATGGCCGGCTGATGCCTTATGCGGGAACATTTTTCTGGCAGACGACCAACGGGGGCAGGAACTGGAAGCAGATAAACGTCGGCTGGCCATTCCTGGGAGGCGCGTGGATTAATTCCTGGCGGCACATCGCGCTGGCCGGCCTCGGCGGCACAGTGCTGCTGAGCACGGACGCCGGTCAAAGATGGACCCTGATACGGACCGGCCTGAAAGGGCCGGCGGCGAGGCTCGCGGCGATCAGCTTCGCCAGGGGCGGCCAAGTCGGGTGGGCGGTCGGCGGCCAGGGAAAATGGCTGATAAACGGCGGATGGTGGATGCCAGATGAGCCGGTGATTTTGCACACCCTCAATGGCGGCAAAACTTGGGCCAGACAGACGCCGCCACAGGGCCGCACTGGCTCCTTAGCCACGGTATGGGCGATTTCGCCAGGCGAGGCGTGGATTGGGTCCCTGCTTGGCTATGCCTGGACCAACCCCGCGGCTGCGCTGCCCTGGCTGTTGCACAGCACCAATGGCGGGCGGACTTGGCCGGATGTACTGCATCACCTGGTGAGCATCCATAAGTTATTTTTTTTAGATAGGCGCCAAGGGTGGGCGATAGGCGGCGCGCCAGGAAGCCCGGACGAGCCACCCGGGGCAGTGCTGATTTACAGTGACCGGTGACCAGTGTGGAAGAGGCAAAAGTAAAAAAATACGACGGATGACCCAGCACGGCCTGGTCGCCGTGGCGACTAAACTGCGGCGCGAAACCGCTAATACACGCTAGAGAACGCTAATAAACGGAAATTGGCCTTAATCAGCGTCCATTAGCGGGTATGAGCGGTTCCGCCTCGCCATCCGCGTAGCCCGGTTTAGCCGGTTTAAGAGGAGATTTCCATGAACGTTTGCCCAGTTTCACTGACGAGTCCCATACGGAAGTCTTCGCGATCTTCGCGACTTCGCGTGAGACGGCCCTTGGAGTCCCTTTGTATCACAAGCTCCGTGTTTCTTCGCACGGCGCGAAGACTTGGGCCCGCGGGGAAGCCCCGGTTTCCGGCGGAGAATCCACCCCCGGCAAGTCCGCCGAGGCGGATCCGCCTCCGTGCGGACCGGGGGCTATATATTTTGGTTGCGGCTAAGCCGCGCTGGGTCACAATCCAGGAAAATCTTTGCGCCGTGCGAAGATTTTATTCGCCACCAGAAGATCCTGTTGTCCGGCGGACCGCTACCCCCGGCCAGTCCCCCGAGGCGGATCCGCTTCCGTGCGGACCGGGGGCTATGTATTTGGCTGCGGCCCGCGGGCGGCGCTGGGGTGGACTGTCCGTGCGGTTGTCGTTGGCGGCCATCGTGGCCATGGCCTGGTTTCATGCGGCCCCCGCATACGCGGCGGACTTGTCGAACGGCCTGATGCTGGCCCTTCCGGCCCCGCACGGGCATGGACCCAAAATCAATGGAAGTCTCAAGGGCTGGAACCTGGCGGCGGCGGACCCGATCTGGATGAGCACCCAGACGGCTAAGCGTATGAACGCCCTGGCGGCGCTGGAATACACCAAAAATGCGCTATATTACGGGGTGCGCGTGACCCTGCCGGACCGGAAGATCATCAACACCAACGGGCCAGCGGATCCCTTCTGGAATGGCGATGAAGTGGAATTGCGGCTGGTGGCTGATCGGCACGTGGCCTATCCGGTGAATCCCGTCGCCGCCAATGTGAGGAATAATCCGCGTGTGGATCACCTGACGTTCTGGAAAGATTCGCTGACCGGTAAGTGTTACGTGCACGTGGCCCACGGGGTTAAATTCAGCTTGGGCCAACAGACCAATCCGCCCGGTTCGGCGATCAAGATCGTGGAGCATGGCAGGCACGGTTACACCATGACGGCGCGAATTCCGTGGAGCGCCATGGATGCCCCCGGCGGGGTAATGCCGTTTAAGCCGGGCCAGAAGATGGCGGCGATTATCGGGGTGCACTGGGGCGGCAGCACCTATGCGGCCAACGCCCTGTACCGGACGGATCCGGGCGGGTTCGCGTTTATGAATGCGTCAAGCTGGGGGCAGGTTGAGTTCAGCCCCACCGGCCAAATGGCCCCGCGTTATCCGACGCTGGTGGAATATTTGTCCAGGCTGAAAAGCAAATCAAGATCGAACGGCATGCCGATCACGGTGCTGGTGCCGCGGAAAGAGCAGGTTTCCATCAACATCTTTGGGCCGCATGGGCGCGTGATCCGGGAATTGATGACCGGGGCGGTGCATAAGGCTGGGCCGCTGACGGTGTATTGGGATGGGCGCGATCAATGGGGGGCGCCAGTTCCCGTTGGGACGTACAAATGGGGGGCTTATTTTTCGCCGGGGGTCAGGGCGAAATATATGGGCACGGTGGGCAGTTCGGGAACGCCGCCTTATCCCACGCTTGATGGTCGGGGCGGCTGGGGCGGCGACCATGGGCCGTGCATTGACGTGGCTGCGGATAAAACGGGAATATATTTCCTCTGGACGCTTGGCGAAAGGCTCCCGGCGCTGATCAAGATGAATAGCCACTATGTTACCCAGTGGCGGGTCGGCTCGTTCTCGCTTGGCGGGTGGAGGTCAGAGCTCGCGGTAGCCGCCAACGGCAAACGGGTGTTGGTAGCCTGCGGCAAGTCCAATCCCGTGCTTTTTCGCTTAAGCGCCAGGACGGGCCAACGGCTTAGCTGGCCGCGGGGCGGCGTCGCTGTGAGCATTAGCCACGCCCAAACGGTGTCGGTGCCGGCGGATTCAACGCCGCTGCGGGCGGGGTTCGGCAAAGGCCAGGTCGGCGCATTATATCAATACGTATATCTCAGCGGGCGCCGAAAACGCGCGGGGCTGCAGCCCGTGTGCACGGGCATTTCCGCCAATGGCCGGGAAGTTTTCGCGCCGGTTTATTCCAAAAATCAGATTCGCGTTTTAAGCACGCATACGGGCCGACTGTTGCGCAGCCTGGCCTGCGCGGGACCGCGCGGGGTGTGCCTGGACAGCCATGGCAACCTGTTCGCGGTGTCTTATGTGCCGGGCCAACCTGGGAAAATTGTGGAATTCGCGCACGGGCGCGGCGCAGGTCGGGTGGTGGTGGCCAGCGCTCTGGCGGCGCCCTGGGATGTGGCGGTGAACCGGGCCGGAAGAATTTATGTTACCGATGAAGGCGCCAGCCAGCAGGTGAAGGTATTCGCCCCCGACGGGCGGTTGCTGGCCGCCTGGGGCGCCCGCGGCGGCCGACCCTGGGCCGGAAAATACGTGGCGGAAAATTATCTAAGGCCCGCCGGTATTGCCGCCGATTTCCACGGCGCCATACTAACGGCCCAGGCTTCGCTGCCGAAGGTGTTTTCGCTCAACAGCGCCGCCACGGGCAAGGTAATTAGGCAGTGGTTTGGCGGCACGGGTTACTGGGGCCAGGTAACGCCGGGGGCGCGCCATCCGCGAACGGTGTATTACCAACTGGAACCGCTGGGGCTGGCCCGCGCCCGTGTGATCGGGCGAGATAAGATCGCCGCGCCGCAGGCCTACTGGCTGCTGTCCAGGGCAGGATTCCATTCGGTCGGAACGCTTCAATACGCCTATTGGGCGCAGGACGACGTGGTACTGGCGCGAAATCATCAGCGCTATTTTATCGACGACGCCGAGCCGCACGGCATCGCGCTGATCCGAGGCGACCAGATGCTGCCGGTGGGCCATTTTCTGGACTTGGGCAAGTCCCAGCCCAATAATCCGTATCATCGCGATGTGATTGAAGTCTGGAGCGATGCCAATGGGGATCACCATATCCAGCCGAACGAGGTCCAGATCCTTTCCTCCGTGGATGGTAAGCCGTTGCCGCCGCTGGCCGGGCAGGATGGCTCCATGTGGATGTCGCGCCAGGGCGATATCTACCTGGTAACCCAGGCTAACCGCATCCTTGAAATTCCGGCGGAGCGGTTTCTGTCCAACGGCGCCATTGAATGGGATTTGGCGAAGGCCCGTTATGCGGTTGCCCGGGTTCTGCGGCGCGCGGGCGGTCGGCTTTACACTGGAGCCAGGATGGGCATATTGGGCGTGCGGGTTAACGCCAAGGGCGACCTGTACACGTGCGTCAACGCCACCGTACCGTACTACACGCGGGCTGAGACCACGGCCATGCACCATGGCATCGGGCACGACAATGTCTGCAACGCGGTGAAATTCATGAAATTCGCCCCGGATGGCCGGCTGCTATGGATGGCCGGGCGCAAAGCCGCCGGCCAGCCGGGCCATGGCTTGCTGCATCATTTCTGGGTGATCGCGGGGCTGGTCGGCAACCGTTATGTGGTCGGCGAAAGCGAATGGGGCCAGTTCTATTTCTATACGCATGACGGCTTTTACGCCGGATCGCTTATGAACAATCCTGCCCAGGCGCCCATGCCGGGGCCGTACAGCTTTGGCAGCGAGACCGGATCCGGCTTCGTGCGCTATTACCCCGCCAAGAACCAGGTTTGGGCGTATGTGGAAGGGATGGCCTACAAGGTGCTGGGTTTTGACCATGGGGGGATAAAAGGCGCCAGCCGCCAGTGGGGGCAGGTGGTTCTTACCAAGGTATATAGGTCGAAGTGGCAACGCGGCCGGGCGGGTAAGCTGGCCGGCTTGGTGATTGAGCCGATGAACGCCGCGTGGAATCAATCGGCCGCGTGGCGGGGGATTCCCGCCCGGCTGATACGCGGCAACGGTCCCGGCACGCCGGGACTGGCCCGGGTTCAATTGGCCCGCACCCGACAATACCTGTGCGCCCGATTCAAGGTTTGGGATGCCAGGCCGCCGGTGAACGCCGCCCATTCGGCCCGATTGGCCTTTAACGGCGGCGACTCGGTGGGGCTTGATCTGGGACCACGGGTAAAAAACCAACGCGGGCCGGTGCGCGGGGACGTGCGGATTCTGGCGGCCATGATCGGCGGCCAACCGCGCCTGATCGCCTACAAGCCATTCAGTCGTCGCTTCCATCAGCCGGCGAACTATTTCACGCCGGCGGGCGGCCACGTGCATTTCGATTTCGCCGGATTCATGCCGGGCGGAAAGGTCGTGGAAAAGTCGTGGGCGCACGGCTACATTATGACGCTGGCGCTGCCGCGGAGTTTCCTGGCGACGCCGCTGTTCGCGGGAACCAGGCTGGCCATGGACTTGGAAGTCAATTTATCGGGCTATACGAATGAAGGGCTCCAGGTGGTGTCGCGTCACTATCTATTCTCGCCGCAGAACGGCGTGACCACCATGATTGATGACATTCCCACGGAAGCTCGCCTGAATCCCAAGTGGTGGGGCAAAGCGCGGGTCCGGTGAAAGGCAAAGGACCACAGCCACCGATAACTCAGCGCCGCCCCCAGGCCGCAACCAGGGACGATCCACGGATTTCGCGGATTACACGGATTTATGACGGTCGCCGTGGCGGCTAAACCGCGGCACGAAACCGCTTGATACACGCTAAGGAGCGCTAATAGACGGAAATTCGCCTTAATGAGCGTCCATTAGCGGGTATGAGCGGTTTCGCGTCGCCCCCCGCGTCGCCCACGGTTTATACGGGGCCGCGCGAAGGAGAATTTGCGCGGGGTGCGAAAACCTTGCGGAGCTGTGATACGGATAACACTGGTGTTCCTGGCCGTCTTGATCCGTCCATCCGTGAAATCACTGTGATCCGCGGTATGTTAGGTACGAGTTCCGGCCCGTTCCAGCGAATACGAGATGCGGCAAAAACAAAAGTAAACCGGCCCGCCGGCGGAACGTCTGGCGATTACGCCGGTGGTTCATCGGTTTCAGTTGCGTTGAAACGAGCAAAACCCCTGCTGGCGGATCGTCCCTTTAACGGGCTTGAGGTTATCGCCGACCAGCATCATGCCGAGTTGATGGGTTGCATGGGCCACGCGCAGGCGCTTAGCCCTCATTTCGACGCCCTTGCCGCCGGCGCTATGCGTTTCACCAACGCCTAATTACCTTTAAGAAAGTCTTCGCGATGGAGAAATAGTCGTGGGCGAAACCAAGGATCAAAAACCGGTTCGAATCGCGGTGGTGGGGCTGGGCCACGGCGGCGAACATCTGGAGCATTATCGCGGCCGCAGGGATGTGGAAGTGGCGGGGTTGTGCGATCGTAGCGCTACCCTGCTGCAGGAAGCCGGGCGGCGCTATCAGACGCCGCCAGAGGCGCTGTTCACCGATTATGGCCGGATGCTGGCAACCGTTTCGCCCGACGCGGTGTTTGTCATGACCCCGCCGGCGCTGCACGCGGCGATGACCATCGAGGCGCTCGCCGCTGGCTGCCATGTGTTCGTGGCTAAATCTTTGTGCCGGAGCGTGCCCGAGGGCGAGGCGATGTTGCAAGCCCGGCAGCGGGCGGGCCGGCGGGTGGAAGTCGGTTTCCAGATGCATTATGCGCCGGTGTATCAGTATGTACGGGAGCATCTGGCGGACCCTGAGGTTGGAGAGTTGCGCGGAGCCTGGGTGCAGAAATATTACCCTTCCTATTGGCGTGAACCGGGCCACTGGCAGAACCGCATCGAAACCATGGGCGGGGCCTTATTGGACTGCTGCATCCATGAAATGGATATCCTGTTGTATCTGCTGCAGCGCCCCTGGCGGCGGGTGTTCGTTTCCGGCCGGCAATTCTTGGACGGTCCGCCGGAGCGCGACACGCCGGATGCCGTGGTGCTGCTGATGGATATGCGCGATGGTTTGCGCATCACGCTGGATTTTCTGGACAGCCACGCCTATTGCTACGTGCGGACGGGAATCGTCGGGACGGAGGGCAAATTCGAAATTGAGCATTGGGAGCCGCAGGGCGCCGGCCACGTGCGCTTTCACGCGAATTCGCGGAGCGCCAATCCCAAACACATCTATACGCCTCCGCCCGGCGCCAGTACCGGCCATATCGGAATCCGCGAGCAGTCGCTCCATTTTCTGGACGTTTGCCGGGCCGCCGCGCCGTCCCACAGCACGCTGGAATCGGCTTTGGAAAGCCTGTCCCTGCAAATCGCCGTGGCCAAGGCGCTCCGGGAAGAGCGCTGGGTGGAGCGCCGCGAAATAACCAGCCGGGAAGATTTCCAGGATAAAGGCATGATCGTATGAGCTGCAATCCCACGACCGTTTCGTTTGTCCCCACGTTCCGTTTTGCCGCAGCCATGCCGCCGCGGGCGGAGGCGATCTTTCCCACCACCGGCTGGCTGGCCGCGGTGGCCGCGGCCGGTTATACGCACTTATGCCTGCAGAATGATCCTTTTTTTCACCCCGAAATGGACCTGCGCGACTGTGGCGAGAACACGTTCCGTCTGCTAAGCCTGTTCGACATGACTGCTGGCCCGCGGCGCCACGCGTACCAGCAGTGGCTCAACGCGGTCGATGCCCACGCCGCGCGGCACGGGCTGAAATTGGCTCTGGAGTTGTGGGAGCCGCGGTTGACCCGGCTGGCGCGGCGGACGTTGCCTGCCCCATGGAAGGGGCCGCAGGGGCCGGGCGGCTGGATGGAGCCGTTGTGCGTGGGTTTTCCACCGGCGCGGCAATACGTGCTGAACGGTTTCCAGACGCTGGCGCGGGCCATGCCGCACCTGGAGGCGCTGGTGCTGGGCATCAACGATAACAGCGCGGTGCTGTGCGGTCCCGCTTGTGCCCGGTGCGGGGCATCCGACGTGCGGCAGCGCCTCGGCGAGTTATACGCCGACATCGAGAAGGCGTGCCGGCAGGTTCGCGCGGACCTGCGGGTCATTGCCTATGACTGGATGTGGAACGAGCAACATTATCAGGCGGTCTTCGGGCGGCTCCGCGGCCGTCCGGCGGTTCTGACGCGAATGGAACGGGGGGTTGATCACACCCCGGCCCCGGAGTATCCGCAGTGGCATGGGGCGGTATTTGATGAGTCCATCGGCTGTGACGGTCTGGGCGCGGATTTCCGCAGATCCCAACGCCTGATGGTTCAACGGCACGGGGAGGTGCTGGTCATGCCGACGCTGTCCGGCATGTTTGAAAGCTTTCAGTTGCCGTACGTGCCGGCCGTGGGCCAGGTGGCGCGAAAGTTTGAGCGCATGCGCCGTGAAGCGGTCACGGGCTGGGTAGACTACGATTGCGGCGGGATCCACGAAGGGTTGATGCTGGATCTGGTGCAGGTGGTGCAACATGGCCCGCAGGCCAGTGTGGACGAGTGGCTTACCGCTCTGGCCACGCGGCGTTACGGTCCGGGTGCGGCACTGCTTGCGCGGCGAATCTGGGATGGCTTCGACGCGGCGGCACGCTTATGGCCGGGGCAGCTCGAAATTGAAGGCATCGCCGGATTCTCCGGACGTTTTGGCGTCGCGATGGGTTTGCTGCCGCTGCATCCCTTTCTGCCGGAACGGCTCGGGGATGGCGCTGAGGCGAAGCGTCCGCATTTTCATTTTGATCCCCACTGCTTCGCCCGGCCGCGGGCCTTAGCGCCGGTCCGCGGCTTGCTGGCCCAAGTCCGCCAGAGCGTCGCGGAAGTGCCGGCGCTCTTGGAGCAGCTCGCGGCCAGCGCGGCGCTGGAGCGCCGCGGGGCGGTGGAACTGGATGGCGCCATCGCGCAGCTGGTGCTGCTCAATTGGCGCAGCGTATCCAACTTTCTTGAGTGGGCTGCGGCGCGGCAGGGTGATTCCTCCGTGGATATTCCAGCGGTTCTGCGCGACGAGATGGAAACCACCCGCCGTTTCCAGGAGTTGGCGATCCGCCCGGAACTCGGCTACGGCAATATGACCTGGCATCCCGAACGCTCGGTGGCGATGAGTGTGCCGCAGGCCGCGGCTGATCTGTGGCGGCCGGTTACCATCAACCAATGCGCCGCCTGGGTCAACCAGCCTTGCCCCGAACCGGTCGGTGACCTGTGGGCGTGGAAGATCGCCCACCTCGAGCGCCAGCTGGCCGCGGCCAGAGGCGCTCCCTGAGCCCTTCCGCCCTCGCCCTTCATCCCGCCATCTTCATGCTTCCACCTTCCGTCTTTGTCCCTCCGCCTTCATCAGTTGGATCAGGCCCTGTTTATCAGCAGGGTAATGGTTCACGGGCCGGGGGCCAAGTGCGGCCACACCCGTCGCTGCAGTTTAATCGCCCGCGGCGACCTCCGGGCTATGAACCAAGAAACGCGCGTAGCTCATGGCCCGCCCGATGGCCATCGGGATCAGCGCGGGGCCAGGTTCAGGCCTGTGAACAGTTACGCCGCCGGTTTACCGGCGCTGGGGTGCCGGCACGAACCCGGCGGCGGGGTACAAAAGAGGGGTCGTGTATTCAGCGCACATACCACCGCCGACAAGTCAGCGGCGATATGGGACCGGGGCAACGCGTCGCAGATAGGAGCGCCGATTTACACCTGTTATCCAGGCCGCGCCCGTTTGCCGCTTAAAATCCGTTCGGTCCGGCGGTAAGCGGCTGGCGCGGCGCCCATGAGTTTGGCAAACACCCGGGTAAAGTGGAATCGATCACTAAAGCCGGTCGCGGAGGCGATCTGTTTGATGTTATAGGGGCTCAACAACAGAAGTTCAGCGGCACGGCTGATCCGGCGCTCGCGGACATAACTGGCAGGCGTTTGGCCCATTTGTTGATGAAAGCGCCGAACGAAATGGTCGCGGCTCAGGTAACAGAGGCGGGCCAGAACGGCGTTGTGCAGCGACTGATCCAGGTGTGCCTCGATGTGTTGCAAGACCGGCGCCAGACCATGTGCCTGGTGCAGGAAGTCCCGGCAAGCCCTGGCCTGAGCCGGCGTCAAGCGTAACCAGGCCCGAGCGACGGCAAGGTAGATTAAGGCTTGGACCTGGCATAACCCAGCCAGCGGATCACCTCCCGTCCGCCAGGGCCGGCGCCGCAAAGCACCCAGCATCGGCTCGAACCATTGGGTCACGCCGACCTGCAGCGGCGCCTCAAACATCCTCCGCAGGATGATGCCCGGCAGGCCGATGACGTCAAAATGCACATAGAGAGATTTCAGCCGGCGCTGGTTGTGGCAGCTGAAGCGTACCCACGCCGGTACGAGATGCACGTGGTCCGCCGTCAGTACATAAGGCTGGCCATCCGCCAGCGAAAGCCAGGCACCACCGCGGTCATTGATATACAGCCGCCAAAAGCTGCTGCGCACGTTTTTGAAATTCCAGTCGGTGTCAATGGGGCGGTAGTCGATTTCGTGTGGCTGCAGGTACAGTCCGCGCGGCGGATGCCATCCGCCGGCGTCGTACGTGGCCTGATCCAGAACCTCCGACCGCATAATAAGACATAGAATACCCATAATTATCCATAGCCCCAAACCGGGGCGGTAGATACACTGGCGGCGTAAGAAGGGACGGTGAATATGAAAACTCTGGCCGAGGCCGTTTTGCGGCCGGATTATCGCGGCGAACGGCTGGCGGTGATGGAGCACCTGTGGGGGCTATCGCGTCACGCCATCGTGCACTTCACAGGGATCGATCCAGTCGCGGAACGTGGGCGGGTCAACGAGGCGTTCCGCCGCCTGGCCGAAGTTTTTGAAGTGGATCTGGTTTGGGGCGGCGGGCTGCCGGATGACACCTATGAGATTTTCGACTGGTCGGATGGTCAGCCGGTGAAGCGGAACCGCCGGGGTGAAACGATGGTGCAATGGGGCATCTTCGGTGCGGCACACCAGGAAGACGGCCGCCACTTCACCGAAATACCTAAGCCGGAATCCATCGATGCCGCTCTTGACTTCCAACCGCTCGCCCATTTTCCCCAGACCGTTGAGGAGTACCGGCGGCAGTTCGAACAGGACTACCAGCGGATGCAGGCCAGTTGCGGCGAAATCTGTCTGCCGCTTCCCCATCACTACACCACCGCGTTTCACTGGGCATTGGCGATTTTCGGCTTTGAGCTGCTTTGTGAAGCGGGACTGGAAGAAGATCGTTTCGGCTCCCTCATGGAGCGTTTCGTCGAAATCAGTCGGCGCATTACCACGGCTTGGGCGCAAGTGGGGGGGATTAAAGGATTCATTCTACATGATGATTTGGCGATGGCCGGCGGGCCTGTTTTTTCGCCCGCCTGGTACCGCCGGATGATCTTTCCGCATTATCCCTCCATCTTCGAGCCCTTGAAAAAGGCCAATATTCCCGTCATTTTCACCTCCGATGGCGACATTAACGGTTTTGTTGATGATATCTTCGCCGCCGGCGCCGACGGATTGAATTTTGAACATATGGTGGATTTGTCCCGGCTGGTGCGTGATTACGGCGATAAGATCCTCATCGGGAACATGAACAGCCACACGCTGGCCGCTGGGCCGCAAGAGGCTATCGAGCACGAAGTGCGCCGCTGCCTGGAAGCCGGCTCCGCGGCGCCGCGCTTCGTGATCAATGTGGGGGGGCAGCTGACGCATGATATCCCGGTGGCGCATCTGGAATATTACCTGGCGGTGCGCAAACGACTGAGCGGGCGGTGGCGTGACTTGCGCCGCGCGCGGCTCACGATAACAACATAGTTCAGTGGAACAGGGCGGTCTTATGTCTTCCCTCCTCAGTCCAAGGCCGGAAGTTCAAGTTAACGCCACCTCCGGCAAAGTGCCCGCCAGCGTGCGGCGACTGTGCGATCTGGCGTACCTGGAGCGCTCGATTCACCGCATATTATGCGGCTGGGGCAATCAGTTCTATGCCTGGCAAGACAAGGTCGCGGTGTGCCGTCATATCTGGGATCAGGCCTGCATCGTGGAACGTCTGCGCCAGCGCATCGGCCAGTTTCCCGGCATCGAACCGGATGCGCCGGTGTCCCAGGATCTGGAAACCCTGGCGAACACAGTCCTGTTGGCCCCTGGTTTTGAAGATGCGGTGGACGGCGTTTACCAGACCCTGAACACCGCCCTGGTCCATGCCTACCTGGATTTCATTCAGCAGGTGCACGCGATCCACGACGCCCCGACCCACCAGATCATCCAGGAGATTATGACGATCAAAGACATGCAGCGCCGGTGGCGTGGCGATTATCGCCGACGGCAGCCGCACACGGTCGATGCCGCTTACCTGGATCGGATTCAAGCGCAATTGAGGGTTGTGGATCACCTGGCTAAACCGCGGCCGGTCCATCCGCAGAATCCGGCTTGTCCGGTGGGTGTGCATACCGATTTTCGTCCGTATACTCCGCGCATTGATCCGGCCTGGCTGACTAATAGCGGCACCGATATCCTGGCCTGCCTTTCGCCGGACTTCGCCGGGAGTGTGGAAGCCCGCCGGTTGTTTTGGCCCATCGGCTACATGCGTGAGCTGGGCCTGGCACTGGGGCAAATGCGCTGGCTGTATGATGCACCGGATATGCCCTGGGAATTCCACCACGATGAAAGCCGGCACTTGTGGGACGAATCACGCCACGGCGATTCGGGCTACGCGCGTATGAAGGACTTCGGTCTGCGTATCGAAGAAGTCGGTTTCACCCATGCCCACGATGCGCTCGGGCAACCGGTCTTCCCCGAACCGCCTGTGCCGACCGCTCCGCTGTCCCCGAAGGATCTCTACACCGAATTGTTCACAATCGGCCTGGTGGCAGAGACCGGCCACTTCCGCGTCAAACGCGAGGCTTATGCTGACTTCCGCGATGGGGGCGACCTCGAATCGGCGGAAATGATGCTCTACGACATCATCGACGAAACCGCCCATGTGCAGTACGCCCATAAGTGGCTGCCCGTACTGGCCCGGCGGGCGGGAATCGAACCCACCGGCTATGAACAGCGCGCCGCGGAAATTCGCCGCCAAAAGCAACAGGAAGAAGACCAACGCGTCGAACAGCTGCGCCAGTTTTCAGCCCGATCAACGACTCCGACCTACCGCCAATACCAGGAATTACTGGCACGCCTGCGCCGCCAGTGTCCCTTGACCAATGCCAACAGCTGTCCCCCGCGTTCCCCCAAACCGATGTGATGGCCAAGCCATTGAAGGCCGCGGGGGTCACCTCAAAATTCCCGCCGGCACTACCGACGGCTGGCGCCGTACGCGGGGTGGAGTGGGAGCCTATGAGTAGAGGACCAGACTATGCTCCCAAGAGACCGCGCCATTTTACGACCGTTGCGTCCGCCTGGTTTTGAAGCAACGATATACTCATTACAGGACAACGATCCGGTCCTGTCAAGAAAAACAAATCGGATAATTTTCCTCCACTCTTCGCCGCCGTGTTACAGCTACCTCGGTTGGCGGCAGCGCACCGGCCATCGCGTGACCTTAAAATGGAGGTCACTGATGCAGCCGGCGGCGCGGTATGAGAAAAGCGCCAGGGATGCCCTCGTCCAAGGTCGCCAAAACTGCTCCATTCGACTTGGCGAGCTGAAACAAATGTCGGTTGGTGATTTGTCTTGCAGTCTTGAGCCAGGCGGGCAGGTTCCCGATATCGTGAATATCAGGGATAAATAGAAATTGCACCGAGTCCGCCTTTTTCATTTGGAGCAGGATGGTCCGTGTTTCCACAACGGTGAGTCCATAAATTAGCGCCTGGGCGAGCACTCTTACGAACCCCAGTTCCGTAATGGAGCAGGTGGCCAAGGATAAAGATGGGGACCGCTGCGCCTGGACTCAGGTGACCAGGCGGTCAGGGAATTCGTGTTGAATAAACGCCAGGGTGATCAGTGCGTTGACGTCGAGCAAATAGCTCATGGAAAGTTCGCCAGAAGTTCCTCAACCGCTCTGCTGCGCAGCAGGGGCGCCGGCCCCCGCGCTGAGCACGGGCAGACCTGTGATCGGATCGGGGACAATCCTGGTCTTACGTGCACGTCTGGCGCGCGGCGCCAGGACGATGTACCCGGCATGGATGGTAGCGTCGAGCGGGTCGCCGACACGAATGCCCAGCCGGCGGCAGAACGGCGCGGGGAGGGACGACCTATCCCTTAGTTGAAACCCTGGTATGCATAATAAAACTATTTTACCATCACCTTTATCCTGTTGCGAGGAGCCACGCCAAACTGTGCTGCCGCGGGTGTGGCCTTAACCCAAGTTCGGCCGTACGCCGATCGTGGTCAGTAGCGCCATCAATCGGGGGAGACGCTGCGCCAGGCGATTCGAAAATAGCCGGCCCGAATACGGTGGCGTGTGGCTGGCCTCGTGATAGCGCAGGGGCCGGGGCTACGACGTCGGTAGCTGACGTTGGTCTGGGTGGACCGCGGCGCCGGAATAGTCGAAGAAGGCCTGGTAGTGCTGGCGGAAATAACCGGCGCTCCAGCTTTGCGTAGCATTGAGTACGATGCCGATGAAATTCGCCCGGACCTGGCGGAGTTGCTCACCGATGCGGTTAACCATGCCCCGTGTCACGTTGTTGGCCCGCACGACGCCGATAACCCCGTCCACACGGGCGGCCAGATTGATGGAATCGGACACAAAAGTCAGCGGGGCGCCATCAAAGAGGATCAGGTCGAAACGTCCCCGTAACTGGGCCATCAGGTCCGGGAACGTGCGCTGAGCTGTGATTTCCTGCGGCGTTTTTGAGGCCGTGCCACAGCCCAGCAGAAAGAGGGTAGGTAGTTCCGGGCAGGGGGTCAGGGCCTCATCGAGCGTGGCGCGTTCGGCCAACACGTCGGCCAAACCGACCGATCCGATATTAGGATAAGTTGTCTTCAAGACAGGTCGGTAAAAATTGGCGTCGATCAGCAGCACCCGCAGTTCGCTTAAGGCCAGACCATTGGCTAGATTACTCGCCACCGTGCTGGCTCCACCGGCGGAGGAAAAACTCGCCACGAGGATCGTTTGCAGGGGCCGTTCGCGGCCCGCCGCCGCCAGGCGTCCGCGGATCTGCCGGAAGCACTCGGCGGTCATGGAGGCGGGACTGGTGCGCAGGCAGATCATCGGATCTCCCTGCAGCAACGGATCATCCCGGTGTTCCGGCAGAAACCCCAGCAGCGGCAGACGCAGCAGGCTGGACACGTCGCGGGGACTCCGGACGCGGGTGTTCGTCAGCTCCAGCCCATAGGCCAGTGCGAGCGCCGCCAACAGGCCCAGTATAGTTCCGATACCCAGAAAATGCTTCAGGTTGGGGAAGCTCATCACGCCCGCGGCGACGGCGGGAAAAGCCAGGCTGACTTGGGCCCTATCGGTGGAGGCACGCCGCAGTTCGAGCATCACCGCCCGGTCGTTGAGCATGGTGGCGATGTGCTGCTGATTCTGGATCGCCGCCTGCCGGTCCTGGTATTCCGTTAAAGCCGTATCCACGTCATGTACCAGGCGCTGCTGCTGGGTGCAGCGATGGCGGGTATCGGCCTCCAGGGCATCGGCGGCCTGCACGGCGGCCAGCGCGGTTTCCTGCATGGCCCGACGGGCCCGCGCCTCCAGCATTTGCCGTCGTTGCGCCATTTGCCGCCGGATGCTTGCGGCGCGCAGTTCCAAGGCAATGGTAGCGCGATGATTTACGCCCAGGGTCGCCTTCGAGACCGAAATTTCCTGCTGCAGGGAAAGCAGGTTCATTCGCAGATTACTCAGCGCGGCATCATCGTCCACACTCTGCTGCATGGCCGGCGAGAGCGTCAACGTGTTGGTCGCCACCTGCTTCTGAATTTGTTGATAATTTTCGGCGGCTTCCTTGGCGTGGATCTGGGCCTGGATCAGCATGGCGTTGAGCGTGGCCAACGTTCCCGCCAGAACGGTCTGTTGCTCGATCAGGCCGGGAATATCGTGGGCAGCGCGATAGGTTTCCAGAGCGCTCTGCATGGCCGCCACGCGGGTGCGCTGCTTGTTCAAGGCCGCGGAAACCGCCGCCGCATCGCGCTGCAGCCGGGCCTTCCACTGATTCTTGACATGTTGCAGGTAGGCGGTGCTCACGGCGTTGACGATCCGCGCCGTCTGCCGCGGATCGTGCCAGTACATGGTGAGGCGAAATTCATTGCTGTTGCGGATGGGCGCAGCGTGCAGGGCGTTTTGCAGGGCATCGAGGGGATCGGCCCGATGCGCCGCCAACCAAGCGCTACCGGCGGCGGCCTGATTCGCCTGGCGGTTTGGGTGCTGGAAGGCATCGCTTTGCAGCGCCCTTTGCAAAATCAGCGGATTAGTGATCAGTATAATCTGATCGCGCAGCAGGGTATTGATATCCGCCGTCGGCCCTCCGTTGGCGGAGCGCGGCTGCAGCGGATTAGGCGCTTGGGGCCGCACGATAAATACGGCCTGGGCCTTGTACAGCGGGTCATAACGGTGGTAGATAACGTACAGAGCGGTCCCCAGCACACAGCCGACCACCGTGCCCGCCAGAATCAGCCACTTGTGCCGCTTCAATATAAACCATAACGGCGGAGCCTTAGAAACAGGGGAGTCTTCCGCGGGCAAAGGTGTCATGGCAAGCGCATTGGTTTGGCTCATAGGTTCTCCTGGCTGTCATCAGCCTGGCCCGGACAAATGCTTGAGCAAAGTTTGCTCCCGTGACAAGATCGGAGCAGCGGCCTGGCGGGCTATTATGATACCACGTTGCAAAATGTTTCGCGCTGCGTCTGGATTACCCTGTGCGGCCAGAACCTTGGCCAAGTGATAATACGCCACCGGCGGGGGGGAATAACGCAGGCTGCGCCGTAACGCCGCCGTTGCGCCGAGGCTTTCGCCGTTTAGAAATCGCACCCAGCCGAGGGTATCCAAAATATTTGAATTATGGCAATAGGCGCCGCTGGCGATCTCTTGCGCCGCGTCCGCATTCGCCCGTTGGGCAAATGGTTCAGCCCGGCGGGGCTGTTTGAACTTCACCGCCAGCAGATAGGCGTAGTTGTTGAGAATACCGGGGTCATCCGGGACCAGCTTAAGCAGGGCGTGATCGTACCGTTCCGCTGCGGCATAGCGGCCCGTCTGGTAGGCGCCCAAGGCCGCCAGACGCAAGGCGGTCATCCGCAGCATGCGGTCCAGGTGGCCGCTCAATGGTCGGGGCGCCAGGGCCTGCCTCGCGTGCGCCAGAACTTCAGGCCAGCGTTTTCCCGCCGCCGCCACCATCCCCCGGGCGGTGTCGATCAGGGCTTCATGGCCAGCGCGCTGCAAGCCTATTTTTGTTAAAACAGCCGTCACCATCGGGCGGCTGCGCGCATACGGCCGGGTTGCGAGGAATTGCCCGGCTAGATTCAGGAACAGGGGCGGGGCCGGCAGGGCCAGCATCAAAGCCTGCTGGAAATCAGCCGAGCAGGCTGACCATTTTTTCAAGCCGGCATCGGCACGGCCGCACGCTGCGTATAAGGCCGGCGCCCCTGGCGCCGCCACAATGGCCTGCTGGGCGGTCGTACGGGCCTGCGCATATTGTTTCCGCTGCAGCAGTGCGGCCAGATAGGCCAAGGCAATTCCGGCTTGCCCCGGGGCCAGATGATAGGCCTGGCGCTCCGCCGCCAGCGCCGGTCCGGGGCGCTGGCGCAACCAGTCATAACGCCCCTGCCAGAGCCACCAAATGGCATCGTGGGGGTACCGATGCCGCATCTGGGCAATCCAGCGACGCAGGCGCTTAAGCGGCGCGATGGTGCGCAGCGTAGCCGCCCGGCGACTGCGGTCGGAGGCCGCCAAAGCCAGATAGTCACCGCTGAGATGCAGCAGCAACCGGGCGTACGCGCGGCGAATTTGAGACTGCCCCGAATCCGTCCGCAGGACGGACGTGTATTCATAGACTCCCTGCGCATAACGGCCGGTTCGCACATCAAGCTGCGCCAACAAAACTCGGGCGCGGACATCCTGCGGGACCAGCGCCAGCAGCGTCTGGAGATCACGAATAGCCCGCGTTGGATCGGCCGGCGCGCGGCGGACTTCCGCGGCGGCGTGATAGTACAGCGCTAACGGATCCCGGGGATTCATGGCCAGCGCTCGTTCCAGGGTCGCGGCGGCCGTTGGAAAACGGCCCTGGCGATACCAGGCAAACCCGTCCAAAGCCAGCGCCTGTTCATCGTGGGGATGCCGATTCAGCCAGGATTGCTGGAGCATCCGATGGGCCTGCGCCGACTCCCCGGCCCGAATCATGGTTTCCACATAGCGCAGAAAAACCCGTCGGCTTGCGGGCCGGGCGTGGTAAAGTGCGGAATAATAACGCAGGGCGGTTTTGAACCGGCCCAGCTTAAAAAACAGATCACCGAGCGTCCGCGGCACGGTATAGGATCCGCGCGGCTGAACGGTCCATGCGGACTGATACACCTGGGCCGCGGCGGCGAAATCTTTCTGGCTCTGATAAAAATCGCCCAGTAACATCCGGCCCGGAAAGGCGACGTGGGGATTGGCGCTTTCGGCCAGAGCGGAATAAAGCGCCTGGGCTTTCGCTGGCATCCTGTTGGCCAGATAAAGGGCGCCCAACTCACGGGCCACGGCCAGGTTGCCGGGATGGCCCTGGCGGGTTCGCCGCAGCAACGCCAGCGCAGCGGCGCTGCGGTGGTCGCGCTGATAAAGCCAAGCCAGGTGGAGGATGTTGTCGATGTCCCCGGGACGCGCGGTGAGAATTCTGGTGCGCCGCGCGATCTCCGGTCCGGGTGGGCCGTAAATATCGGCCAGATCGTGGCGCCAGCGGTTCAACTGCCGGTCCAAGGGTGCGTAAATCAAGCCTCGCTGGACCAGTTTGCGAGCTTCCACGAAGGATTGCCCGGTCCCGGGCGCCAGATAGCAGCCCACCAGCATTTTGATTGCAGGAAGGTTATTCGGCTGGCGTTGGAGCACGCCGCGGAGCTGCGTGATTCCTGCCGACCCAGCGCCCGATGCCAGCAGGGCTTGGCCATAATAGGTCTGCAACGCGTTGTGGTCAGGGTGCTTACGGCACCAGGGCCGCAATACACGCACGGCTGCGGCCGGAGCGCCACTCGCCAGGTCCAGTCGGGCGTGGAACAAGGCCCCACTGCAGCCGTCAAGATTTCGTGCGGCGGCTTGCGCGGCGAGGTGTTTGGCCAGCGTAAAGTCGCGGCGCAGGAGGGCCAGGCGAAAACGTGCGGCCAACAGCGCCGTGCTAGCGGGTTGGATTTTCGCCGCGGCGGCCAAAGCCTTGGTCGCCGCAGCCAGGCGGCCATGGGCCATTTCAAACTGCGCCCGCACCAGATCCCGTTGCAGTGGTGCGGCGATGTGCGCGATCGCCTCGCGCTGCGCCTGCTCCACCGCGGCGGCGCCAGCTCCCGGTATGGTTAACCGCAGCTCCGGGCCGCTAACCGCGGTCAGTTTTATTTCGGGGGGTATTTTTCCAGGCTGCAACTGGTTCGCCAGGAGAATGAACTGCATATCATCTGGAGCCAGTTGCACCGCTTTGGCAATGACCGCAGCGGCTTGGGTGCGATGGTGTAAGTCCATCTGGGCGGCGTACGCATACAGCACCAGTTGAGAGTCGGCCGGCGCCTTTTTCAGCCACGGAGCGAGGACCGACCAAGCCTGCGCATAATGCTTGGTATACAGGGCCAGCCGGGTCTTAAGCAGAGCCAGGCTTAAATCCTTCCTGGTTGGCAATTCGGACAGCAGCACTGCCAGGGCGGATACATCATTTAGCTGGGCTAATGCCTGGGCTTTGAGGATCAGGGCACGGCGGTTGGCCGGCGAAGTTTTCAGGACCTGATTAATCAGTTTAAGTGCCGCGGCCGGTCGCGCTCCCGCCAATAGCAGCGCAGCACGATCCAGCCGGAAGGCGGGTTGGTCGGTCCAGTAAGGCGCCAAGGTGTCCAAGCGCATCAGGGCGGCGCCGGATTCTCCGCGCAGCTGGTAAAGTTTTACTTGCAGTTGCTGATCTATAATCCAAAGCGGCCGTTCGGCGAGGTTGGCGGGCGAAAGCGTCGCGGCCGCGCGATTCAACCAGCGCTTCGCCGAAGCCAGCCGCCCCTGCGCCAGGCACAGACGACCACGATACACCCAGACCCACGGTGATTGCGGCGCCCGGCGCATCAGCTTAACCAGGGAAGTTTTTGCGGCGTGCAGATACCGTTGGCGTTGGGTTGATCCGGGGGTTGCGGCTTCGGCCAACGCCAAGTTGGCGCGGGTTAAATCCTGTTGGACCTGGTTCCGCCAAGCCGAGTGGAGCAACGGTCTAAGGCCATGGTCGCTCGCCTTGTCGAGTCGCCCTCTTCGGCGACCCGCGGCAGGTTGCAGGGCCTCCTCCAAACAAGGGATAGCGCGGTGGGGTTCATGGTGCTGCAGATAAAATTCGCCCAGTTGTATATAGCCCGACATCCGCGCCGGTTGCAGTGCAATGATTTTGCGCAGAATGGCGGCGATCCTGGAGACCGGGGCCGGCTGGCGTATCAACCACTGCGCCTGGGCTTGGAGCACCTTGGGGTCATGGGGCGCCAAGGCCGCGGCTTTTCGCAGCGCCCGGGTCGCTGCCGCGGCATGGCCGGGCAGCTCGGCGCTGAGGTCCGCCAGGGCAATCCAGCCGTAGGGGTTGTGTGGATATTTTTGGGTGTACAAATCCAGCCGGCGCAGCGTTTTTTTGCGCAAGGCGGCGGCCTGGGCCGCGCTGATCACAGTTTGCCGCAGTTCGCTGTTGGCCTGGTCCACATCAAGAGCGGCCAGCGACGCGGTCAACCGGGCGGATTGGGGCTGTAATCGGATGGCCCGCTCCAAGTCCCGCCGGGCGACGGTAAAGCGGGCGTTGGTCAGCTCGGCCAGGCCCTTGGCTGCGGCCAGGCGCGCCTCGGCTCGCCAACGCCAGGCCTGGGCGTTTTTAGGATCGAGCCGCACCACGGCCCGAGCGAATTTCCCCAGCTTGGCCCAATCCGCCGGCCGGCGGTCCCAACGGACGATTTGTTGATAGGCCCGCATAAGCCGCAGGCGCGGCGGCAGCAGGGAATAATCCAGTTGGCTCGCGTCACGCCAGCACTGCAGGGCCAGTTGAAAGCGGTGCGGATGAGCGGCGGTCGTCTGGTTATACAAATCACCCAGGCGCACCAGCAGCCTGGCCGCGGTGGACGACTGGCCGTGGCGTTGATCGATCACCACTAACCGCTGATATAAGGCAATGGCGCGATCCCTGTCGCCCTTTCGCAGGGCCTGCCGCGCCGCAGCGCGCAGTCGTACGGGATTATTTTGATATTCATGCAGTGCGTACAGCAAGGCGAAGCTTCCGGCGATAATCACCACCAGAATGCCGAGCAACAGGAACACGAATTTCTTATTGACCCGTTTGGCCATGGTTGAGTTTTCTCCAATCCGGCAGGCATTTTTCAATCGCCGGCAGCGCCGCCCGCAGAAAGGCGGTAATGCGCCGCCGCGCCACCGCCCGACGGCTGGGACCGAGAATATCCACTTCGATCTTGGCATCATAACCGAAGCGACTGCGCTTTCGCCAAAACAGGGCGCTTACCTGCTGGGGGTCCGCCACGTATCGTCCATCCACCTGGAAAGTGTACGCGGTGTTGATGAACCGGCCGCCATGGGACGAATTGTGCAGCAACGGCAGAATGGCGGAACCCCCTGTCGCCACCGCGAACGATAGGAACCGCATCGGTATCGCGCTGATAGACCCGTTGGCGTGCGGCACGCGGGGAACCGTAATCAGAGAATCATAAATACGCTTGCGCCCCAGGCCTGCCCAGCAGACATTGGGCACATGGGGGGTGGCGAAACTCGTCGGATAATAGTTGATATTGACTGCCAGGATCGCGGCCGGAGCGTCCGGCGCCGCCCGGCTGTACCAATATTTCCGCAGAAGATAATCCCGCGTTCCCAGGGCCTGCACTTCCTCCGGCGGCAGTTTCTGATCCACCCACCCCGGCCGCACGACGAAGGGTGGCAGACGGGTCGGCAGCGTGTACAGAGGCTTTTGCAGCGGCGTGGGTTGCTTTTGCAGCACCACGTGAAAGGAACGCTGCACGGCCAGCAGAGCCGTCACGCCGCCGAGCAGGATCAAGAGAGCCAATAGCGGCGGAAGCTGGCGTGCCAGGGTGGGGGAAATCGCTTTCATGCCTCTGCCCCTCTCGCGGTGCGGACGGCGGCGCGCCCGCTGGCCGGGTCTTCCACGAACCAGCGGGCTCCCACGGCGTCGATCAGCCGCGCCAGGCCCCATTGCAGCAGCAGGGCCGGTACCAGCATCAGCAGGCCTACATCCGCGTGGGTGCTGCCCCGCGCCCATTGCGGCCCGAGCGTCAGGAGCAGCACGCCGGTGACGCTGACGCGCAGGCCATTACAAAAAATCGCCACGGGCAGCGCCCACAGGGCCAGAATTATTTTCTGCCAGACCGGGCGATTCGTGGAATAGGCCAGAATGATCGCCAACGCGAAAAATGCGGTCAGCAGGCGTATACCGCTGCAGGCTTCCGCCACATTCAAGGACTGCCATTGGGTGCCGGTTTGAATGTTAATCTGCGTGGCCGTTCGTACCGCGTGAATTCCGAACAGCGGCAGCAGATGCACCCCTAGGGAAGCGGAAATATACTGCAGGGGCGTGGTGAGTTTGACATATAAGGCTTGGGGCGGATTGATCATGAACACCAGATAGCAAATGGGCAGCCAAAGAATTTTCAGATGCTCCCAACCCAGCAGCCACAACACCAGGCCGAACAAAACCACAAACATGCTCATATGAGAGAATTGAATCTGCCCGCAAACCAGAAACAACACCTGGCTGGCCACGCCGAAAACCAGCAGCGCCAATCCCAGTGCTTGGCGCTCCACGGGCAATTGTTGGAGCCGCTCCCAGTGCAGATAGACCAACCATCCCGCCAACGGTCCAATGGCCAGGCCGAGGCTGAAGTTGGGATTGTTCAGCCAAACCGACAGTAGTTGCTCGAAGTTGATGCGGTACAGGAGGAAAAAACCCGCGGCGAGCAGGCCCATCCAAATCCACCGCGCCGCGCCCGGATGTGCCGCGCTGGTGGCGGATCGCTGCGGTTCGGCGGCTGGGGATTCCGGCAGGACCGACCCGGAAGTCATGGCGGTCGGCGACGAAGCTGCTCTCTCCCCGCTGGCGTGGCCCGCCACCTGCGGCGCGGTCAAGGCCGCGGGTGCAGTAGTGAACACCTGGTCGGGTCGTTGCATACAAGCCTGAACCGAATGGATGATCCGTGGCTATTATTATAGCGACGGTTCGGCCGAAGCGGAAGCCTCCGGGGAAGCTGACGCCGCCGCTTTCAGGTGGGATATGTCGCGCAACGAGCGGGCAAAAGAATAGACCGCAACGGTCAACAGGAGAATCACCGCCAGGAAGAAGCCCACGCCCAGGTGCGCCAGGTTGTGCACCTTGATTCCCGTATTCACCTGCCAGCGCCCGAGCTCAGGGAGCAGTACCTCCAGCAGCCCCACCAGCACGAAACCGCTGCCCGCCCAGGCCAGAGTCCGCCCTGCCATCAGCCGGGCCAGAAGAACGCGCGCCTCGTCCCGGAGTTTGCGCCGCGCCATCCACTGCCCGAAGGCGGCGCCAAAGAGCATCTGCATCAGGGTGGTGCCGAGGCCGAAAAATACGCCCGGTAGAAAGGCCGTCCAAGGCCCCGGCATATGCGGGGCCAGGAATAGATAGACGATCAGGGCAAAGGCGCCGGTGCCCCAGCCGGCGATGAAGCCGTGCACGAGGGGCATATACACGGGCAAAGCCTGGGGATTGGCGATCCCCTCCGCGGTGATGGTATGACGATGCCAAAGGTGGGGGATTTTACCGCGGTACAGCACATACCAGCCGGAACCGGCCATTACCATTCCCACCACGATGTAGATCAAAGCGTTGAACACCTGGGTCTGCAGAACGTCGAGGAGCGCATGCCGGATGACGCCATTCACCGCAAAATAGGCCAGTTCGGAGGCGATCGCCCGCTGCAGCGTAAAGGCCAGCGAAAACAGCAGACCGGCCCGCAGGCCCCCTTTCCAACTGTAGCTGCCCACGGCGTAACTGAAGGTGATTGGCCAGGTGTGCTCGTCGGGCGTGATGCCGTGAATCATCCCGAGCAGAAAAGCCGTCAGCAAAAGCGCCGCGACACCCAGTCCCGCGCCCGTAGGATTCCAGAGATTCAGGTGAAACATCGCCGCGGTGAAAACCGATTGGGAAAGGGCGGGCATGGCGCAACTCCCGTGGAATAAAGGCCTCCACATGCCTGAAGTTTATACCAGGTCATACGCTCTCGTCAAGGGATAGTATTACGTTCTTATACGACCTTGGAGTCCAAGGAACGGGGAAGGCATCCGCAGCAGGTCGAAGATCCGCCACGGTGGACACACTGCGCTGTGCCGTCGAGCCAGCGGACCCGCCGCGGCCCAGGCACCCTGGTATGGAGCCGTGGCTTGACCCGCGCGCGCGGCGGCACTAAAATAGACGCGATGAAAATATCGTCCATGGTTGCGGTATTGCTCGCCCTGACCTTGGCGTGGTCGCCCAGGCCAGGCTGCCATGCTGACGGCGGGGGTGTCGCCGCACGCGCCGCGTCCGCGCCGCGGTTGGTTTCATCCCGCGCCGGGGAAGTCCGCACCATGGGGTGGGACGGTCGCAGCCCAACGCCGAGCCGCCCCCATCCTTGCGCCTGCCAGCCCAGACCAGCGGCCCTATGCGGCTGGCCTAATTTTGCGACGCCGACCCAAAGCCGCATTTACGGGACCGTTTTACAACATGTTCCAGCATCGTCAGCCATGGCTTCCCAAGCGGGGACCATTCTTTCCCAATTCAACAGTCAACGCCCGCTCGATCGGGGCCAATGCGCGCTGTTTCGCCTGCATTGCGCCTTACTGATCTGATACCCGGATTCTTGCCCCCCGTTGCGCCACGGCGGAGCCGCCGCCGCGCCCCACGCTTGGGCCGCGCGCCAGGCTTGGAGTTTCCCCACAGGCCGATCGTCTCTGGAACCACGGCATGAAGTTTTATCATGGTTATTGGCGGTTCATTCCTCCGCCGCGCCAACTTCGCTGGGCGGCGGCACTCGTGCTGTTGCTGCCGGCGGGATGTCAATCTTATCACAGCCGGCCGCTGACTCCGGGCGCGGTCGCGCAGGCGCTTAAAATTCCTCCCTGGCGCCAACTCCGCGTGGCGATCGAAAAGACCAGTGCGGAGCAATTTCCGAAAACGATGCTTGCGCCGTCGCAGGCCATCACGCCCAACCGGGCGGCGGCGTTGGCGCTGATTTTGAATCCGTCCCTGCGCGCCCTCCGCGACGCCCACGGTGAAGCGTCCGCTCAACTGCTGCAGAGCGGCATTCTGACCAACCCGCAACTGACCGCCAGCGCGGGTCTGGTGACGGGGGGCTACCGCACCGACACCTTCAGTCCGTACGGAATCGGCGTGAGCTGGAATCTCCGGCAACTGATCGACCGCCAGGCGCGGATAAGTTCGGCGCGCTACCAATTCCAGCAGGTGGATCTGGAGGTGGCCTGGCGGGAATGGCAAACCGCCGAGGCGGCCCGGCTGGCGGTCTACGCCATCGCCGCGGCGAAGGCGCAACTGCGGGAAGCCCGCCGCGCCCAACGGGAACTTGACAGGACTTACCAACTGGCCCGGCGCGCCAGCACGCTGGGGCTGGTCACACTATTGGATCTGGGGCTGGCGCTTCACGCCAACCAACGCGCCGAGGCCCTGGTGCTCACGTCGCGGCAACGGCTCCAACTAAGCGCGTCGGACTTGGCGCGGGTGATGGGCCTGCCGCCGGGTACGGTATTTACGCTGAGTCATTCCGTCCGCCTGCCGGCGACGGCCCGCCTGCCGAACGTGGCGCAGCTCGAACAGACGGTAGCCAGCCGGCGCCTGGATTTGTTGGCGCTGCGTATGGGCTATCAAAGCCAGCAGGAGCAGTTACGCGCCGCGGTGCTCCGGCAATTCCCCAGTGTCAACATCGGCTTCGAGCAGGCCAGCGATGTTAACAACGTCCACCGGACCGGCTTCGCTGTAAGTATCGACTTGCCGATCTTTGACCGTAACCAGGGCCGGATCGCCCAGGCCAAGGCGACGCGACAGATACTTTATGACCATTACGTGGCGCGGGTGTTCAGCGCCCGTTCCGACATCGGCCAAGCCGTGGTGAACATCCGGTCGCTGCGACAGCGGATCCGCCAGGCGCAATCGGCGGTCGGGAAATACGATGACCTGGTCAGCCGGGCGCGGCAGGGCCTGCGGGCGCACAGCCTCGACATCGGCGCTTATGCCGACGCGGTGGAGCAACGGGAGCGCGCGCGGATTCGGATGCTGCGGTTGCAGTACCAGCTCGCCCAGAATCTGATCGCCCTGGAGCTGGCCTCCGGCGACAGCTTTTTTACGAAACGGGCGCCCCCAACCGGAGTCTTTAACCACAGCGGAGAAACGCCATGAAACGTTTGGTTTCCTTTATGGTGACGGTCCTGATACTGGTGCTCGCAATGGCCTTGGGTTACGCCCTGGCGAAATGGGGCGGCCCTCCGCGTGGCGAGGCCGGCCGTAGCGGAAGCATTGCCAGCGCTGTGAGCACGGTTGAAACCGTGCCGATTCGCTGGGGAAAAATTTTCCAGTCCAGCACCGCCTATGGCACCGTCGTGGCGAACCCTCGTTTGGAGCAAAGTCTTTCTGTGGCCTTCGCCTCGCGCGTGCTGAAGCTTTATGTGGTCCGGGGGCAGCGGGTCCGGCCCCACCAACCCCTGCTGCGGATTCAGGCCAGCCCGGCCGAACGGCTTAAGCTGGCCGAGGCCAAAAACCTCCTGCACCTCGCGGCAGTGCAACTGCGCCTGACTGAAGCCAAACGCCGACTCGAATTTGCCACGGAGTCGGATGTGGTCACAGCCCGGAATGCCCTGGTTGCGGCTTCCCTCAGGCTCGCCGCGCTGCGGCGCCTGGGGATTGGACCGCCGATGATTGTGCGGGCGCCGGAGGAGGCCATTGTGCTGGCCACTCCGGCGGTTCCGGGCCGGCTCGAACCGCGCGGCGCCGTCTTGCTCGATGTCCTCCCTATGCATGCCACCCAGGTGAAGTTAAGCGTCCTACCGCTCGAGGCGCGACAACTGCGGCTCGGGCAGAAGGTGGATATTTCGGTTGCCGCGCCAGGCGGCGCTATTCGCCAGCCGGGAACGATCAGCCTGATCGCCAGCCGGGTTGATCCTGACAGCGGGTTTGTAGCCGTATATGTGACACCGGCCAAACCGCGGCTTTTGCTGATCGGCCAGTACGCTTCGGGCCGGTTTCACATCGCATCGCGGGTCGGACTGATCGTTCCGCATTCGGCGGTTCTGCCGGACGGCGGGAAAGAAATCATGTACACCGTCAGGAACTTCCACGCCGTTTTGCACGATGTGCGGATCGGGTTGTCGAATCATCGTGAAGTTGAAGTTTCCGCGCCCGGCCTTCACGCGGGCGAGCCAGTCGTGGTGGTGGGAAACGCGGAATTGGCGAATGGCGTACCAGTCCAGCCCGTCGCCAGTTCCGCCGCGTCCGGGGGCGACGCCGCCAATGCGGCCCCGACCTCCAACCAAGCTGGAAAGCAAGGGAACCAACCATGAGTTTCAACGCATGGATTCATCAGCACACGCGCTCGGTGGTGTTCGTGATGGTCGCGCTGGCCCTGGCGGGGATCGCGGCGGCGTTTTTCCTGCCCGTTTCACTGTTTCCGCGGGCCAGTTGGCCCAGGGTGGAGGTGACCGTTGGCTCCGGCTCCCAGCCGCCGAAAATCGTTGCGGTGCGGGTGACCTATCCGGTGGAAAAAGCCATCCGCGCCATTTATGGGGTGCGCCGCGTCACATCGACCACCAGTCGCGGCACCTCGGACATTTACGCGGATTTCGGCTGGGGCAGGAACATGGTTCAGTCGCTCGTGCTGGTGCAGTCGGCGGTGAATAATGTGCTGCCCTCGCTGCCCGCCGGCACCAGGGCCGTGGTGCGCCTGCGCAATCCGGCGAATTACCAGATCATCAGTTACAGCCTGACTTCCACCACCACCTCCCCGTCGCGTCTGCGGCGCATCGCTTTGTACCAGATCCGCCCGCTTCTGCTGGGCATCCAGGGCGTGGCCAGAGTGGGCGTGGAGGGTGGCCGTACGCGGGAATACCACGTCATCGTCAATCCCGCCCAACTGGCGGCCTATCACCTTTCGATCACGGACGTAACCCGCGCCGTGGCGGCCAACAACATCTTTAAAACCGTCGGCAAAATGCAGGAGCACGACAAACTCTACCTGGTGGTGGTCGATTCGCGGTTTCACAACGCCCGCCAGATCGGGCGCATCGCGATCAAGGCCGGCGCCGGCGATGTGGTGCACTTGCGGGACATCGCCCGCATCCAGTCGTCCTTCGCCCCGGTCTGGACGCGGGCCACCGCCAACGGTAAACCGGCGGTTCTGATCAACGTTTATCAACAGCCGCAGGGGAACACCGTCCAAATCATCAGCCAAACCCGGGTGTTGATGCGGAAGATCCAGCACCGGCTGCCCTCGGGAACCACCGTGAACCTTTGGTACAATCAGGGCCAGATCCTGATGGAATCGGCGCTCAGCGTCCGGGATGCGCTCATCGTGGGCATGGTGATGGCGGTCGTGGTGCTGCTGGTGTTTCTGCGCAACTGGAAAACCACCTTGATGGCGGCCCTGGTGGTTCCCGCGGCGCTGGCCACAACGGTCCTGTTGTTGTATCTGCTCAAGATGAGTTTTAACATTATGACCTTGGGGGGTATGGCCGCGGCCGTCGGTCTGATCATCGACGACGCGATTGTGATGATCGAACATATTATCCGCCGCGTCGGGGAAGAAGGCGGCGCTTACCGCGATAAAATTATCCGCGCCAGCATCGAGTTTACTCGCCCGCTGGCCGGTTCCTCCGCTTCCACCACCATCATTTTCGCTCCGCTGGCGTTCTGGTCCGGACTGGTGGGCGAGTTTTTTAAGGCCCTATCGCTGACCATGGCGGCAGCGCTGTTGATCTCGTTTCTTTTGTCCTGGCTGGTGGTGCCGGTCCTGGCGCTCCGCCTGCTGGGCGCCAAGGACGCCACCCCCCACCGCCCCGGCTGGATCACGCGGAACATACATGCCGGCTATGAGTGGTTGCTGCGTCGTCTTATCGCCCGGCCGGCGCTGGTGCTCCTGATTGTTGTGCCGTTGCTGGCGGTCGGTTATGCCGCGTATGAACATGTCGGCAGCGGTTTTATGCCCCAGATGGATGAGGGCGGGTTCAGTCTGCGTTACTGGGCGCCAGCCGGCAGCTCGCTGACGGAGACGGATCGTCTGCTCCACCAGGTGGGGCGGATTCTGCGGGCCAACCCGTACGTGGCCAACTATTCCCGCCGCACCGGTATGCAGCTCGGCGGCAGCCTGACCGAAAAATATTCCGGTGATTATTACGTCCAAATGAAACCTTTTCCCCGCCCGCCCATTGAACGGATCATGGCGCGGATCGCCAGGGAAATTCACCGCCATGTGCCCAGTCTTTTCATCGATCCGGAACAGCTCATGCAGGATCAAATCGGCGATCTGACGGCGGTGCCGCAGCCTATCCGCGTGGAGATATTTTCCGATCACGAAAAGGTATTGAACCGCCAGGCCCGCAAGGTGCTGGCGGCGATTCAGAAGATCCGCGGTGTGACGGATGCGCGAAATGGCATCGTGGTGGCGGGTGATTCGCTGTATGTCAAAGTCAAGTCCGTCGCCGCCGCCCGGCGCGGCCTGACCCCCGAACAAATCGCCCGCTTCATCCATGAATACGTCTACGGAGTCGTGGCCACCAGGCTGCGCCGTGGGCCGCAGATGATCGGGGTGCGGGTCTGGTCGCCCCCGGACCTGCGCCGAACCGCGACCGAGCTGGGCGATCTGCGGCTTCGTGCGCCCGCTGGCCGCCAATTCGCGTTGAGCGCGGTGGCCAAGGTTCAGATTCGCCCCGGCGAGCAGGAAATCGATCATATCAATCTTAAACGGATGATCGCGGTGACCGCCCGGATCCATGGCCGGGACATGGGTTCGACCATGGCGGCCGTTAAAAGAGTCCTGAATCGCCCGGGCCTGTTTCCGCAAGGCGTGTACTACCGGCTCGGCGGGCTGTATCGGCAGCAGCAGGCGGCCTTTCGGGGGTTGGTGCTGGTGCTGCTCGGCGGCGTGTTGCTGGTGTTCCTGCTGCTTTTATTTTTGTATGAGAGTTTCAGGGCCGCGCTCGCCATGCTGTTCATTCCGCTGCTGACGCTGGCATGCGTATTCATTGGATTATGGATCACACATATTCAGCTGAATATTTCGTCCCTGATGGGCATGACCATGGTGGTCGGCATTGTGACGGAGGTGACCATATTCTACTATTCCGAGTATTATGACCTGCGCGACCATGAACATGGCGCCCGCCGTCTGATCCAGGCCGGCCAGAACCGCATGCGGCCGATCGCTATGACCACCCTCGCCGCTATTCTGGCGCTGCTGCCCCTGGCGCTGGTCTTCAGCCCCGGTGCCGCCATGCAGCAGCCATTGGCGGTAGCCATCATCAGCGGGCTGGTGGCGCAGATGCCCCTGACGCTGCTGGTGCTGCCGGTGCTCCTGGGATTTCGCCACGAGCCGGCGGGAAAGGTCCGCGTATAGTGTCCGATAGTGTCAGGCCCGCGCACCTGGGGCGTGCCACGAGCGAACCTGTAACGGAACTGCCGGATGGCATAAAATGTTCAGCTATGACGGCGACGTTGCGGATACGATTGGCACGTGAGTTACGCTGCGGGGTCTGGGGCGCCGAGGCGGCGGCGCCCGCGGCCAACAATTTCGCCGCCAATCCCAGTCTGGACGACATGGGGCCATTCGTGCGTTTGACGGCCGTCATGGAAGGACCGGTGGACGGCGTTTCGGGCATGCTCATCAACCTTAAGCACCTCGATCGGACGCTGCGCCGAATGGCGCCGCCGTTGCTTAGGGAGGCGATCAGCGATCAACCTTCAGCAATCCGCGGCACGGGGATGCGGCCTGAAGGGCAGCGACGCGGCCACGCGGCGAGGCGGACCGGCGGGGATAGCCCTGACCAAAGGCCAGTGGCCCGTGGCCCAACTTCGGAAACCGGAAACCCGAAACCACCAACGGGAAGCGCCGGTATTAAAAACGGCCATCTTCTGGAGCGTTTGTTCAACGTGCTGGCTCCCGCCTTGGCCCCGCCCCAGCTAATCTGCCTGCGCTTGGCCGCCAGCCCGTGGTTTTATCAGGAATTACACCGGTCGGAGAAACCCATGATTCGTCAGAGCCAACGGTTTGAATTTTCCGCCGCCCATCGTTTGTACAGCCCGTATTTAACGGCCCGGCAGAACCAGGAGCTATTCGGCAAATGTACCAATCCCAATGGACACGGCCACAATTATGAACTGGAAGTGACCATTGGTGGGCCGATAGATATGGCAACCGGCCGGCTTATTCCGTTGGAAGACTTCCAGCGAACGGTTAACGAGCGTGTGATCCAAAGGTTCGATCACAAACATCTGAACCTGGACTGTCCGGAATTTGCGCAGGTGAATCCCACCGTGGAAAACATCGCCCGTTTGATCTTTGAACAACTTCGGGATGCTTTTACCGCGCCGCTGAAACTGTGTGCGGTCCGGGTATGGGAAACCCCCAAGACGTGCTGCGAAGTCACGGCGGATGCCGCCGTCGCAGCGCTTGCGGGCCATGAAAAAGCTGAGGCGATATAAGCATAATCAGGACATCCATATTTTCGGGAAGAGGCTGGCGTGTAGCGCCATAACCGTTTCCAGGTCCAAACCTGCCCCGGTATCACAATCTGTGTGTTTCTTGGGGCGACGCGAAGATTTTTTTCGTCGCAAGGATTCCGAGGTTCGGCGGAGCGCTACCCCCCGCAGAGTCCGCCGAAGGTCGCCGTGGGCGACTAAACTATTCCGCCTCCGCGTGGACCGAGGGCTATGAAACGCGCGGCTCAGCTGCGGCTTGGCCGCGCTGAAGGTTCAGCGGTTGCGGCGACGGTGGTGGTGGAATCGTCGGCTGGAGCCTAAGATTAGGAACTATGATTGGCTCGATAAAGGATTACGCATGGCGAAGGTTCATGGCTTCAGGGTGGTTCCGTCTATGCCGCCACGGTTGGCGAAGCTGGATGAGCTTAAATCCAATATCTGGTCGCTTTGGAACAGCGATACCGTCAGTTTATTTCACGATTTGGACCCGGAGCTGTGGGAGCGCACCAACCATAACCCGGTGGCGCTGCTCAATCAGATTAGTCAGGGAAAGCTGGACGAAAAGGCCCGCCAGGAAGGCTTTATCACCCATTTAAATCTCGCCGCCGCCAAGCTGCAGTATTACCTGCAGCAGCCGGCCCAGCAACAGACCTGGTTCCTGGATACGTGGTCCAAGGCGCATGCCAGCGCTGGCCATATGCTGATTGCATATTTTTCCGCGGAATTTGGTCTGCATGAAGCGCTGCCCATTTACTCCGGCGGTTTAGGTGTGTTGGCGGGGGATCACTTGAAAAGCGCCAGCGATCTGGGGCTGCCATTGGTGGCCGTTGGACTGTTGTATCGGGAGGGATATTTTCATCAGCGGCTCAACGCCGAAGGCTGGCAGGAGGAGCGTAATCCGGCCCTGGACTTTTTCAGCCTGCCTCTGACGCGCGTTCAAGGCCCCGACGGTCAGCCTTTAACCGTGACCGTGGAATATCCGCAAGGACCGGTTCAGGTGGGTATCTGGAAAGTGCAGGTGGGCCGGGTGGAACTTTACCTGCTCGACACCGATCTTCCCGAAAATCGGGCCGAAGACCGGGCCATTACCGCCCGCCTCTACGGCGGAGATCAGAATGCGCGGTTGCGGCAGGAAATTTTACTGGGCATTGGCGGCGTGCGGGCTTTGCGGGCCTTGAATAAAAATCCCACGGTCTGCCACATGAACGAGGGCCATTCGTCGTTGTTGGCGCTGGAGCGCTGCCGGTGGCTCATGGAACAAACGCACATTTCCTTTGCCGAGGCCCGCGAAGCGGTCGCAGCCGGCAATGTATTCACCACCCACACGCCGGTGCCGGCGGGAAATGACGCCTTCCCGCGCGAACTGATGGAAAAGCACCTGGGCAACTATTATCCCCAACTGCAACTGTCCCTGGATGAGTTTCTGGCTCTGGGGCGGGTGCATCCCGCGGATCCGCAAGAGCCTTTCGGCATGACCGTGCTGGCCCTGCGCATGGCCTGGCATTGCAACGGCGTCAGTCAACTGCACGGTCGCGAAGCGCGGAAGATGTGGCGCCAGATCTGGCCGGGAATGTCGCTGCAGGAAATTCCAATTGCGGCCATCACCAACGGTGTGCACACGCCATCCTGGCTGGACAAAGATTTCGTCCGGCTCTACGAGGAAACTCTCCACATGCGCTGGCCGGAACAACCGACCGATCGCGGTTTTTGGCAGCACACGGAAAAAATTTCTGACGCCGAGCTGTGGCGGGTGCACCAGCGTGGCAAAGAGCGGCTGATTCAATTCGTGCGGCAGCGCCTCGGCCTGCAGCTGGCCCACTGCAGCACGGTGGGGCACGGAAGGCGACGCCCTCCCGAGGTGCTCGATCCGCGGGTGCTCACCCTCGGTTTTGCCCGCCGTTTCGCCACCTATAAACGCGCCACGCTCCTGCTGCGCGATTCCGAACGGCTCCTACGGCTGCTCAACGATCCGCAGCGGCCGCTGCAGCTTCTTTTCGCCGGCAAGGCCCATCCCCGCGATGATGGCGGCAAACATTTCATCCAGGAAATCGTTCGTTTTTGTCGCCGGCACGATGTGCGGAACCGCCTGGTGTTCCTGGAAGATTACGACATCAATGTCGCCCGCCACATGGTCCAGGGCGTCGACGTATGGCTCAACACGCCGCGCCGCCCCATGGAGGCCTCCGGCACCAGTGGGATGAAAGCCGCCATCAATGGGGTGCTGAACCTAAGCGTGTTGGACGGCTGGTGGGAAGAGGCTTGCCTGGCCGGCGGGCCGGACGTGGGTTGGGCGGTGGACGGCGATGCACCGCAGGCCAAGGAAGAATACCAGGATGAAATCGACAGCCGCGAATTATTTGACCTCCTGGAAAATCAGATCGTCCCCTTGTATTACCAACGGGATGCGGCAGGTCTGCCACGGGAATGGCTGCAGTGGATGAAAGCCTCCATTCGCAGCATCTGCCCCAAGTTTAACACTAATCGCATGGTCGAAGACTACCTCGCGACGGCGTACCAACCCGCCCACGATGGATTCGCAGCGCTGGTGAGTCAGAATGCCGCGGCCGCGGCCGCTTTGGCCAAATGGAAGCAGCATCTCCGCCAGCACTGGCCGCAGGTGCGCGTCCGCGATGTTAAATATAATGCGGCGGACATCGAAGCCGGCAAAACCCTGCATGTGGAGGCCGTGGTGGAACTGGGGGCGATTGCCAGTGAACACGTGGACGTGCAGTTGTATTTCGGCCAGTTGAATACCTCCGACGACTTTCCCCCCGGCACCGCGGTGCCGATGAATCACGTCGCGGCACTCGCGGATGGCGCCCATCAATATGTCGGCGAAATCCCTGCCGCCACCTGCGGCGCACAGGGATTTTTCGTCCGTGTGCTGGGGCATTATCGGGGCTTGGTGCTGAAGGAATGTCCGGACGATGTGCTGCGGCCGGAGCCGGGGTTAATCCATTGGGGATAACCGGCCAAAGGGTGAAGGCCCCGTAGCCGGCGATGCCCCTATCGCCGATGCGAATACCGCCGGGTAACGCGGCGGGGCGCCGTTTTGAGACGTGCGAGGATGCGCCGAATTTGTTTTATTCTCGTGGCCGGCCTGGATGGTCAGCTCGCGAGACAGGCCGGCCGGACGCCGACGTTAGACAGCTTTCCGTATCGCACGGTGCTGGCGCCGGTTCTGCCCGCGGTCACCTGCACCATGCAGGCTACCCTCACCACCGGCCTGGCGCCGGCGAAACACGGCATCATCGCCAATGGTCTGTATACCCATGATAATCCAGCCCTGCAGCGCCATCTGGACTTGGATAATTTTGCGGATTTTCGACGACAGATCAGCTTTTGGGAACAGTCCAATGCCCTGCTGGAAGCACCCCGTTTCTGGTCGCCCACGCTGAAAGCGCGGACCCAGGAAGATAGGCTCAACTGCCCTTGCCGCACGGCCATGCTCTTCTGGCAGCAATCGATGCCCGATGCGGCCGACATTATCTTGACGCCAAAACCGCGGCATACACCCGATGGGCGCACCCTCGCCGCTGGTTGGAGTCGCCCCGCGGCTCTTTACGCTGAACTCGAGGCGAAGTTGGGATCGTTTCCGCTGTCATCCTATTGGGGTCCCTTGGCAGGACCAGCCGCTTCGCGCTGGATCCTGGAGGCAGCCCGGCAGGTGTGGCAGAACTATCCCGTCGATTTACAAATGGTGTATGTGCCGCTGCTGGATTACAACCTGCAGCGTTGGGGACCGGGGCATCCGGCGCTGGCCCAGGAGGTCCGTGATCTCGACGCGCTGTTGGCGCCGCTGATCACGCAGGTGCGTGCCGCAGGCGCGACGGCTATCGTTGCTGGCGATTATGCTATGAACGCCGTCACCACCAGCGTCGCGCCGAATATCGCGCTGCGCCAGGCGGGGCTGCTGCGAACCCAGGCGGATCCACAGGGCAAACTGCTGATCGATTTCCAAACCAGCACCGCATTGGCCATGGTGGATCATCAGATTGCGCACGTGTATTGCCAGCCCGGTACGGCCGCCGGTGCGATTCAGGTGCTCGAAAAACTTGACGGCGTCGAGTCAATCTCGCGGTCCGACGCGCAGAAGCGCCAGCTTGGCCTGGACCATCCGCGCAGCGGCACCCTCGTCCTGTTAAGCCGGCCGGACGCCTGGTTTGTGCACGATTGGTGGCTCGCGGAGGATGAAAAGCCAGCGTGGCAGTTTGGCGTTGATATTCATCGCAAGCCGGGCTACGATCCGCGCGAATTGTTTTTCGACGCCGCCCGCCGCGGCATCACGCAGGATCCGTCGTTGGTGAAAGGTTCGCACGGGGTCTGGCCCGCGGCGGTGGATGTGAACCATCGGCCGGTGCTGCTAAGCGATGTGCCGGTGCCGATGCACGACAGCGCACTACCCGCCGCAGCCTGCGCTGGCTGGTTAAGGACTTTACTGGAATTGGCCTAGCGATACAGGATTTACAGCGCTTCTCAAGAAGAATGTCTCGGGCGGAGGCTTGAGAACTACCCCCGCTCCGAGATTTATTCCGGCGAACGATAACCCCTGGACTTCCGCCTCGGATGGAACTTGTGGAAACCGCCCCCGCGGCGCCAAAATGATTCCGCTTGACGGAGCCGAGCAGGATGCCCGTGCGATTCAAAAATTTTCTGGCGGCAGTGGGATATCTTCTGGCGTTACCGCTTGCGTTTCTACCTGGTCTTATGCTGTGGTTGTGGGCCAGGGACCGGGAGCCGTGGCTCGAACGCCACAGCCGCAGCGCGGCTTTGGTGAATGGAGGGGTCGTGGTCGGCTATGCCGCTCTGGCGCCCTTTACCCATATCGTTGACCTGCTGGCCACTCTGGTCCGCCTCTATGAAATCTCAAATTTGAAATTCGAAATTTCAGATTCCGCAACTCCACCGGGCATCCTGTATGCCCTCTGGGGGCCGCATTACCTGGCCGCCTTGTTTACCTCGCTGGCGTCGCTGGGTTTTGTGCTGCTATGGCTCAGCGCGATTCTTTTTAACCTGATTTCGGCCTGGCTCGCGATGCGCGGCCTGGGGCCATGGGTAGGTGAAAGCGGGGGGCGGAAGGATGAAGGACGGGAAAGTAAAACGGAAAAAGTAAAAAGGAGCAAAGCAATCGAATTTACTTCGGCAGGCAAGACCCTGCTTGAAGCGTCGGCACGGCGAGACTTAGACACCCGAAACCAGAAACTCCAAACCCGAAACCCGCCCCCCACGCTCCCCAACCAGCTCGAAGAGTCGCCACCGCGACAGCTGGAAACGAAAAACCAGAAAGCAGAAACCAGATACCGGAAACTCTGTCTGCCATCCGCCGCCTTCACCATCTATCTGGCGGCGGCCGCGCTATTGCTCTTGGCGCCTCTGCACTTTGACCTGCGGCATTACTTGATCGCCTACCATCATCCGGTGCCGAGCGATGCAAGTATCTATCTCTGGAGCCTGGCCTGGTGGCCCTGGGCAATCCGGCACCACCTTGATCCGTTCTTCAGCCCTATGCTCTGGTCGCCGGTGGGTGTGAATCTGCTATGGATGACCTCCATTGGCAGCCTGGCCCTGCTGCTGGCGCCGCTAACCCATTGGTTCGGGGTGCTGGTCAGTTATAACGTTATGGCACTGCTTTCGCCGGCGCTGGCGGCGTGGGCAGCCTACCTATTATGTCGGTACATCACCGGGAAATTCGGTCCGGCCTTGTTTGGCGGATGGCTTTTTGGTTTTTCCTCCTATGCCTTCGCCAATCTGCAAATCACGCCTCATTTATCGGTGACTTTCGCGCTACCGTTGGCGGTATGGCTTTACCTGCTGCGCCGCGACGGGAAATTGTCACGTCGGTGGTATGTGGGGTTGATCGCACTGCTGGCGCTGTTTCAATTCGGCGTATCCACTGAACTCTTAGCTTCGGCGGTGCCATTGGGGTTACTGGCTATTTGGCTTGCGGCTGTTTTTTCGCGGGATGAGCTAACGTATCGGCGCCACCGTCAAGGGTTATGGGAAACCCTGATCGGTCTTGCCGTGGCCGGTGCGGTGTTGTCGCCCGCATTTTACAGCCTTTTCGTGGTGCATTATGCGTCCGGCCCCTTTTTACCAGCCGCCTTTTCCACAGACTTGGCCAATTTCGTGATTCCCACCCCTATCACGTGGTTGGGTAGCAGCTTGAATACGTCCCTGCATTTTATGGGAACAGTGTGGTTCCGCGGCGCGTACCTGGGACTGCCGCTGCTGGGCATCTTGGCGTGGTTTAGCCGTGAATTTATTGGGCAGTCTCGCGCCCGCCTGTTACTATTGATGTTGGTCATCATTTTTTTACTGGCGCTGGGATCCCAGCTGCAGATTGCGCCTTTCGTGAATGTGGTGCTGCCTGTTCTGCTGCCTTGGGCGCTGGTGGCTCATCTGCCGATATTCGACAAAATAGTGCCGCTGCGATTGGTCGTATACCTATGGCTGGCGCTGGCAGTGGTGGGGGCGTGGTGGCTGGCCGATTCCAGGACCCATTGGGGATGGAAATTGCTGTTAGCGGGTTCCGCCATCTTGTTTTTGTTTCCCAATGTCTCCAGCGGCCGGTGGGTCCAAAAAACTCCCAATCCGCCGTACTTCGCCGCAGGCATTACGCCTGCTTATTTACCAGCCGGCTGCCGGGTGGTTATCCTGCCTTATGGTCGATATGGTTACAGCATGTTGTGGCAAGCCGAAGCGCATTTTCATTTTTTGCTGGCCGGCGGCTATGTAAACTCCGGCATTCCGCGCCGCTTCACGGTTTTTCCTGCAGTGGCGGCCTTCTACGCCGGTCGAGCCACGGATCCCAGGTATCCCGCGCAGTTGCGCCAATTTATCAAGGCCTTTAAAATCCGGGCGTTTATCGTTGCCGCCGCTCATCCGCGCCGCTTTCGGTCGTTGGTAGCGCCGCTGCACATCAAGCCGATTCATGTCGGCGGAGTATGGCTGTACCTGCTGCCTCCAATGCGGCGGGCAGGTCTTGGGCCTATTCAGAGGTACTGAACCATGGGCTATGCTATGTGATCGGCGACGGGCTTCTTTCGGACCATTGCGCTCATGTCCCAGCAACTGCGTAGATCTCTGGCCGCGGGGGCGTACCTTGCGGCGTTTGCGCTGAGCTTTCTGCCCGGCGCTGCTCTTTGTCACTGGGCCAAAGAGCGTGACCCGTGGTTGGAAGCTCACGGTCGCAGCGCGGCGTGGGTCAATGTCGCAATCTTCGTCGGCTGGATCCTGCTGGCCCCGTTTACGCACACCGGCGATCTGCTGGCGGTAGTCGCGTACCTTTATCGGGTTGCACTCGCCAACTCCGCCGTTCCAAATCGCTTCCCCAGCGGTACCCTCACCGCTACCGTCCCGCACGGCGTTTGCTATGCGATTTGGGGGCCACACTATTTTATTGGGCTTCTTATGGCAGCAACCACGTTGCTCTTTTTGCTGCTGTGGTGTGGATCGCTGCTCTTCAACCTTTCGTCCGCTTGGCACGCATGGCGCGGGTTTGGACCATGGCTCGTCGAAGGCGGGGGGCGGAAGGCGGCAGGGCACGGCTGCGGGGACACGGCGGCACGGGGAAGCCGTGAAGGCAGAAGGACGAGGGCGGAAGAAACTGTCGCGGGACAAG
>JAJYFE010000014.1:43489-45395 GCA_021785435.1 Planctomycetota bacterium
GGGGGGGGGGGGGGGGGGGGGGAGGGGGGGGAGGGGGGAGGGGGGAGGGGGGGGGGGGGGGGGGGGGGGAAGGGGGGGGGGGGGAGGGGGGGGGGGGGGCGGGGGTCGGCGGGCGGCGTTGGCCCCCCGACGCGTGGCCCCAACGACACGGCCATCTGGCGCCCCGGCGAACTTGCCGAGCGGGCGCCGCCGGGCGCCGACCAAGCCCGAGCAGCGACGCACCCGAAGCCGTTTCCTGCACTTGCCGCGCTGGCTGTGTATCTGGCGGCGGCGGTTATCGAGCTATTGCTGCCAATCAGGTGTGATGTTCGCCACATGTTGATCGCCAGTTCCATAGTGACCAATCCGAGCATTTTCCTATGGAGTTTGGTCTGGTGGCCCTGGGCGATCGGCCATGGCGTAAACCCCTTCTTGACGCATTCGGTTTGGGCGCCGGTCGGAAAAAATGTGCTGTGGATGACTTCCGTGCCGAGTCTGGCCCTGCTGCTGGCGCCGGTGACGCACTTTTTCGGGCCGATAGTCAGCTACAACTTAATCGCATTGCTTGCACCAGTGTTGGCGGCCTGGGCCACCTATTTGCTGTGTCGGCATATCACGGGAAAGTTCTGGCCGGCTGTGTTTGGCGGTTGGGTCTTCGGCTTTTCCTCCGACGAATTTTCGGAGTTACGGTCTCACATGCATCTGTTTGTGACGGTGGCGCTGCCTCTGGCGGTGTGGATTTATCTGCTGCGGCGTGGCGGGAAATTATCGCGATGGTGGTATGTCGGACTGATCGCGCTGCTGGCGATATTTCAGTTCGGGGTGTCGACCGAAATTCTAGCTAGCGCCGTACCTCTGGGCCTGCTCGCCGCCCTCCTAGCCGGTTTCTTGCCGAGGCGGGAACATTCGGAGAAAGGAAAGCTTGCTTTTCATTCCCTGTTTACCGACCACTGGGTACTGTTTTTTGAGACGCTGACGGGCCTGATTATCGCGGGCGTGGCTCTCCTACCGTGCTTCGCCGACCTCTATTTTGTACAACGTTGGCACGGAATCGCCTGGGCCGGGCGCGTGGCCATCCCGCTACAGAGCCTTCTTCTGCCCCCACCGACCACGTGGCTGGCGGGGCGGTTGGTGCCGCCCATCCCTGCCCCCCGGATTGGGGGCGTGGACGACCAGGCCGGCTATTTTGGCTTGCCTCTGCTTGTGGTCGCCTGGCTCTTCGTACGCCAATGCGGGCGTGACCCCCGCGATTTTTTCGTGTTCCTCCTGCTGGTCGGCGCGGCAGTGTTGAGCTTTGGTGTGTCACCGCAACTGGCGCCATTTGCCAACACCGCTGTCCCTGTCGCGCTACCCTGGACCGCGGTCGGAAAGCTGCCACTGTATGACATGGTGCTCCCCGCCCGCTTGATCGTCTACGCCTGGCTGGCGATTGCCGTGGTGGCAGCCCGGTGGCTGGCGGAATCCCGCATGGCGCAAGCGTGGAAGTTGCTGCTGGCCGCGCTAACCGTGGTTTCCCTGCTGCCAAACATTCCCGGCGGATATTGGCGGTATGCGCCTTTAAACCCGCGGTTCTTCACCGATGGCCTCGCAGCTCGCTACCTGCCTCGGGGAGCGCGGGTGGTGGTACTGCCGTACGGCTATGCGGGCTACAGCATGCTATGGCAGGCTGAAACGCGTTTTTATTTCTCGATGGCGGGGGGGTACGTAGCCCCCAATCCGTCGCCGATTTCCAACCACTATCCCGCGGCTTATTGCCCTACGCTGGAGGCGTTCTATGCCGGCCGAGCGAATGGCCCCGATTGTCAGCGGGTAGGCAAATGCAGCCACTTATGGGCGGGTGAAAACCAGCCACTTTTAGGATGGTGCCAGGCGTTTGTAGGCTCTTCGCTTTTCTTACGGAAAGCGAGGAACCAACGGATGTCCAATC
>JAJYFE010000149.1 GCA_021785435.1 Planctomycetota bacterium
TGGTCGAAATCGCGTTGTCCCCCCTCGCCTGGCTGCTAAGCTGGGCGGCCCTGCTGCTGAATTCCATGGTGCTGAGCCTGGCCCGAGGGCTGGGCGCCTACGGCGACCTGGAATCCCTGGTCAGCCGGGTGGGATTCCGGTCGTGGCGACGCCGTTTCCGGGGCGCCCTGGGTTTTACCCTGATCGAGCTGCTGGTGGTGATATCGATAATAGCTATATTGATATCTATATTACTACCCGCGTTGTCGAAAGCCCGGGAACTGGCCAACCGGGCCGTGTGCATGGCCAATATCCGCGGGATTGTCCAATCGATGATCGTGTACGGTCAGAGCAACAACCAGGTGTTCCCTCTCACGGGGGCAATGGCTGCAACCGGGTATACTTACTATACCAACGGCGTCTATGGCCAGCCGGGGACTTTCGCCACGGCCCCGGCGGCGGTGCAGGTCATGTATACCACGGGGGCGGGGCCAAACTTCACTCCAAAGTGGCTCTTCTCGCCGTCAAGCTGCATGTGGTTGCTCGTGTTACAGGGATACTCCACGCCGGCTAGTTTCATCTGTCCGTCGGACCCCCTGGCCGTCGGTCCATCGGCGGTCTGGTATAAGAACGGCGGGACGATGTCATACCTGACCGGTTTCGGAGGGTACAACAAAACTTCCGGCTGGGCGGGCAACTCCAGCGGCCACGGCTTGAGCTATTCGATAGCCTTCCCTTGGTGGGCCAAGGTCTCCTACAACGGGGCTACGCCCACCCTGTACACCCAGCAGCGGGGCCAGTGGTGGACGACCACGGGCGCCAACACGCAGGTCCCGTTGGTCAGCGACATGGCGCCGATGGATGGCGGCGGTCTTTCCGCAGCTTCGCAGGGCGACAGTGCCGGTACGGGCGTCTATCAAAGGATTACCACGACATTACCGACCGCCAACACCTATGGCCCCTATATCTACAATTCCGGTAACCACGCCGGTGACGGCCAGAACGTCGGCTTCGGCGATGGCCACGGGGTCTGGGAGGTTTCCCCTTACGTCGGCCAGAACGGCGACAATATTTTCACGTTCCACTACTATTCGAACAATACCGTGACGGCGATCAACGGCACCACCGATACGAACCAGCGGGGCCTTACGGGTACGTGGGGTTCCGGCACGGCGCTGGGCATCCAGACTTTGGCCTCGCCATTCGACACCTGCATGGCGCCGGCGCGTACGGTCAACCCGACCGTGGCGGCGGCGGCCGCCGCCGCCGGTGACTGGGGGGGGGGCGCCGAAACCAGCGGCGTGGTGATCGTCCGAACGGAGCACCGTCGGTGCTGACGATAGCGCGGAGCGATGGGAGGGCCAAAACCGCGCGTCGGGCAAGTGCGGGACGCACTGGAGGGACCCGTGTGAGCGCGGCGTGGCGCGCCAGTTCGCTTGCGACCTCCGCGGCCCGGTGGCCATGCGGTAATGCGCGGTGGCCACCGGTGGCGCCGCTTCCCTCGGGGCGCGATATTACGTTTCGGACCGAGCAAGGGAGGCGGGGCATGGTTGTCCCGGAGTACGGCGGCACGCGCCCGGGCGCTGCGGGCCGCGACAACGCGCCGGCCGATCCCGCGACGTCGTCATCGGCGCCAGCCGCTTGACCGGAACCGACGCGGTGCGCGGCTTGGTATATCGCGCGTACGCCTACAGCCGTGGAAGGCCGGCTGCGGGCAGGACAGGATAGGGATGTAGCCTGTAATTTCGGAAGGCCAGCGGGCCGCCGTGGCTATTGCCGGCGGCGAGCGCTCCAAGGGAAACCTCGCGGTTCAGGAGACACACACCATGACGCGGACACTTGTGGCGGCTCTGGTTCTTGGGATCGCACTGGCGATTTCCCCTTCTGTCCACGCCCAGGCACCCGCCGGCGCCTTGAACCTGAATTCGGATATGGAACTGGGCCTTCCGGGCCATTTGGGCGTGCCCGGCTATCGTCCGGTCATCGACAAGCTGTTGCGAAAGTACGCCTATCGCTCGCCGGATCGGTATTATCTGCCGCGGACGGTCACGCGGCGTCATCAGGGCGGCCAATGCCTGGAAATGCCTGGTTATCCGGGCGTGCTCACCTACCGGATCGCCTTGGCAGACCTGCGTATCCATCACAATTGCCAGGTTGAAATTTCCTTCGATGCCCGCATGGGTCCCGATGCAACGGGCCACGTACACCCGCCTTCGGTCTGTTGGATCGATTTCCGTGCTTACCCGAACCCCCTGGTGGGCGAAAATAACTATCCGATGTTGCACGGCTTTTCGTTCAGGCCCGGAACGCACTGGAAGCACTTTTCCGTGCGTTATCCGGTCAAGGCGCAAAGCAATTTTTTCACAGTCTGGATCTGCGCGCAGGCGGCGGCAGGCCAGACGGCGCAAAATGCCCTGTATCTGGACAATTTCCTCGTGCGGATCGTAGGGCGCAGACCGATCCTGCCGGCCGAAGCAGCGGTTATGCCCAATCGCGTGGAACCTGTTTACACCTCCCGTGAGCCGGTCGGGTTGACGGTTCGGGCGGAGCTTGCCGCCGCCTCCAACAAACTGAAGGGCGTGGTAAGCGTGCGTTCCGATCTAGACAATTCACTAATTCGCAGCTATCCGGTGCGGTTGAAATGCGTTGAAACGTTGCCCGGCGGGCGTGCGGTTTATCAGGGCCGCTTGACGGCGCTGGCCGCGCCCTACGGATCGTTTCACTGCACGGTCGCCATCGGCCAACAGCCTCTAGCGGTGGTCGGCGGCCGCTTCGCCGTACTGCATCCAGCGGTGTCCCACGTGCGTTTTTCACCCGGTTGGCGGATCGGCTACAACTACAGCCCCTGTCCACTCGGGGCCGTCCAAGCGCCTGCCGATTACCGCGATTTTTGCCAAGTGCGCTACGGCAGTTGGGAAAATGGTTTCCGGGTCGCGCACGAGGCGGGCATGTCGCTGCAACGGCTCTGGGGCCACTGGCGCTTCTTGGAACCGGTCCAGGGTCAATGGCGGACTGGCGTAATGGATCCCGTGCTAAAAATGGACCGGAAATATGGTCTCCATGTCATATTTGTCCTCGCTGGAGATCTGGTTGTCGATGGCGACAAACGATGGCTAGAAAAACGGTTCGCCCAAGGGCTCACGGGATGGCCCCACTATCTGCTCCAATATTACCGCCGCGGCATGGCCCCAACCGGCCAGGTGCGGGGTTACCTGGCTATTCCCCCCTCCGTTCTGGCGAAATACCTGCATTTTGTTCTGAAGCACTGGGGGAATCAGATCCACATCTGGGAGTGTTTCAACGAACCGGGCGTGGGCGGCTTTCCGGCCGCGGCCTACCTAGCCTACCTCAAGCAGGTCTATCGGACCATCAAAAAGCGGTATCCCCGCGACCTCGTGCTGGGCAACGGCGTCACGGGCGACTTTGGCATCAACGTCGCAAACTGGTGCGAGGCCCTCAACGCCGTCGATCCCCGTTACGAGCGCGACCTCGATGGCGTGGCGTTTCACCCCTATGGCGCGGCCATGGATTATCAAAACGGTCGATACGGCCTCTACACGCAGCTCTTGAAAAATATTCGCCACTTCCTGAAGATTTCCAAACCACTATGGGAGACGGAATGTTTCTTTCTGACCGACGCCCGGCATCCGCAGATTCCCTATTATCTCAACATGGAGCGGTTTCGGGCCGACGTGATCCAGAGGCATATCCTGGACGGACTGGCCCACCACGTCGCCGGCATCACGCCCTTCATTGAGCACAGTTTAATCCAGCGTGCTGCTCCGGCCGCGGCGCCGCCGCTTAGTCCGGCGGCGGTGGCCGCCAATTCGCTTTCGTGGCTGCTGAAAGGAATGCGCAAGATCGCGTGGCATCCCGCCAACCTCTATCTCAAAGAGGGTTTATTCATCAGCGCCCACGGCAAGCGCGGCCTGGGTTTTGTCTTTGATCTGCGCCCCGCCGGGTCCAACTGGCGCCTGCCCGCTGACCGGCACGGCGTTCAGGTGCTCGACCTGTTTGGCAATCCGATCGCCCCCGCCACGCGCGTCGTTCATCTGACCTACGACCCGCATTATCTGATTGGATCGCCCACGGCGATCCGGATGCTGTTAAACCCTTCGACCATCCGGCCGGTCCAACCGGTTCGGCTGATGGCGCGCATCTTCGACCGCAATTTGTTCATCGAAGGGCACAACGTTTCCGGCCAACCGAATTATGCGGCCCATATCGCTCTGCTGCCGGAGCGCGGACTGGCTGCGCCCGCGCAAATGCAGCTGTCCTTCAGCCCCGGCCACGACCGGGAGACCCTGGAGATTCAACACGCCATCGGCGCCGGCTTTAGTCGGGCCGCCGCCTTGCATTGGCGCAACGCCCGCGCTGGGGCCAAGGCCGCGCGGCATCCGATCCAGCTGGTGCCCGATACCGGTTGCTACCACATCCCCATGGCCAAGCAAGGCACGTTGGATCTGACCCTGCATCATTTCCGCGGCCCGCCGAGTCGGATGGCGGTCAGCGCGACCCAAGACGCCCTGCGCATCGCGGTGAGCGTATCCGACCAGCATCTCGACGCCGCCAGGGCCAATGCCCTGTGGGATGGCGACGCCGTGGAGGTGTTCATCGATCCGCATCCCATGGCCCATCTGGACTGTCGTTGGGTGTACGAGGGCAGCAAGAATCTTGATATCTGGCAATATGTTTTTGCCGCCACGCCGTCGAAGAATGGCGCGACCCAGCGTGTGATTAACCGCAGTCGTCCCGAGCCATTGATCAGCCACGCCACCCATACCGTGGCGCGTACCCCTGGCGGCTACCGCCTTACCGCTCTGATTCCCTGGTCGGAACTTTTCTCGCGCGGCAATTTCGGCCAGGTGATCGGCATGGATGTGGAGGTTGATCATGCCAGGGCGGGCCGCGTGCAAAAAGAATCGCTGGGTAACATGCCCGGCCAATCCTACCACGAGCGGCTGCATTATCCGTTGTTCCACATTCCAGCCGCCATCATTCGGCGCTACCGATCCTGGCTGCAGCCCCGGGCCGGCCAGGGTGAACAGACGGCGGTCGGCAGCTTCGAAGTCTACTTGCCCAGCGAAGAGAATCGCATCACGCTGACCTACGACAGCGGCACGACTGGCATACGAGGTCTGCCCGCCGTTTGGCTGAAGCAAAACCAACATAAGCAGTTGGTTGTCAAGGGGCCTTTATACAACCGGTGGCGCCATTACCATTTTACCTTCACGGCCGCGCGATCCGGCCGGGTATGCCTGGAATTGATGGGGCCGGGTCTTCCGTGGCAGGGAGGCCCGTGGTGCTGCTGGGATGATGTCAGCGTACACGACGCTGCCGCGCCGTGGCGGGGCGGCGGCTTTGAGAAACTCGACGCGCATGGCTATCCCCGCGGCTGGTGGCCCATGTATCACCCGGATTGGGTCCGCGATCCGGCGGGCGCTGCCACGGGCAACTGTTATGTGATGACCAATGCCAGGAATCGATTTTTCCAGTGGATCACGGTGGGAGGTCACCGCCGGGTGACGGTGCGCTTCCAGGCCAGGGTAATTGGGCCGCCCCGGATCTTTCGGATGCCTTGACCATGCCGAGTTGCGATGACTTTGTTCTGCCTTTTCCACTGGAACGCCCCCACTGCGGTATGCCGCTGGCAAACGGCAACATGGGGGCTTTGATTTGGGGCGCCGGCTGCCGTTTGTGCGTAACGGTCAACCGCTCCGACTATTGGGATCACCGCTGTGGCGAGCGTGTTTTGCCCGGCCAGAGTTACCGCGAGCTGGTGGAGACTTTTGATCCGCTGGATGTTCGTCCCACCAATAAGCGGTTCATCCGCCAAAAGCTGCCGTTGGATGTGGGAGATTTCTGGTGGCGGCCCACCCGCCTGCCGGCGGGGCGTTTTGAATTCGTTCTGGACGACGCGCTGCGTGAGGCGCGCCTCGACTACGCCACTGGCGTGGTCGATATCGTCACGCAAGCGGGGCGACGTGTGTCGTGGATGATGGCGCGGGATAGGAGCCAACTTTTGGCGCGCGACCCAGACCGGCTTATCCGCCAGGTACGTCCCCGCCCCGCCTGGGAATGGGTCAGCTCTACGCTCCAGCGTGCCGGCTTCGCGCCGCCCGTGCCATTTTCGGAGGGCGAAACGGTCGGATGGTTTCAACCCAGCCCCGACGATCTTGGACTCTGCGCCGCATGTGCGGGCGGGGAAGACCGGTGGCATATTGCCGTCACCCGTGAAGCTGGTGCGGTTCGAAAGATTGGCGATCCCGCTGATTGGGACGAGGCTTTGGCGGCCAACCGCGCCTGGTGGCGTCGTTACTGGGACCATGGCCCCACGATTCGCCTGTCGCACAACCCCTGGCTCACAACGTTCTATCGCTTCGCTTTGTATAAATTCGCTTGCGCCACCGATCCGCAAGGCGTCGCCTGCGGCCTCCAAGGGCCGTGGGTGGAGGAATATCAGCGCACGCCCTGGCAGGGCGGCTATGTGTTCAACGTCAACATTCAGCAAATCTACACGCTGGCCCTGGGGATCGGGGCCTATGCGCATATGCATCCATTGTTCGACATGCTCGAATCTGATCCGTTCCAGTACGTGATGCGCGAAAACGCCCGCAACCTCCTGGAGATTGAGGACGGCCTCCTGTTGACCCACGCCGTGGATGATCGTGGCATGCAGTGCGGCGGCATCATGACCGGAAGCGTGCTCGATTTCTCCTGCGGCGGCTGGATGGCGCAATTGTACTGGCTCTATTATCAGCATACGCGGGATGTCGAATTCCTCCGCCGGCGCGCCATGCCTTTTATGCGGGGCGTTATGCGCGGGTTTGAAGCGGCGCTCCAGGAAGAAGCAGGGCGGCTGTCGATTCCCCTGGGCGTTTCCGCGGAGTATGGCCTTGGTTTTCTGACGGTCGATGGCCGGCCAAGAATACAAAACTGCGGACGAAACCCGTCCAATCAGTTGATGTGCGCCCACATGCTGGCGCAAGCTCTGCTGGAAGCCTGCACCATTCTGGGTGAACCACCTAAACCGGTTTGGCGAGACATTCGCCGCCGCCTGCCTCCTTATACCACCGGCGGTTCGTCCGGTGCGGTGGACATGGAACATATCCTGCTTTGGGAGGGTCAGGACCTGGATGTGTGCCATAGGCACCATTCCCATCTGGCCCTTATCTATCCCTTTGCTACTTTCGATCCTTCCAACGCGGAACAGGCGCGCATCGTCAATAACACGGTCGATCACTGGATCCTGCGCGGCATGGGCCAGTGGAGCGAATGGTGTTATCCGTGGGCGGCGATCATTCACGCCCGTATGGGTTTTTCCGAGTCTCCCAGGCATCTGCTCGAGCTTTGGCGGGCGCTGTTCGTCAATGAAGGTTGGGCCACGGTGTATCTGCCGCGCTTCCACGGCCTGACCGCCCATCGGCGCGAGGACATGGACAAGCCCCGCGCCACGAACGAGATCATGCAACTCGACGGCACCATGGCCGGGGCCACCGCCATCATGGAAATGCTCGTGCATCAGCAGGCCGGCGTCATCCATCTGTTCCGCGGCATCCCCGCGGACTGGTCCGAGGCGGCGTTTGAACGCATCCGTCTGCCCGGTGGTTTATCGGTCAGCGCATCCATGCGGCACGGCCAACTGGAAAATGTCACGATCACCGCGGTCACGGAACAGACCGTGCCGATTGAGTTCCGCGGCCGGCGCGACACGTGCGTCTGCCGCCGGCGCGAAGGGGTGTAAAATGAGCATGCGTGGATGTCACCATCTCGTGTCCCATGCCACCGCACGGTGTGGCCCGCGCCTGAACCGCGCCGCCAGGGACGTCACGGCTGACGGGCGCCTGCCATGGGCCACGGCGGTGACCCGGGACTTGTCTGGCGTGTGCTACGTGGATAACGTGGTTTTCGTGAAAGGGTGGTCTTGATGCAATGCGAGGCGATCGTCTTCACGGCCCAAAACACGGTCGGCCATGCCCGTTTTACGCTGGCTGAATGTGGTCCGGAGGAAGTGGTCGTCAGGACGGCCTATACCATGGTGTCGCCCGGAACGGAGTTGCGCGTTCTCGGGGGCCATTACGGTGCGGAGGGCCAATATCCTCTGGTCCCGGGGTATTGCGTTATCGGTCAGATCGTGCACGCCGGCCCGGAAGCGAAAGGCTGGAGGGTGGGGGATTGGGTCAGTGGCCGCAACCCCAAGGCTCTGCCCGCAATCAATGCGCGTTGGGGCGGCCAGGCCTCGGCGCACGTATTTAGCGCCTCATCCTTCGAGGATCGTCCCGTGTTGTTGCCGGCCGGGGCCAATCCCCTGGATTATTGCGTCACCGAGATCGCCGCGATCAGCCGGCGCGGCGTGGTGGCGGCCCGGCCACAAGCGGGCGATACCGCCGTGGTGATCGGCCAGGGCATGATCGGCGCATTATCAGCGGCGTGGCTGTGTGCGGCCGGCTGCCGCGTGGGCGTGATAGATCTGGAACCGTCGCGTTTGGAGCGGGCGCTTCGCTTGGGGGTCGCCGCCGCGTTTGACGCCGGCGATCCCGATGTCGCCCGGCGGGTCGAGACCTTTTGCAATGGCGGGGCGGATATCGTGGTGGAGGCGTCGGGTGTGATTCCGGCGGTGGAGCTGGCGTATAAACTGGTGCGGAAAAAACCGCAAGCCTATGGCCCACAGTACAAGAGGGAGCCGATCCAGTTTTACCATGGCGACTGGCCGCGCCTGGTTATGCAGGCTAACTACGTCGACCAGATCACCATGAATCCATTCGGGTTGGTCGAAGGTGAAGCAGTGACGATCATCAGCCCGCGCGATCGGGGCGTGGAAGATCGCCAGGCGGCGGTGGAGGCCGTTCGCCGCCGGCAACTCGAACCCACCCATTTTATCGATCTCGTGGCGCCTTACGCCGATGCTACGGCCGCCTACGAAAGCCTCCGCTGCCGCCGCAGATTTTCCGTGATATTTGATTGGAGCGAGGCCGTATGAGCGCTGATCTTTCGCCCCGCGAGCGGGTGCGCCTGGCCCTGGCGCGCCAGCCCACAGACCGCACGCCCATCGCGATGGTCTGCTCCGGCATCAGGCCCGCGGCGCGGCGGGGGCTGGAGGCCTATCTGCAAAGGGAGCGGGGGTTGACCGTCGAGCAATATTTCGAGCCGCTGCTGGATATCCAGAGCGTCGGGCCGGATTATTGCGGACCGCCGCTTTCGCCGGGCACCGACGTTTGGGGCGTGCGCCGCCAGGCGGTCAGTTACGGCTTGGGCACCTACGACGAGATCCAATTTTATCCGCTGGCGCAGGCGAACACCGAGGCGGACATAGCGGCCCACCGCTGGCCCGAAGCCGGCTGGTTCGACTACGGGTCGGTCCGCCCGAAAATCGCGGCCCTGGACGGTCAGCGCGAATATTATCTGATGGCGGCGAATGGGAATATTTTCGAAACGTCCTGGTTTATGCGCGGGCTGGAGAACATAATGATCGACCTGGCCACGCAGCCGGACCTGGCACACGCGATATTCCAGCGGGTGACCGATTTTTACGTGCGCTACTTTACGAACCTCCTGCAGGCGGCAGGGGGACGCATCGATCTGGTATTCACGGCCGACGACATCGGTGGCCAGAATGGATTGCTGATGTCGTTGGACATGTGGCAGCGCCATATCAAGCCGTACCACACGCGGCTCAACCGCCTGATTCACGAGTACGGGGCCAGGGTGATTTACCATTCCGATGGCGCCGTCATGGCCGCGGTCGATGGTCTCATCGATATGGGTATCGATATCCTGCAGCCGTTGCAATTCGACGCCAGCGGCATGGATCCGGAGGCGCTCAAGAAAAATTATGGAGCCCGCCTTGGTTTCCAGGGGGGCATTAGCGTGCAAAAGACGTTGCCGTTCGGAACCCCTGCGGACGTGGCGCACGAGGTCCATCAACGCATAGCCGTGCTGGGAAAGGGTGGTGGCTATATCTTGGGGCCATCGCATATGATCCAGGATGGCACGCCGCCGGAAAACATCGTGGCCTTGTTCGATACGGCGGCGGGGATACCAGGTGAGCGCGCTGCAGTGGGTGCCAGTTGCCCACCGGTTGGCTTTAACGGGGTTTCTGGCCAATGAAAGGAATCCCCGTCAGGGCAAGGTCACTATGAGAGGTCAATCCATATGACGGATGTGTACGAGATCCATCGCTGGCTGGAG
>JAJYFE010000150.1 GCA_021785435.1 Planctomycetota bacterium
AGCGGTGGCCAAAAATAAACTGCACATTGGGGGTCGGGCTTCCAGCCCGACAGTCGGCCAAGATGGCCAACCCCCAAAATAATGGGCGGTTATTTTTGGCTACCGCATGCGTTCGGGTTCCGGGCGTTGTCGCCAAGGCGATTCTTCCACCGGAATGTGGTTCGTTGTGTTGGTTCTACTTTAAGGAGGAGCTCTCAATGTTCAGGGCAATTCGTGAGCGGTTGAATTGGCAGAGCGGGAAAAGCCGGCTGGCCCTTGCGGCGGCAATCTGCGCCGCGGGATTGGCCATCGGCCTTGGCGGCAGCGCGCTGCTGGCGCAATTAAACGAGGGAAATCCCGTGCCGAATACAGAGAGCACCCCCAACAATATCCCTTGCGTGGATGAGGGAGCGTGCACGCCGGTACCGCCTTATTCGCCCTGTGGATTTACGCTTGGCTACTGCACCTGGGGAACGCTCCAGAGTGGTCCGATTGACGCGGAGACTTGCACGGGTACCGCCCAGGGGGTGAACTGCACCGATACCGGCCAGAAAGCCTGCGCGGTGTACAACCAAGGTCAGTGCGAGTGGCTTGACAACGGTGTGGAGATATGCAACCCGCTATTTGACCAGGGCGGCCACCCGCTCCCCATCAGCAGCCTTAACGAGGTGGACACCTGCACCCAGTCGGGCCCTTGATGCAGTACCCGGAGGTTCCTGTTTTATCTGTCTGAGCTACGGCGTATGCCGAGGCTACTGAAGGAGTGTTCGCCATGGGATTGATGCGACCCACACTGAGCGCGTTTCTAATGGCCGGTTGCTGCGGCGCCGGCGTGGTACCGGCCCGCCCTCCGACGGTGTCTGGCGGGAGCCGGGGCCTGCTGGCGCGAGCCCTCAGCGCCATTCAGCGCCAGGAGCAGGCGGTGCGGAATGTACGCGTCAGTGCCAGCGCAATTTCTACTGGCTGGAGGCCGCGGTACGACCTTACAACGAAGCGGTGGATTTTCCCAAGACGGCCCAACGTATCGAGCCGAGCGGAACTAAGCGCCATTTTTGATGGCCTTCCGTGGGGAAAATTTCGGGCCGAGGTGCCGATGGAACAGATACCGTCGCCCGGCGGCCTGTCGTCGATATATGTCGAAAGTTTCACCGTGGCATACAACGGCCGTGTGGGGACGTACTTACAGACGGCGACCGGCACACCGAAAAAGCTCTTGGGCGGCGATGAGGGCGAGATCAGCGGCCGGATGCCGGGGGCGCATCTGCTAGCCGTGGGCGGCACGGGGTGGGGTGCCTCGATTTACGGGTACGCGGCGCACCGTGGCCACCCTCGCTTTTCGGCCTATCTGAGCCCCAATCAACCAGGCATTACGCTTCGCGCCCGTTGGATTTCCGCGAGGGGTAGGCGTTACTTGCGGGTCGCTCGCATCGGGTCGCCGTACGGAAAGGGCGTCTTCCTGCTTGATCCGTCCGCAGGTTTTTCAATCAGGGAGTGCAAATGGTACTGGTGGCGTCCCGTCGTGGGACGCGGGGGCCGGCTAGTGCTCAGGCCAAATGGTCGGCCCAGAATGGCGCTGGAAAAGCAACCCGACAACGTTTTCCGTGTGGCCGGCTTTTTCGAACCAGCACCCGGTGTATTCTACCCGAAGCAGGTGGTGGCGAAGGACCTCTACATGGGCCATCTGAGCGTGAGCACCGTGACGGTTTCGCATGTGACGGTCAACGATCCGAACGTAGGACCTGAGACGTGGGTAGTGCAGTTTCCCCGCGGCGCCGTGGTACGGGACCTGGCAACGAACAAGGTGATTCGGATTGCCGGCACGCCGCAGGAACAACTTAAAGAGATTGAAAGGGCTGTAAAACAGGCCCGGTAGGATGCCCGCGACCAGTCTGCGCCAACTGCGCGGCGCTGTGACCGCAGCCCGTCCTGTTTCGCACGGGAGGACACGTCGATGCCGATCGGACGGAGACAATTCGCGGCGATGCTGGCGATGGCATGTTCGGTGGCCGTGTCCCTGCTCATGATCCGTCCTGCAGATGCTGCAGTCCCGACGCTCTTTCAAGAGGTGCGGGGCAGCGCGGTGGTGACGAATACGGCTGTCACCGCTTCGGCGTTCGCACTTTCGTACTTCCACGTGCCATACAACATTGCGCGGCTCGCTGCATCCCTTGGCGCCGGTTCCTCCTGGGAGCGGCGGGGCAGTCTTGGCCGCATCGGGACCGTGCTGAAAGATCACGGGCTGCGGCCTCGGATATATAGCGGCGAACGCGTCAGTTTCGCTGCGATCGCGGCACAGCTCGCGCGGCACCGCGGCAAAGAGGTCGCTATGGTCTGTCTAAAAGACCTCCACGTGGTTGGTGCGGAAACCCGCTGTTACGTCGCGTTAACCGGACGCACGCCGCATAGCATGTACGCGATGGCCCTTGGGATATTTTCAGGCGTTTGGAGCGTGCGCCATTTAGACCAAGGCCTTGGTACGCACCTCGGCCGCATATGTTTCTTCATTCGAGCCGCGACCACAGCCAGAACACCAGTCTATCTGCTTTCGAGAAAGAAACCGATCCGGCTCACCCCCGGTTTCGTTGCCGGCGGCCCTGGGATGCTACAGATTCCGTTCCTTCTGCGCAACACGGCTCACAAGGACATCAGTGTTGCCTTCGCAAGGGGCACCTGCTTTTACTTCAAGGGGGCAAAAATCGCGACGCCAAACGGTAGGATTGCGCCGGGCGGGGTCGGCAGGGTCCTATTGACTTTTAGCCGAAGCGAAATCGGAATTGGGCCCGTTACGCGTGAAGCGATCATCCTTTTTAATGGCTATCCGGGTCGCCCCTTACACGTGATCGTTCACTGCGATGTGTTAACGGGGCAAGTGGCCGCGCAGCTTACGTGGTACCCCCAAGCGATTGATCTCGGCGTGGTGCGCGGCCGCAAGACGCCTGCGGACCAGGAATTCACCGTGTTGACGCCCAGGGGAGTCGCGCTGAATGCCCCGAGGGCGTCCTCTAAAGCTATCCGCGTCATTCGGCTGGCCGTGCCCGGCGGCAAGCCGCAAGTGGACCGTTCCGGCAGAACCGCGCATGAGTTCGTGATCGACTTCTCGCGTCTTCCGTTCGGCCCGGTGAACCTGGATGTCACGCTTGGGACCACGGACAAGTATGTCCCCAACATCGTGATTCCAATCACGGGCCAAGTGCAGAGGTGACCCCGGGGAAAATCGGTGGCGTCGTGGCGCCACATCGTCTCCTTAAGAAGGAAGCCGTGGCACGTGCGGATGGGAGCGTTCCGGTATGGGCGTCAGGCGGCCGAGCCAGCCGGGGTTTCCCCAAGCCCGGCTAATATTGGACGGCGGCAATGTGCGGCCGCGCCGTATTCTCCTTTTTGGGGCGCCGCGGGGCCGGGCCTGGGCGTGGGCGTCGCGGCGGTGGCGCCCGCCGGGCATAGCCTGCGGTGCGGAGTATACTTCCAGTCATGAGGTGTACGGCATGCGAGTCACATGGCTTCTTCTGTTTGTGTATGGCGTTCCGGTGTCTTGCCCAGCGGTGCGCGCCAACCCCAAGCCGGCCGAATCACCGCAGGCCTTCCGCCACCAGGTTGGCGCGGAGGCCTCGTCGGTGGTCAGGGCGATTCTTAGGAACTACCAGCTCATGAAATCCCTGCACTTCGTGGCCACGATCATTGGGCGGCGTGGTGATCCGACGGCTATAAAAGCCCCGGGGGCGGCGCTGCCGGTCGCGCTGAAGGCACGGTATGTCTTCTGGGGTGCCGGTCCGCGCTACCGCATAAATTATTCCGTGGTTTTGCCGATAGCCAATACGGCCAACGACTGCCAAGTGGCGTTCGACGGGAGGCGATTCCAGTACCTTGCCGAGTCCAACCGTAGCCTTTTCATCGACAGGAAACGGCCAGGGGGGTTCACGGGGATCCCGACCCCCGTCAACCCGGCGTTAGAGCCAGCTACGTTCCTGGCTCCGTTCTGGCCCTTCCTCGAGCTGGGCGGCCATCGCCTGAGCCTCTGGCACCTGCGGCAGCCCAGGAGTGCGCTGGTCTCGGGGTTCTGGCGGAGATTTTCGCGCGGAGGCCGCATTCTGTACAGACACGGCCGCGCGGTGTCGACCTTGGTAGTCCCCGCAGGAACCTCCAGCGCACTTTCCTCGGTTTGGCAACAGATATCACGCAGCGGGCGTTTCCCGCGCCTGCGCCGCAGCGAGTTATCCGCCGGATGCTTTCCTGTAGGCGCCGTCGGCGGAGGAAAAGGGTTCTCCTACGCCGTTACCTTATCCCGACGCTTGGGGCGCATGCCGCGGCAAATTCAGGTCATCGACCGCCTCGGCAAGTGCGTCGAAACCCTCCAATTCCGTTACCGCACGTTCGAGATTGACCATTCGTCTGTGTACGTTCCGTCACGGATCGAAAAAACTATCTGGGGTTGGGGGTACTTGCCAAGCGAGAAGGTAACGATACGGCTTCACCACATCGCCGTGGGCGGTCCGCCACCCCCCAATATCTTCGTCATTGATTTCCACTTGGCAAATATCGTAGTGGATGGCCAGGCAAAAAAGGTTATCCCGGTGCCGGAGACCAACCCACGATGATCGCCCCTACATCCCTCCCTTTTCCCACGACGGTCTGCCCCTGCAGCAGTGTCCCCGGGCATGACCTCTGCTGCTCGCCCCGTCGTTCCAACCTCCTTCGGTCCGTCGTACGGGGTCCCGTGATAGCTTGCGTTGCATTTTTATGCTTTTTGCATCCGCCGCTGCGCGTGCAGGGGCAACCAGTCCCGCCACCGATGGCCGTCTGTGACCTCGGCGTACTCGCCCCCGGGCAAAAGATTCTCCAGGTTATTGATGTTCGCAACCCTTTTCACCGGCCCTTCCGGGTTCGTGGCGTCTACTCGACCTGCGGTTGCACGAGGGGCAAACTGCTGACGCCTCCCGGCTCCGAAATTGCCCCCGATGGGCAGTGCCTGCTCCGCCTCGATATTGCCGCTCGGGTCTGGCCGGGGCCGGAGGCGGTGGAAGTAACGGTTCTCGGGACGGTCGCCGGTTCCGCCGAGGCGCTGCGATATCTCGTCAAATACGAGGTCAGAAACCTCATTCGCTTCCCCGGCATAAACTATTATGTCGACCTCGGCAACGTTGCCGAATCCTCCCTTCCGCAGTGGAGGGTGCTCCGAATCCAGCGCGGAGGCAACCCGACGCCGTGGGACGAAGTGCGCTGTACGGCTTTGAGCCGATCCATCGAAGCGCATCTCGGCCGGCCCCACGACCGTGACTACCTCGTCCGGCTGCGCCTTGCCCGCACGCCATCGCTTGGAATGAGGTCGTGCACGCTACGCTTCTCGTTTTTCGACCACGGCAAGAAGCTCCGCTACTACGTGGACCGTCCGGTGGTTTTCCGCGTTGTTGGGCCCGTTGATTTGGTGCCCGAATCCATCCTTTTCGGCGCTGTTCCTCGCGGCAAGGCGGTATCGGAGACGTTGCATCTCTTCGTAAGCGCGGGATCTCAGGCAGGTCCCTACCGAATCGTAGGTCTCCGCGTCCCACGAGGCTCGCCGGTTATCGCGCGGATCGCTTCCGACGGCCAGGCGGCGCGGATAACATTGAAGACGGCGCAGGCACCGGCGCATGCAAGTGGACATGTGGAGGTCGTAATCTCGAACAGACGCAGCTCGTACCTTTTTCGCGAAGACTATATGGCTCTCGTGATCGGAACAGGTGGGGAGCTGCCTGCCACGTGCCAGAGGAAATAAAATTGGCGTTCTCTCGATCACCGGCCGCGGCCACCGTTGCAAGGGAGTAAGACGGTATCTTTTCCGCGAGGATGATCTGGGTTATGTCTCCGGGAATAGGGCCCGCAATGCAATGTTAGATCTCGCTGAAATGCAGGCTTGGCAAGGTGTTGATCGGAATGCCCCGGCCGCGTGGCTGGTGCGAAGCGGGTTGCTCCACACCTTCCGCATTGCGGTGGGACTCCTTCTGTTTTGCGCCGCGGTGCTGAAAGCTTGGCAATTTACTCACTCCCTGGTAAGGCCGGCCGGCTTGGAAGGGCTGACCGGTTTTATCCCTGCGCTGATTGGCTGGGAGATGTTTCTCGGCCTGGTGCTAATCAGCGGGGTATTCGGCAACGCCGTATGCTGGGCGGCAATTGCCTGCTTCAGCCTCTTCGGTTGCTACGCCCTGTACGAGGCCGTCTCCGGCTACGCCTCCTGTGGCTGCTTCGGTCAAGTCCCGGTGAATCCGTGGTGCACGGCTGCATTGGATGCGGCGGTGGTGCTCGGGCTGGTGTTCCTGGCGAGGCCTGCAGGCCAGCGACCAAAGGCGGGCAAGGCGCGTGCACCATGGAGGCGGCTCCAGGTCGTGGCAATCGTAGCCGGAGCGGCGATCGGCCTGGCTGTGGGAATCGCCGCGGCAGAGCTTCACCCCCGGCCGAGAACCGTCGTTCCGGGGGTATCATTTTTCAACGGCGGCAAACTTGTGTTGCTTGAGCCGACCCAGTGGATCGGCCACCGCTTCCCGCTGCTTAAATACATCGCCACGCCGGAAGGCCGGCCCTCGGTTGGTGCGGCGTTCGCACACGGTAGCTGGGTGATGCTGCTCTACCACGCGGATTGTGACGAGTGCCGCCAAGCGATTCCAGTCTACGAGGCGTTCGCAACGCAGGTGGGAGCCAGTCCCACCGCCCTGCGCGTGGCGCTCATTCGCGTACCCGAGGACCTGCCTGCCCCAGCGCCTACGGCGCCGTTCGGTGTAAATGCCGCCCTGCGGGCCAGCCTCGACTCGTCGCATGCCTGGTTCGTCGAAACCCCAGCCGCGCTGGAGATACGCCGCGGCGGGGTCATCGCCGCCGCCAGCGGCAGCGCCGCCATGGGCCTGGGCTGGCTGCAGGCCCGAGAACCGACGAGAGGGGACGTGCGTTCGGTGCGGAAGCCTTAGCGAATGCGGCAGCTGCTATCCAACCCAGCGTTCTCCGTCGCGTTATTGGCGCTTACAGCCGCGTGCGCCGTGCGGGCTCGCGATGTTCCACTGACCGGCAAGTCCCTCAATTGTCCACTGCATTTTATTACCGCCGCCGTCCCGGACGGCCACGGCGGCGCCTGGGCCGCCGGTGAAGATCACGGCCTCGCGCATTACTACCGGCGCTCGCCGAACCAACCCTACCACTGGCGGGTCTTCAACAAAGGCGATGTACCCGGTTTGGCCAGCAACTTCATCACTGCCCTTTGCCTCGATGGCCGTGGCCGTTTGTGGGCCGGCACCGATCGCCACGGCGTTTGCGTCCTCGACGGCAAACAATGGGCGCACTACGGCCTGCTCAACGGACCGCTGGGGTCGCACATCTACGCGATCAGTTGGAACCGCCGCTATGGCCAGGTGTGGATCTGCACCGAGGCCGGTATCAGCATCTATCAGACGACGGAGCCGTCACAGCGCACTATTCGTAACCGTTTTCCTCTACGTACGTGGCATTATATCACCCCAGCCAACGGCCTTCCTCCCAATCCCGATTGCGCGGCCTTTGATTCCCACGGTACCGCTTTTGTCGGCACCCAATGCGATGGCCTTGCCGCGTCGCGTTACCCTTACCGGCGCTGGCGGGTCCTGCGTGGCCCGCCGCGCATGGGGGAAACAGCGTTTGGCCACGGCCTGCCGAGCAGCCTTATCAACTGCATTCTCGTGACGCCCCAAAACCAGGTTTTGGTCGGCACCGATCTGGGGCTGGCGGTCAGCACCAATGACGGCCGAAGCTTCCGTTACGAACGCGGTGCGGATTACGCCGCCAAGGTCCAGGGCCTTTGGCAAGCGCCATCGCAGTTCCGTGGCCCTTTGCCGAGCTTTCTGGATCGCCTGTTACCAGGCGACCACGTGACCTGCCTGGCCCAGGACGGCTGGGGCAACATCTGGCTGGGCACATGGCGTAACGGCTGGACGGTGCTGAAGAAGGGAACAACCCTGCGCTTGGCCAGCCAAAGCCGTTACCAACCGCCGCTCACGGTCCAATCGCTTTTTCGCCGCTCGCCTCCCAAAACCGCTAAGCCGCATGTCGACAAATACATCCGCCGGTATGTCACACAAATCTGTTTTCTCAAACCGTCACGTGGTCCGCAACTCGCCCTGATCGGCCACTATGGCGCTGGGGTCAGCGCCTTATCCCTGCCCCGCGCCGCGTCCGGTGGCTTGCCGCCTCCTCGTGTCGCCGTGTCCCCGCGTCGGCCGGTGCCCATGCCCACCGCCGCCGCCCCGCCCACGCGCCGACAACTCCTGGCCTGCTGCCAGCGGTTGCTGCGAAACAACCCCGCGCTTAGGCCGCGTGCCCCAGCCGCCCTCGCCCTGCCCGATGACTGGCGCACGCAAGGCGCATGGCTGGGCCGTTACGGGCGCTACTGGGCGTGTCTGTTCGCCTGCGATTCGCCGGAGGACTACGTCTGGGCGCCAGGGCCGATCCCATTGGATCATCGGGATGCCATCGGGCCGCATGGCCCCAAAGGAGATTCGGTGCGTTTTTGGGTGCAGTGGCTGGCCACCAGCAATCCGCATGTCTTAGAGCTGCCCGAGGTCTACCTGGACAGCCGCGTCGTTAAGGGCTTGACCACTTGGAAGGTCGATCGACGTGAGGCTGAGATCGACGACAACGGCGAAGCGATTCCCACAACCTTCCAGGGTCCTGATCTTTACGTACTCTTGCGCGTTCCTCCCGGCCGCTACACGTTGTCGCTCTATCTGTTCAACAAGGATGGCCACTACGGCGCGAACATGAACCGTGACTACCTGGCCAGCATCATTCCCCTGCCGTCCATGTTCCGTTTTGTTATCAGTCACCGCATCAATACCGTGCCCTTGGCGGAATACACTTTTCGCGGGACTGTGGACAGCCGGGCGCTCAACTTCTGGGGCGGCGTGTGGAAACGCTTCCTCGTCCGCGGGCCTATGAAGCTGGCCATTCGCGTGGCCAAGAACTATTCGCTTAACACCATTCTCGCCGGGGCGATGCTGGATCCGCTGGCAGAGCACCCGGCGCCCTATTATTTCGGGGAAAAAGCCTGGCCAGCCGAACAGGCCTACCGGGCCAAACTGCGTGCCCGCTTCATCGCCTGGTGGCGTCGGGGCGGCTTGGCACATGAATTGCCGAAGCGGATGAGCGGCCCGCTGGCGATGCGGCTGCTGCAGATGTTGGGCGTCTTGCGATACTCCGATCCCGGCGTCTGGGCCGCCTGCGAGCGGTCGGGCTACACGCTGCTTTGGCGCTGGTGCGTGAATCACTACGGGGCAATTCCACACGATCCCGGCGCCGCATTCATCGTGGAAAAATGCTGCTACGAACTGGACCTCTTCACGCGTTGGGAGGCCGTCGAAAAGTCGCGGGGAATCTTAACCTCGCGGCAAATTGAGAAAGGCCTCCGCTGGAATGGCTGGAGCGACTCGTATCGCGGTCGCGAATTCGCGGCCATTCGACGTTACGTAAAGCAGCTAAAGGAGGGGGCGAAGGCGACCCAGCCATAGGCGCCTCGCTACGGCGAGCTGGACCCCGTGCTGGGGCGACTTTCCAACCGGCGCCGCAAAAGAACGGTCCACACGGCCCCGGTCACCGGTCCCCATTTTCACCCCGCCGCCGCGACGGACAGCGGTTGCAGTTTCGCTTGCAGATAGCGGCCCGTGTGGCTGTGGGGATTCGCCGCCACCTCTTCCGGCGGACCGGTGGCGACCACCGTTCCCCCGCCGGCGCCGCCTTCCGGCCCCAGGTCCACGATCCAGTCGGCGCATTTAATCACATCCAGATTATGCTCGATGATGATCACCGTATTGCCGGCATCCGTTAAGCGATTCAATACGCCGAGCAGATTGTGGATGTCCGCAAAATGCAGACCGGTGGTGGGCTCGTCCAGGATGTAAACGGTATGGCCCGTCGCCGGCTTGCCCAATTCCGTGGCCAACTTTACCCGTTGCGCCTCGCCGCCGGAAAGCGTGGTGCTGGCCTGCCCCAGTTGCACGTAGGAAAGCCCCACATCATGCAGCGCCTGCAGCAGGCCCCGGATTTGTGCGAAGCTGTCAAAAAAGTGGAGGGCCTCCTCCACCCGCATGGCCAGCACATCGGCGATGGATTGGCCGCGGTATTTCACCTCCAGCGTTTCGCGGTTGTAGCGGGCGCCCCGGCACTCTTCGCAGGTG
>JAJYFE010000151.1 GCA_021785435.1 Planctomycetota bacterium
GTGCCGTGAAAACGGGAACGGGATGATGGGAGCCGGATGAGCCGAGAGGCTCCCGTCCGGTTCTGCGAGAGCGCGGGGGTGAAACTCCCCCGCGCCACTCACCCGCTGATCGCTGAAAGCTTCCATATGCTGGACACTATTTCTTTGGATTTTCTAGGCCGGAATGCCTTCCTGTGGTGGACCGTCGTGGTGGCGGCTATCGGCGCTGCCCTGGTGATCCACAGCCTACGAAAGGGACCGGGCGAGGGCACAGCGGCGGCAACGCCGCGGCGGTGGCCGGGGGCCCGGTGGCCGTTGTTCGTGGGCATCGCGGCGGTGCTGTGGGCGGCGGCGGCGCTCATCCTTCCGCCGCTGCGTTGGCCCCTGGCGGCCATCGTGGGCAGCGCCGTGGTAATGGCGATAGCGTTTGGGGTATTTTACCGGAGCGCGTTTTTGTCCCTGGGACCGCGGCGCTCGGCGGTGCTCTTGGCGCTGCGCTGTTTGGGCACCGGGTTTCTGTTGCTGCTTTTATTCAAGCCGGTTCTGGCGTGGGTGCGCACGCCTCGGCATCTGGAGACGCTGGGGATGGTGATTGACGCGTCCGGTTCCATGAGCGTTAACGATCAGCCGAATGAGCCGAGTCGCTATCTGCAGAGTGTCATAGCGGCCAAAGCCTTGAGGCAGGATCTGCAAGGCGCATTTCGGATGGAATATTTTGCCTATGACGGTCGGCACGCCGCGCCGCTGGCCTCGGCAAAAGATTGGACGGCTATCGCTCCGCGTGGTCGCCGCACCGATTTGCCCGCGGCCATCAAGCTGGCGGTTAACGCCGGCGCCAGGGACGTGGTGTTATTCAGCGATGGGATTCAAAACGGCCCGGGTAAGATCAGTGCGCTGTCCCATTTGAGGGTTCCGGTGTATACAGTGCTGGTTGGCAGCACCGCCACCGTGGCCACAACTATTCCGGAAATAGATATCGTGAACATCGATGGTCCGCAAACGGCGCCGGTGGACACCCGGGTAACGTTGCGGGCCTGCGTAAAGTCCTATGCGCTCAATGACCGTACGGTGGACGTTTATCTTCAGTACGAAAAGAAACGCCTGCAGACACGGCATCTCGTTCTACACAGCGGACCGGCGCAGATCGTCACATTCCATTTTACGCCGAAGAAAATTGGCCGAATGGAATTAACCGTGCGCATACCATCCCAACCGGCGGAGCGGACCACCGCGGGCAATCGCCAGGGCTTCCCCATTCTCATCACCAATCCGCGTATTCGGGTCCTGTATCTGGAGGCGCGGGTTCGACCGGAAACCGGGCCGCTGGAAGAGGATTTGGCCACCGATCCCAATGTCCGCCTGGTGAGCTTGATCCAAGTGGCGCCCGGCCGTTTCCTGGTGCGGGGCGTGAAGAATGGCCTGACGGCCGTGCCGACCACCGCCCGCCAATGGAAGCCATTCAAGGTGATTATTTTGGGCGACATCAGCGCCAGCTTCCTAAGTCCGATTCAGCAACAACAGCTCCGCCACGCGGTGCGCCATGGCGCCGGCTTTCTCATGATCGGCGGTGAGGACAATTTCGCCGCCGGTGACTGGGGGCAATCGGATATGGCGGACGTTTTTCCGGTGAGTTTGCAGCCGGTCGATCCAGCGCAGTTGAACGAACCATTTGTTCCGCGCCTGACGGCCTATGGCCAAACCAGTCCGATTTTGCGGGGAATCACCCCATGGTTTTTTGCACCGGGCGGAGCAGCGCCATCCAGGCGTCTGCCGCACCTGCTCGGTTGCGTGGCATTTGCCGGTGCTCAACCGGCGGCGACCGTGCTGTTGGAGGATCCGAAGGCGAAAGTCCACGGCGCACCGGCGATCGTGCTGGCGGTGGCGCATTACGGCAAGGGCCGCACCGCCGCGTTCGCCGCCGATACGACCTATCGCTGGAACCTGGGGTTGGAATCCATGGGCCTGGCCTCGCCGTATCACCGCTTCTGGGGGCAGTTGGTGCGCTGGCTGGCGGGGCAAAGCAAGATGAAAACGCCAGGCGGGGCGGGCGTGACCGCGCTGCTGCGCCGGCTGCGTTATAAGAGCGGTCAGACCGTGCACTTGAGGGCCTCGGTGACCGATGCGCAGGGGCAATCCACCGCCTACGCCCAGGTGACGGCGGTAATCAACGGGCCGGGAGGTAGGCCGCGGCGAATCCGTCTGCATACCTCGCAGCCGGTGGGAACCTATCTGGCCCGCTACCGGCCAGAAGGGGCGGGACACTATCACGTGATTTTTACCGCCTACCAGCATGGGCGGAAACTGGGTCACGCTACTTCCGATTTTTATGTGATCACACCGTTTGACGAGATGGAAAAGCTGGCCGCGGAACCAGCCGAGCTCCAGAAAATCGCGGGGTTGACCGGAGGCGGCTTCGGGAAAATTTCCGACATTGGCGCTCTGGCCCGACGGATCCGCGCCGCCGCCCCTGCGCCAGAGCGCGTCGAGCGAAGTTCGCTGGCGTTGTACGATAATAAATGGTTTTTCATCTTATTCGTTGCCGCGCTCACGGGCGAATGGTTTCTGCGACGGAAATGGCGCTTGCGGTAAGCTGTCGCGCCCCCTCCAATTAGCGCCCCGGTGCTGGCTCCTGGTGGGAGCGCTCCTGACTGGCCAGCTTAAGCATATGCCGCACGAGGCTGGATTCACCGGACTTCTCGCGAAATTCCAGCCCCCCATCGTTCGCCAGCAGAATTTCATAGAGGTGGCCGGGATAAACCGGGCGATAGGGGCCTTCGCCTTGCACGAAAGAGACTCCGTATTGGCTCGCCAAAGATGGCGATTTAAGCAACTGCCAGATATGTTGCCACAGGGTCCGCTCCAACGGATTGGGATGGCCAACGCGGCTTTCCAGTACCATCGGCACACCGCCCCGGCCCAACAGGGAGGCGCCGTCGACCGGCGCTTCGGTGTCGCCGTAAATGCGCCGGAAGAACGCCAACGACTTACCGCGCAGCAGATTTCCTTCCTCGACGAATTTAGCGGGAAAATGCACCACGATGCCGTCCACGTGCGGGATGTAGCCGGGGATGGTGATTTTGCGAATCGGCAGCGGGATTCGCTGGCCGTGGGGGCCGACGGTATATTCTTGCCAGAGCAGGGTGGTGCGCACCACCTGGTGTGCGGCATTGCGCACCTGGCCGTCCACCACCAGATAGGCACGGCGGGTGGTGCCGGTGAGGCGGTTGATCATCGTTTGGAGCGCGGCACGCTCCGCGCGCAGGCGCGCCAGTGCGGCCCGTTGCGAGAGCACATGAAGCGTAACGGTCACGCCCAGCGTCGCCACACTGGCGAGAATAATCAGCCACAAGAGGGATTTTAGAAAGCGCATGTGTTAAACTCGTGGCGAAGGTTCCAGGTTTTAGGTGCGGCCACGGGGGCCAAACCTGGTACTTAGCATCCAGCATCCGCCCTCTGGCATCTAACCCGGCTGCGCGGGAACCGAAAAGAATCTCACGCGAAGGCGCGAAGGTGTAGTCAGCACCGCATCATAATGCGGTGGTTGGTCCACGTTCGGCGCCAAACCACCGGGTTATCACCGGCTGCTCCCCAAGTCTTTTCGCTCCTTCGCGTAAGCCCGAAACTTCTCCGCACGGCGCGGAGAAGTTACACGTTCAGAATCTGGCGCCTACAACCTGAACCTTATCTCCATCGGTTCACCGCGCTAAAGCACGGTGCTTGCCATTTCCGGTTCGTTCGCGCTCTTCGCGGCTTCGCCTGATCTATACGATCGCCTTCGTGTCCTTTGTGGTGAAATCCGTCGTCGCGGCACCGAGTGATTCGCCGTCCCATTCCCATCAGTTCACCGCGCTAAAGCGCGGTACCTGCAATTCTGCTTTTTCCGCGCCGCTAAAACCTGATCCCTACGACCTAACCCGGCTGCGCGGGAACCGAAAAGAATCTCACGCGAAGGCGCGAAGGTGTAGTCAGCACCGCATGATAATGAGGTGGTTGGCCCATGGTCGGCGCCAAACCACCGGGTTATCACCGGCTGCTCCCCAAGTCTTTTCGCTCCTTCGCGTAAGCCCGAAACTTCTCCGCACGGCGCGGAGAAGTTACACGTTCAGAATCTAACCCCTAAAACCGAAACTACCCGTGCAAGGCCGCCAGGCACGCCGCCCAAAGTTGGTTCATAGCTTGGGCGCTAGTGGGCAACCACACGCTGCCATCGCTGGCTTGCACCTTGAGCAATCTACCTGCGGCGTTGACCCACAACTCGGTTACGCCGGGATACAGCTGATTCTCCAGGTGATACGCCCGCACGGGCCGACCGCGGAGCATAATCGTCTGGGCTCCGAGCACGCGCATAATAAATAGCGCCAACCGCGAACGGCTCGAGTCGAAGGCAACAAAGGCCAACATCTGCTTCCGCCGGACATTCACCAGCCGGGGCCAGAGATACTTCAGCGCCGGCGGCAGCACGGCCGGCATGCTGCGGGGAATGGAAAAACGCAACGGGTGTTGAGATTGTCCCGCCTGCACATGATCGTAGCCGCGAAGCACCCGAATGTGGTATTGGTATTGGATATCGCGCCGGAGCCGCCCGTGGGGGCCGGGAACGGGAAAATTACCGCCCTGTTGAATACCCAACTCCGTGTTCCAATGCACAAACATCGTCGGCCAGGGGATGTGGATGTGCACCAGGTGGAATTTTTTGGTGGCTGGATCAAACTTCAACTGTTCCTGGCGTTCGGCGATAATGCGCGGATCACGAATCGGCGTAAGCCTGGCCACAGCGCTGTACCAACTGCTGTACTGAACAGGGGGACCGGATTGTCCTGGCTGGTGGCGCCGCGCCCAGAAGCTCTGGACTTTGGCCATCAGCGTTTCGCCGTGTGCGAGAAACATTCGGCTGTTGGTGTTCACAATCACGCCCTGATAGCCATCCAGTTTACCGCCGAAGGCGTGCAGTCGGAGGTAGCCGATGTCGTGATGATATAACCGCACGCGAAACAACTGTGGGCGGGCTTTCAATCGGGCCAAAAGGCGTTGGACCGTTTGTCGTTGCAGCCAGTGTTTTCCGGATTGAATCGCCGCAAGTCGTTCCCGCTGGATGACGGCGGGATTCAGCAGGCGGAAGGCCCGGCTGACAGCGTCAAATAGCGGCCGGACGGTGGCGGCCTGGCTGGCCGGGCTGAAAAAAGTGACGGTGTAATATTCATTGAGCTGGGCCTGCACCAGCAACTGCTGGCGCAACAGGGTCAGCGGAGCATGATTGGATATCGCCTGAAAACGGAGAACTAACTTTACGCCGGGATAGGCGCCCACCCGAACCGGCAGGTCCTGCAGGACCACGACTTTTTTAAACTCGTGCCGCGCCTGGGCGAGAATGGCCGGCACCAGTTGAGCCAGTGGCGTCGGTTTATCCAGCCGGCTGCGATGCACAATAATACCCCAGCGCCGGGCTTGGTTGGCGAAGCTGGCGAGATCGTCGCCACTGGCGCCCAGAGCCTGGCAGCCGGGCGGTGGACGAATCATGAAACCATGTTTGTCGTCACGCCAGAGCGGTCCTAACGGGAGCTCTGACGATAAGGAGGCTTCGGCGGCCCGTCGCGGTGTCGGCGGGGCGGACCAGCCGCCGGCAGCCGGCGCGCCTAACGCCGCGGATCGATAAGTCACGGCCGCATAAAAACAGGGTGATCCCGCAAAGTGGGGTGGGGTGGACCGATCGGCCGCTGGCCCTGGCCTAAGGAAGGAGAAGATCCGTATCCTCGGTTGGCTTACGGCGTGCCTGACCACGCCCATCAGGATGTGGGCAACCGCCAGCGCCAAGGCCAGCATCACCAGCATAAGGATAAGTCGTGCTGCGGCTCTGGCCCGGGGCGACAGTGGTGTCTTGGCTGAACTCATGGACGTATAATAAACGAAATAGTCCAGGAAAAGAACCGACCTTATGGCGAACGTTTCATCGCTGGCGAGCATGACCCGCGGCACTCTCCAGAGGCGAGTCTTCGACTTGCGGGCGCTGGAAGACGAGATCGGGAGCACCCTATCCCAGCGGTGAAAGATCAAGAGCGGGGAGTTCAGCAACTCGCCTGGTTCGGTTTTACCTCGGTGTTGCCGGTGGCGTGGAATGTGACGGCATATCAAGGCGATCAACGTTTGGGCGCACTGACCCTGGCGGATGGCGGGGGGCCGGTGCTGGAAATTCGCTGGCGTGGCGGCAATCCGGTGCAAGCGGAGCGTGAGCTCAAGCGTCAAATACAACAATTGGAACGTCGCGGGGCCTCGGTGGAGTTGGTGGAATTCGCCACCAACACCTACCGGGTCACGCGGGGCGGCGCCACGGTGGTTCTGCTGGCCCGACAACGGCTTTTTGAGTTGAGTTGGCCGCAGCAGCCAATGGCAGTTGAGGCTATTGTGCGCTCCTTTTCGGATCAGGCGCATCAGGCGTTTTGGCGCTGGACGCTTTATGGTGTCGATGGTGTGGCGCCCGCGCGGTGGTCGTTGCGGAAGATAAGCCTGTTGCCTGGCGGCAGCCGGCTGGAGTTCGCCCGGCGTTCACAACGGATTCTCCTGGGCAGCTGGTCCATGGCGGAGCGATGGCTGAACGGCCGCTCGCTAGAGCAATGGGCCGCGGCCACGATTCCGCTGGTTAAGAACAATCCCGCCGGCCGATGGAGTAGCGCGGGGACCACCCGGACCTTCAGTGTGACGGAGCGCCGGTGGTTCCGCGGGTGGCGTAACACGCTGGGTTTTCGTCACAATCGCCAGGCGAATTGCATCGTGTGGTTTCAGGTCGAGGCGCCGGATACGGAAGAGCGGATGTTTCAGGTTGTTGCGGAAGGATTGGTCAGCCCGGAGCGTCCAGATCACGCGAGCGGATGAGCCGGCGTCGCCGAGTGATGGCTGGCGCGTATTGGTGGAGCAACTTTGGCCCCGCGGCCTGGCCAAAGGGTCGCCCCAGCTTACCCGTGGTTAAAGAATTGGGTGCCGAGCCCCGAATTGCGGCAGTGGTTTGGCCGTGATGCGACGCGATGGAATGAATTTCAGCTGCGGTATCGTGAGGAATTGCGGGTCAAGCCGGAATTACCGGGGCCATGATTGGAGCAGGCTCATCAAGGATCAGTGACGCTGATTTACACTGCCCGTGATCAACAGCACCCCAGCGCGGGTCGCCGTGGCGACTAAGCTATGCCGACAACCAAACACACAGCCCCCGGTCCGCACGGAGGCGGATTGACCACGGCGGATCGAGACGTCGCCCTGGGAGACCTTGCCGGGGGTAACGCTCCGCCGAACCCCGGACTCTTTGTGCCGAACAAGAGTCTTCGCGCCGTGCGAAGATTGGGAAGGTTTGAGGCATAGCGCGTTGATGCTCCGGAGGGTGCTGGAAGAGCCGAGTAGTTCAAAGAAGTTGTCCGCGTGTTGCCGACGGCGTCGTATAATAATTCGTCAAGGTTGGTGACCATCTCCAACACATCAACGCTGTACCGGCGCGCGATATGTTGGCCGCACCGGACCAGTTTCTCGGTCAAAACGCTGTGGCGCAACACCAGCACGGCGTCCCCGAATGCCGCCACGCTGCCGATGAACAGGCCGAGCGGAATGTTCAACTCGTGCGTCAGTTCAAAGATGAAAACAGCGCCGGTGAGTGGCGAGCCCATGGCGTCGCCGTCATTCCAGCCGCGGCTCCGGCCACCAGCAGCGTTTTGTACTCCGCTGCGGAAAGATAGGAAAGTTGGGCGAACCGGGAAGCGGAGGCGCCACCGGCCATGATAATCGTCCTTCTACCCGGTCGTGGCAATTTTTCGGGGCGGAGGGTTGGTAAGGCCGCCTTTTCACGGGAGTTCTGAAGCCCACTCGCCCCGCCAGTGGGCGGGCAGGTCGCCAGGGGCGACTCGCAGGCTGGCGAGCTTTGTCGAGTCGCCTCCTTCGGTGACCGGGATAAACCCGGTGGCTCGCCGGTTGGGTTGATGCGGGATGCCCGGAAAAATTGCCGCGCGCCTCGGCCTCGAAAGGCCCCCCGGTTCCAATGGATAGGGCCGATAGTAACAGCTTTAAGACCGCCCCCTTCTGGTCGATGGGGCTTGGTTCCAGAATTCCAGTTCAACGGGAAAACAGGATAGAATGAGTTTATGTTCGCAGGAATCGTACAAGCATTGGGTCGAATCGACGCCGTCACTGATATGGCGACGGGCAAGAAGCTGCTCGTAGATCTGGGGGATCTGGCGCCGCCGGCTATCAAGCCTGGCGACAGCATCGCTGTCAGCGGGGTGTGCCTGACGGCCACGGAGCCGCTGACCCCGCGCATGGTGAGCTTCGATGTCATCGCGGAAACCCTGCGTCGCAGCACGCTGGGAGAACGAAAGGTCGGTGACCGCGTTAATCTGGAACCAAGTTTGAAAGTCTCGGACGCCATCGGCGGCCATTTTGTCCAGGGTCATGTGGACGCCGTCGCGGAAGTGCTGGCCGTGCGGGATGATCCGGCGGACTGGCTGATCACATTTGGCCTGCCCGCGCTCTGCCGCGGTCTGATTGTGCCGAAAGGCTCGGTGGCCTTGGACGGGGTGAGCATGACGGTGGCAAGCGTTGGCCGCGGCGAGTTTAGCGTGGCCGTCATTCCCACCACGCGCGAGAAGACCACGCTTGGTCTGCTGTGTCGCGGAATGCGGGTCAACCTGGAAACAGATATTTTAGCGCGTACGGTGGTGCATTACCTGCGGGAGCTGCAGGCGGGCGAATTCCTGGCCATCCCCCAACCGACCGAGGCGGCCCCATGAACGACTATCGCCCGGTTATCGGCATCACCATGGGCGATCCGGCGGGCATCGGGGCCGAGGTGATTATCAAGGCCTTGGCCGATCCGGCGGTGCGGCGGCAGGGGCGATTCCTCGTTTTCGGTTTTAATGAGCTGCTGGCGTACGCGGCCGACCTGGCGGAGATCGAACCCTTTTGGTGGCGCGACCAGCATGAGCATTTGCGACCATACGATCACGATGTGGTGGCTCTGGATTATGACGAGTATTCGTTCCTAGGCATGGACATCAAGGCGCCGTCGAAACAGGGCGGCGCCGTGTCGATGCGTTTCGTGCTCGACGCCTTGGAGGCGGCGACCAGCCGTCGCATTGACGCCATGGTCACTGCACCGATCTGCAAGGAAAGCTGGCGGCTGGCCGGCTTTGCGCACTGGCCAGGACATACCGAGCTGCTGGCCCGCCGCACCGGGTCTAAACGCTACGCCATGATGTTCGCCGCCGAACCGCGCCGGGCGCCCGACGAATCAGCCAACGGCCTGGCCGGCGCTGCGGTCGCGCCGCTGGTGCCCGTGCATAAAGGCCTGCGCGTGGTGCTGTGCACCATTCACGAAGCGCTGTTCGATCTGCAGCACCGCTTCAAAATCGGGACCGTCTTCGATGCGATCGACCTGGCTCAACAGGCTTTGCGCGACTGGTTCGCCATCGAGCACCCACGGGTGGCCGTGTGCGGCTTGAATCCCCACGCCGGCGAGCACGGGCAGTTTGGCGATGAAGAGAAACGCATCATTGAACCGGCCATTCTGATGGCTCGCGACCAAGGTATCGAGGTTCATGGTCCGTTCAGCGCCGACACTATTTTTTATAAAGCCGTCCAAGGGGCCTATGACGTGGTGGTAGCCATGTATCACGATCAGGGTCTGATTCCCGTGAAGCTGCTGGATTTTCAGGGCAGTGTGAATTTAACGCTTGGCCTGCCGATTATTCGCACCAGCGTGGACCATGGCACCGCGTTCGATATCGTTGGAAAGAACAAGGCAGATCCGTCGAGTATGAAAGCGGCGATAACGCTGGCTTGCCGCCTGGCCCGGCACAGCCATGTCGCGCAGCTTGGGCCGTCAACGGGGTAGCGCCGCAGCAGGTCGGATAAATATAGTGCTCCCCAAAATTTGGGCGTGCGATTAAGGTACTTTTTCAGCCTGAAACAGAGGACAGTTCAGGAGAAAAAGCATGGGTTCAATGCGACAGAGTTTTTCGGCGGGGTTCAAGAG